>CASGHD010000227.1 GCA_949319575.1 uncultured Anaerolineales bacterium | reverse complement strand
CGCGATCTCCTCATCGTTTTGTGAAGGCTGACCTAAAAACCCCAGATACGGAGTCCGCCCAAGCAGGACAGTTTCCCAAACCGTAAAAGCAGGAGGCATGGAAACGGCTTGGGGAACTGTGGCAATATAACGGGCGCGTTGAAGCGTCGAAAGGGAGGCGAGATCATCTCCGTTCGTGCGGACGTGTCCTGTGTATGGAATCACTCCGCTCGCCGCGCGAATCAAAGTGGATTTGCCCGCGCCGTTGGGTCCGATCAGCGCGAGGACTTCTCCGCTTTGCACATCGAGAGAGATGTGGTGCAAAATTTGGCGGGAGCCGTAGTTGACAGAGATGTTTTGGATTTTCAACATATCTTTATTTAACCTTCATCGGAATGCCCGCCACCATAAACAGGACTCGCTTCGCTTCTTTCGCCAACCTTTGGTTTGCCCAGCCAAGCCCATCGCGGTATACACGCCCCAGCGGATACGGCGGGACAAGCCCCAGCCCCACCTCATTTGAGATGATGATCCAGCGTTGATTTGATACGCGAATCGCCGAAAGCAATTCTTCCATTTCCTTTTGCACTGCTTTCATAAACGGTCCTTCCTCGACAAGATCATCTTCCACAAATTGCATTATCAAATTTGAGACGAGCAACGTAATGCAGTCGAGAATCACAACTTCTGAATTTATCTCTTTGCTATGTGACGCAATGTCAAACGGAATTTCAAAGGTCTGCCATTGTTGAGGTCGTTCGCTTTGATGCTTCCGAATCCGCGCGGACATTTCTTCATCCAACGCTTGCGCCGTAGCCAGAAACGTCACAGACTTGCCAGACTCTTCTGCAAGTTTCTGGGCATAAGATGATTTTCCACTCCGCGCGCCGCCGAGAATGAGTTCCATGTATCGGGTTCCAGGTTTCAAGAGATTGTAAAGATCAATAAAATAAACATTTCAACAGTAGTAGTGACCGTTCCGTAAATATCACCTGTGAGTCCGTGTAGCAACCGCATCGCATACCAGGCGACGATGAACGCGATAATCGCCGCGCTGAGCATGAGAACCAATCCGAGCCAGCCACCAGCGGCAAACCAGGACGTGACGCCAGCGATCAATGTGGCAACCAGAACTTCTTGCAATCGGACATTTCTTTTCATCTCAATGCCAAGCCCCTCTTCACGGGCATACGGGAAGAAATAAATCACAAGCGGCGATGCCCAACGCCCCAGCGTGGTTGCAAGCAGAAGAGCAGAGAGCAAATTGACCGAAGAATGAAGCGCGGTATATTCCGTCAACAAAACTAACGCGCCGCCGATTGTTCCAAACGCGCCCATGCGCGAGTCTTTCATTATTTCCAATCTTCGTTCGGGAGTGAAGCCGCCGAAGAGTCCGTCGCAGGTATCCATGAAGCCATCGAGATGAAAAGCGCGGGTAAAAATAATCCATGCGAATACTGTCAATGCGGCGGAAACGGAAGCAGGGAAAATCAATTGAGCGAGGGTGTTCACGCCGTACAATAAAAATCCCAACGCAACTCCAACCAACGGGAACCACGCAACCGCGCGTCCCATCTCTTGCGATGTGAACATGCGCTTGATGAGGGTGGGGAAGATTGTCAGAAATTGAAACGCGGCGAGTAGAGAGGACATTGGATGATTAGAGAATAGAGAATAGAGAATAGAGAATAGATGACTAGTGACTACTCGACGATTTGACTAACGCCTGCTTCGCCGAAGGTTGCCATCTCAGCGAGAATCTTGCAAGCCGATTCGGCGAGTGACATCCCGAGCGCGGCGCCTGTGCCTTCGCCGAGTCGCAGATCTAAATCGAGCAACGGTTTTACGCCGAGCCATTCCAACATCAACGCGTGACCATTTTCTTTGGAACGGTGCGCGAAAATCAGATAGTCTTTGCATTGCGGCGCAATCGTCACAGCGATCAGCGCGGCGGCAGTGGAAATAAATCCATCCACCATCACGGGCACACGCTTCGACGCCGCGCCGATCATCACGCCAGCCAGCCCGCCAATTTCAAAGCCGCCAACTTTTGATAACACATCCAAACCATCTTTGGGATTCGGCATATTCACTTGCAAACTTTTTTCGATGACAGAAACTTTTCGTTGGAGTCCGTCATCGTCCACGCCTGTGCCGCGCCCAGCAATTTTTTCAGGCGAGGCATTCATCAACGCGCAAGCAATCGCGGCAGATGGGGTTGTGTTTCCGATTCCCATATCGCCAGTGCCGAGGATGTCGGCGCCTTTGGATATTTCTGCCAACGCGATATCGATTCCGCTTTGAACAGATTCTTCCGCCTGTTCACGCGTCATCGCGGGACCTTGAGCCAGATTCATCGTCCCCGAGGCGACTCTACACTGGATGAGTAAGGGCGGGGTGACCCCGCCCCTACCCGCATCAATGTCGTTTGCAACGCCCATATCCACGACAACGACGCGCGCGCCAACTTGACGAGCCAACACATTGATCGCCGCGCCGCCCGCGAGAAAATTCAACACCATTTGCGGAGTCACTTCTTGTGGATACGCGCTGACTCCTTCGGCGACGACTCCGTGGTCGCCAGCCATGACGATAATCACTTTGTCTTTGATCGTCGAAATATTTTTTCCAGTGATGCCTGCCAGTTGAATCGAAAGTTCCTCGAGGCGACCTAAACTGCCCGCAGGTTTGGTGAGTTGGTTTTGTCGCTCACGCGCGGCTTGTATCGCGGATTGATCGAGAGGGTGTATGAGTGGCACACTTAAAGACATGACATGTCTCCATGAGAATCTGGTTGGATAACGCTTGTATCTACGCAATGGTTATGACAGACATGCGCTTTAATGAGACATGTCATGTCTAGAAATCAATACCAGCTTGCGCCAGTATACCTTTTTGAAACGGATGCTTCACTTCAACCATCTCGGTTACGAGGTCGGCGTATTCGATCAATTCAGGAGGCGCGTTTCGCCCTGTGATCACAAGATGCAAATCGTTGGGCTTGTTGGCTTTGAGCCATTCAACGACTTCGTTCGTATCCAGCCATTTGAAGTGTAAAGCGTAGGTAAATTCATCCAAGACAACCAAATCATAGTTGCCGCTGGTGATCTTTTCTTTCGCCACTTCCCAGCCATCTATCGCGCGGGCAATGGTTTCATCCATATCTTTCGATGTCCATGTGAAGCCGTCGCCTTTGGCGAACCAGTCTATGCCGAGTTTTTTCGCGGCTTTGATCTCGCCCCATTGACCCGTCTCGGCTTTGATGAATTGCACCACGCAAATCCGAAAGCCGCGCCCCCACGCGCGAAAGACCATACCAAACGCGGCAGTGGATTTCCCTTTGCCGTTGCCTGTGTTGACGATGACCAGTCCTTGTTTGATGTTTTTGCTCATTACCATAATCCTTGCGTCTTGGATCGTCTTAGCACCCATAAAAAGAACGGCGCGCCAGCCAGGGCGGTGACAATGCCCACAGGCAATTCTTGCGGAGCGAGTACGACGCGCGCGATCACATCAGAAACCAGCAATATCGTGGCGCCGCTGAGAATGCTGAGGGGGAGTAAACGCCGATAATCGGGACCAAACCACAGGCGCGAAAGATGCGGGACGACGAGTCCGACGAATCCAATAATGCCTGAAAATGCCACAGCGGAGGCGGTCGCCAATGAAGCCGCGATCAAAATGATTCGTTTTGCGCGCGTGGTATCCAAACCAAGTTGTTGCGCTTGTTCGTCGCCGAATTGAAGCAGGTTCAGCGCGTGCCCGCTAAATACCAACACGCCGAGACCGATGAGCAAATAAGGCAGGATCGCAAGCGCGAACGACCAACCCAGTTGAATTGAACCGCCCATCAACCAACTCATCGCGCGGCGGAGTTCTCCGTCTGATCGAAGCATGAGGAACGACATCAGCGCTGTGGCGAACGATGAAACTGCCACGCCTGCGAGGATCAAATTGGTGATGGGCGTGGTCTGACCGACACGCGCTAAAAAATAAACGATTGCAACCGTGAACAACGCCGAAACAAACGCCGCGAGCGGAATCGCCATCAACCCCCAAAATGAGTAGGGCCATTGGACCGTCATGGCAAGCACGGCGCCCAAGCCCGCGCCCGAAGCGATGCCGATTAAAAACGGATCAGCCAATGGGTTGCGAAACAGCCCTTGATACGCCGCGCCGCTCCCACCCAATGCCATGCCCGTCAGCGCGATCAATACCGTTCTTGGCAAACGAATATTCCATAAAATATTTTCAGTTAGGTTAGTTCCATTTCCTTGAAGGGTTGCAAAAATTTCTTTTAATGGAATGAACACAGAACCAACGGCTAAACTGAGAAGTAAAGCGCACAGAAGAAAGAGGAAAGAGGAAAGAAATGGAAAGCGACGCATGGGGAATGCAGACAGGTATACAGGTACACAGGTCTTACAACAGGTATACAAGTATACAAGTACACAGGAAATATATTTACCTGTTTCCGTGTGTACTTGTTTCCTTGTCTACGTACTACTGCACTGGCGCCAACTCAGGATGCAGAATCTTCAACAGCGCTTCCAAGCCATCCACCAAGCGCGGACCTGGTCGGCTGGCGAGGTTGTCGTCAAACGCAAAGACCTGGTTTCCCTGCACAGCGGTGAGGTCTGCCCAGCCCGCGCGTTCGGCGATGGATTCAATCGTCACGCCAAACGCGGTATCGCCCAGCACGATCACATCGGGGTTTTGCAAAACAATTTCTTCCACGCTGATCTGCGCGTACGAGTCGCTTAAGACGCCGCCGATGTTAATGCCGCCCGCCATCGTGATCATCGTATCCATGAACGTGCCAGGACCCGTCGTCCACGGCTTGGAGGGATCGGTGCCATCAATTTCATAGAAGACCGTCGGCTTTTCGGTGACGTTCGCCACCGCTTCTGTGACGGCATCCACGCGCGCGGCTAACGATTCAGCCAACGCTCCCGCTTCATCTTCGTGACCTGTCAACTGCCCGAACCATTTGACCTGTTCGTACATCTCGGCAAAGGTGACGGGGTTTTTCAAATAATACACAGCGATGCCCAGGTCTTCCAATGATTTGACCTGCTCAGGCGTGTTGATCTCGGCGGCGATCACCAGATCGGGTTCAAGCGCGACGATGGCTTCTGTGTTCAAATCGCCATAGGTGGAGCCGATGCTGGTCACATTCGACGCTTCGGCGGGGTAATCTGAAAAATCATCGCGTCCCACAACTTGCGCGCCGGCGCCAACCGCGAACAGCATTTCAGTGATCGAAGGCGCCAGCGAAACAATTTTCTGCGCGGGACCGTCCAGCTGGACTTCACGCCCAAGCCCGTCGGTGAGAGTGAGTCCCGGCGCTTCTGTGGCAGGGATTTCTGTCGCGGCTTGGGTGGCAGGAATTTCCGTGGCGGCGGGGACAACTGTCGGCGTGGCTTGAGGCGCACAGGCGGTTAATAAAGCGATCAGTAAGGTTAATATTAAAGTCTTGCGTAACATTTTCTTCTCCTGGTTTTTTGTAGACTTCACACGTCTTAAAGACCTGTGAAGTCTCGTTGGATATGAAATCAAAATCCCCAGCCGTTGCTGGGGAGGTTAGAGAGACTCGCTTGCGCCGAACAGCGTCGTCCTCCACCTCCTTTCTGCGAGAGAGTGGTGAACCGACCAGAGCGGGCGACCTGACTTCATTAGTTGGGTAGTTTGTTAGTTCAATAGTTATGTAGTTCAACAACCGAACTACTCAACTACATAACTATGTAACTATCCAACTAAATTCACAGTTGCGCGACAGTGTTGGGGTTACACCAACTTCGCCGCTGGCTGATCGATAAATTTGTGGCGCGATTGTATGCCCGTTGGAAACGCCCGTCAAGTGTATAATCGGGAGAATCATTCTGGCTGTGCTGAACCCTACCGAACAGTGAGGCGACCATGAATTCCGAATTCAACGTATCATCCGAACAACGGCAGGCAGATGTGCCTATCACCATTTTCCGCGTGTCTGGCTGGCTCGATGCGCAGGGTGAAAGCCGCCTGCTGGAGGAAGCGCGGGTCGCCTATGATGGCGGCGCGCGGTACCTGCTGATCGACATGAGCAACCTCGATACGCTCACCAGCGCCGGCATGCGCGCCCTGCAAAAGGTTTACCTGATCTTCACTCCCAAAGAGGAGCATTTCAAAGTGGCGCGCATGAAATTATGCAACGCGCCCGCCCAGATCTACAACGTGCTGGGCATCACTGGGTTTTTGCAAAATATCCCCATGTACGAAAGCCTGGACAACGCGCTCGAGTCGTTCGGCAAAGAGTAACGATCGCATACAGGAAGGCTCTTCAGTTCGCTGGGGAGCCTTTTTTGTCGCATTCTTTGCCGCGTCTTACGCTGAAAACGGTCATTCACTCGATTTAATCTTTCGCTCGCAGGCGGTCTGCGACCGCCGTATTTGCCAGCGAAGCGACGGTCGCCTGCGGCTCAGCGCAGGCAGACCGTTTTAGAGAGTGTTTCTAAGTCTAAGAAACGCACGAAAAAGAGCCTTAGCCACAGAGAACACAGAGTTCACAGAGATTTATTGTAACTACTCAGCCATTCCCAGTGAGCGGGGCTGAAGCCACATGATTTCGACAAGCTCAATCCAAGGCTCAGCACATGGAAGCCCGTTTCGACAAGCTCAACGCGACCCCTTCGGGGCTAGCGCAACGAGTCCGCTTCAGCGGACTTTCACGAACTGAGGTGGTTGTCGAGCTTGTCGAGACACAGGACTTTAGTCCGCCGAATCACGCCGCAAAACAACGCCCTGAGCAGTTACGATTTTTTGAGATTTTTCTCAAAGGTCTCAGCGCGCTCTGTGGCAAAAAAGCAAGTTAAGAAACAGTCTCTTAGGAGTTACGCAGTTGAGCCTGTTTCGTTGAAGGCGCACATGACGGCGGCAATACAACTGACCGCCAACTGTGTAAGTCATACCTTTGTAAACCCATTGCAAGTTTGGGTTTATTCGGTAAAGGCTACAATTGCGTCAATTTTTCGAGAGTACCTAACATCGAGATGATATCGACAAAACAGAGTGACATATCATCGCTTCCTGTTTAGGCGCCCCCAATTTTCAGGCTTATGCCAGCGTATTTTTCCACTTATATCGTTTTACTGATCATTTCCGCCGCCATAACCTTTTCCGCGTCGTTGACCGCCCGGAAGAGGAAAGCGCCCGGCTCGTCCACGTTAACGGCGTTGCTGGTTGCCTTGTCGATGTGGTCCGCGTTTTCCGCCGCGCAATATATCCAGGAAGGTTTCGCGGCGAAGTTCTTCTGGTTGAATGTGATGGTAGTTCCTGTCGCCGCCGTGCCGATCCTGTTCATGAATTTCATCTTGAAATTCAGCGGAAACACAGTTTGGTTTACACGCCGCACATTAATTGCATTTTTTGTTTTTTCAATCGCATTCATCCTCCTTCAGTGGACCAACTCATACCATCATCTCGTCCTTTCTTCCGTGCAATTGGTTGAGCAAGATGGGTTTCCCGTACTAGAAATTCAACGCGGACCGATCTATTTTGTAAATCTGGCGCTTGCCTATAGCACGGTGACAATCGGCACCCTAACGCTGATGCGCGAGGCGCTGCGCGCAAGCAATTTGTATCGAAACCAGTACCGCCTGCTTCTACTCGGATGTATCATTCCATTCGCATTCAGCATCTATAGCCAAGTCAAATATATCTCGTTCAGCAGTCTGGATATTTCGCCGATCAGTTTTGGGATCACCGGCGTCATATTCGTTGCTGCCACGCTCCGCACCCATTTCATGGATCTCATCCCCGTGGCGCGAAGTCACCTGGTCGAAAACATGGGGGATGGCGTATTAGTGCTTGATGCCCAAAACCGCATTGCTGATCTCAACCCAGCCATGGAAGTGTTGCTGGCAGAACGACCGCAGGAACTTCTAGGCAAATATGCCTACGAAGTTTTCGGCGGCTGGGTGGAAAAAACAAGCCCGATTTTCGGCAATTTTGATCTAAAAACCGAAGTCCGCATTCCTTCATCGCCATCGCATATTCTCGACTTACGCATGACTCCGCTCTACGACAAGAACGGGCAGGTCAATGGCAGGTTGCTTGTCTTTCGAGATATTACCGAACGCAAAGAGGTGGAAAAGAGACTCCGCGACGCCAACTTCCGCATGAAATCACAACTCATCGAAATCGGAATTCTGCAAAGTCAGTTGCGCGAGCAGGCAGTGCGCGATCCTCTTACCGGGCTATTCAACCGCCGTTACCTTGAAGAAACGCTGGATAGGGAACTCGCCCGAGCCGCGCGAGAATCCTACCCGGTGTCCATCATCATGATCGATATCGATCACTTCAAGCAGGTCAACGATACCTATGGGCACGAAGCAGGGGATGTGATGTTGAAAGCACTGGGAGGCATGTTGATGAGCCACAGCCGCCGCGGTGACTTTGCCTGCCGCTACGGCGGCGAGGAATTCCTCATCGTGATGCCGAACATAACCTCCGCTATCGTGCAGGAACGCGCGATAACCCTGCGGAAATCTCTCAAAGTGTTGGTTGTGCCATACGCCAATCATATATTGACCGCAACCTATTCGATGGGGATTGCCTCCTACCCAGCCAACGGCGATACGCGCGATTCTTTCCTGCGCGCCGCAGATCAGGCGATGTATGCCGCCAAGAATGCCGGGCGGGATGATATCCGCTCATTTGATGAAATCGAGACAATGGTCAAGTAAACAAAAAGTTCATGGGGTATCGGCAAATCTTACAAATTCCTAAACCCGATTGCGATTCGGAATAACATTGGAGTATGATGGGTTCGATGAACGCGCGTTCCATTCTCGTGGTGGAAGACGAAGCCAGCATCGCCGAGGTGGTAAGCCTGTATCTTAAACGCGCCGGGTTTTCGGCGCAGGTTGCCTCAGACGGCAAACAAGCGATGGGGATCTTCGAGCGACAGCCCCCGGATTTTGTCATCCTCGACCTGATGCTCCCTGAAGTGGACGGTCTGGCGCTCACCCGTTGGTTGCGTGACCGCTCCGATGTGCCGATCATCATGTTGACAGCGCGGCGCGAAGAGGCGGATCGAATCGCAGGGCTGGAGATGGGCGCAGACGATTACGTGGTCAAGCCGTTCAGCCCGCAGGAACTGGTGAGCCGGGTGCGGGCGGTGATGCGGCGCGGGGCGCGGGAGCAGGCAGAGGAGGGGAGTGACCGGGCGATATCCTTCAACGCCCTGTCCATTGACCCTCGCAGTCGGGTGGTCAAAGCGCATGACTCCGAAGTAGAATTGACGGCGAAGGAATTCGACATGTTATATTTGTTGATGCGCCACCCGAAGCAGGTGTTCACGCGCGATCAATTGCTCGAGCGCGTGTGGGGCGGGGCGCAATACATCGACCCTGGCACCGTGACCGTGCATGTGCGCCGCTTGCGTGAAAAGATCGAACTCGACGCATCGAAACCCGCGCGGTTGCTCACGGTGTGGGGGGTCGGCTATAAATTTGAACCCTAAGATGAAAAAACTTTTTTCGCGAACTCCCCTTGTTTTCCGGTTGATTCTCGGCGCGGCGGTTATCGTTGCGATTACGCTGGGAGTTTTCATGCTGGTGATGTTTCCGCCGATGAAGGATATCGCCAACCTGGCGTTATATCTCAGCGTTACGGCATTGGTCTCGGCGGTCATCGGTTATCTTGCGTATTCGCTCGGGTGGATTCACATGTCGCCCAACCTGCGTTGGACGTTGCTGGGCGGGTACATCCTCGCCAGCGTGCTAACATTCTTCAACGTGTGGTTCTCGGCGCAGATGATGTTCTCGAGCCAGCACGACCTCCTGCTTGCCATCGTATTGCTGGTGTTTGCCGGCGGCATGGCAACTGTGCTCGGATATTTCCTCTCCGGCACGATCACCCAGCGCATTCAACTACTCAAGAGCGCGGCGGAAAATATCGCCCACGGCGAACTGAGCACGCGCGTGCCTGTGCAGGGTCACGACGAAGTGGCAGGGCTGGCAAAAACATTCAACCAAATGGCGAAACAATTACAGGAAAGCGACAGCAAACAACGCGAACTCGAACACATGCGCCGCGACCTGATCGCCTGGGTGGGGCACGATTTGCAAACCCCGCTCACCTCGGTGCGCGCAATTTTGGAGGCGTTATCCGACGGCGTGGTGGAAGACCCAGAGACCGTCAGCCGATATTTACGCACCGCCCAACGCGACGTGAACTCGCTTTCCTTGTTGATCGATGATCTGTTTCAGATGGCGCAACTCGATACGGGGGGCTTTCCGCTCGACCGCCAGAATGCCTCGCTCAACGACCTCGTTTCGGATACGCTCGAAAGCTTTACCGAACCCGCAAAACAACACGAGATCAAACTTGAAGGCAATGTGGAGTACAACGTGGACCCGGTGAACATGGATACGCAAGCCATCGGGCGGGCGCTCAACAACCTGATCGGTAACGCCCTGCGGCACACGCCCGACCAGGGACGCGTCAGCGTATGGGCGCATCGCACCGGCAAGGGAATCGAAGTCACCATCAGCGATACCGGCGAGGGGATCCGCGAGGAAGACTTGCCGCACGTGTTCGAAAGTTTTTATCGCGGCGACGCGGCGCGCTCGCGCAGTCGTGGCACGGGCGCGGGGCTGGGGTTGGCAATCGCGCGCGGCATTGTGCAGGCGCACGGCGGCGCGATCCGAGTCGAGAGCAAGCCGGGCAGGGGCACATTGTTTACCTTCAACATCCCTTAAGAAACTTCTCAGAGGGGCGTAATCTTCTTGTAAGGAAGTTCTCCTATACTTCAGGCATTAAAAGTATGGCAAGGTGAATCTTGCCTCGCCATGCGGCTTGTGCAAAGCCGGAAATTTCTTAGAGACTGTTTCTTAAAGACTTTTTTGGACACAGATTTCACGGAATTGCACGGAAAAACCATCAAAAAAGAGGCTCTTCTCCGTGTTTTCCGCGCACTCCGTGTACAAAAAGAAGATGACACAGACTTAAGAAACACTCTCTTAACGCGAATGCCGCAAGTGAGCGAATTGCGCGAATTTTATTGGGTTAGGAGTTACGTAGTTGCGCCTATTTCGTTGAAGTTGCGAGATGACGGCGGCAGTACAACTGCCCACCAGCTGCGTAAGTCATAACCATATTATTTTTTCATCGTTGAGGTAAACCATGAACAACAACTACAAATCTGTCCCTGTCAACTCGTCTGAGATCACGCCGTATTCGCAATACCTTTCGCGGCGCGAGTTCCTCAAAGCGGCGGGACTCCTCGGCGGATCGGCGCTACTGGCGGCGTGCGCGCCCGGGGTAGCCGCGACAGTCCTCCCGGGGGAGGAGGCGAGCGAGTCGCCTGTCGAAGTCAAATTCGACGAGTTGGGCGATCCAACCACCGCATATGAAGACATCACCCATTACAATAATTACTATGAATTCAGCGCCGGTAAAGAAGCGGTTGCCTCGTTGTCGAAGGATTTCAACACCAACCCGTGGACGGTGGAAGTTTACGGTTTGGTGAAACAACCCAAGACCTACGGCATCGAGGATCTGCTGGGCAAGTTCACGCAGGAGGAGCGCATTTATCGCCTGCGCTGTGTGGAGGCGTGGAGCATGGTCATCCCGTGGACGGGGTTCACGCTTTCATCCATTCTGAACGAAGTGGAGCCGACATCCGACGCGCAGTTCGTCCGGTTTGAAACGGTGTATCGCCCCGAGGAAATGCAAGGGCAGGGAAATAGTCTTTTCACCTGGCCCTATCAGGAAGGCTTGCGACTCGATGAAGCCATGAACAACCTGACGATTCTGGCAACCGGCTTATATGGCGAACCGCTCCCCAACCAGAACGGCGCGCCGATTCGCCTGGTTGTCCCGTGGAAGTATGGATTCAAATCCATCAAGGCGATCACAAAGATCGAACTGGTGGCTGAGACGCCCTCTACATTGTGGCACACAGCCTCCTCGAGGGAATATGGGTTTTATTCGAATGTAAACCCTGAGCGCCCGCACCCGCGCTGGTCTCAGGCTTCGGAGCGGCGCATCGGCGAATTGAACCGCCGCCCCACCCTGATGTTCAATGGGTACGCCGAACAAGTGGCTGGGATGTATGCGGGTATGGATCTGATCGAAAATTATTAGCCCGCCGGGTATGGCAAAGTGAACTTTGCGGTACCATAGACGTTATGCTGAAAAAAATCTTTTCGCGTTACACCCCTCTTCAAATTGCCATGCACGCGTATGCCTGGTCTGTGCTGGTCATTCTTGTGTTTGAACTCATCACCGGCAACCTTTCGGCAAACCCAATTCAGGAATTGGAGCAACGCACGGGGCGTCATGCCATTACCCTGCTGATCCTTTCGCTGGCGTGCACGCCATTGAACACGCTCTTCAAATGGACCGAATTGCTCAAACGCCGCCGCGCGCTTGGGTTGTACGCGTTCCTGTATGCGACCATCCACGTCATCATCTTTTTCAATCTCGACTATGGGTTGGCGTGGAGCCTGATCGCGCAGACAATTTTCGAGAAGCCCTACATCATCGTCGGGTTGATCGGTTTCATCTTGTTGATCCCGCTTGCCGCCAGTTCGTTCGACCTCTGGAAGAAGCGCCTCGGCAAACGCTGGAAACGCATCCACCAGACGATCTATTTCATCGTGCCGCTGGTATTACTGCATTATGCATGGGGCAAGAAAGGCGATTTCTTTGCCTTGCAAGGCGAGATCATCCGCCCGTTGGTCTACACGGTGATCGCGGTCATTCTGCTTGTCATGCGCATCCCGCCCGTGCGGAGGTTTCTCGCCTCCCTACCCAGCCGAATTCTGCTTCTGCTTCGGAAGCGGGGGACGCAGTCTGAGACGATCGCGTAGCGCAAAGTGAACTTTGCGCTCGTTAGAACATTCCCTTCAAAAACAGCAACAATCCCACGATCGCCAACGGAACGCCGACGATGGCGCCGATGACGGTCAGGCTGATAATGCCGCCGACGAGCATAAGCACGATGCCGAGGATCATCGCCACGAGCCGCCCCGTGAGTTCGACGATGACCGTCAGCAGTTTCCAGATGACGGCAAAGGGCCACAGATACCAGGGGATGTGTTTTTCATGAGTTGTCATTTGAACCTCCGAAAAATAAACTTGCAAAACGACATACGTTTTTCCCGTACAAAAGTGGCAACTGACAAATCGGCGGGCGTGTTTTATAATGCCAGTCATGCCGAAAAAATCCACAACAATTGAAGAACAACCGATTCCCGTTCCCAAAAGCAGACCCGTCACCGCCGAACCTGCCGTTACCGAGAAAGACGAGAACACCATCACGTTCAAGGCGAGTCACTTCTATGCCGCGCTCAGCGTGTTGACGTTTTTCTTCGGGATCCTTGCCGGGTACGTCGTGTGGGGAACGGATCTGTTCGCAAGGGCGGGCACAGCGTCGCCTCAGGCGGCGAACCAGGCGCAAGTGGTGGAAGAGCCGCAGGTCGTCCGCCGCTACGATATCCCCACCGAGGGGTATCCCGCATTGGGTCCGGAAGACGCGCCCATCACCATCGTCGAGTTCAGCGATTTTCAATGCCCGTTTTGCAAGCGCTGGTTCGCGGAAGTCTATCAGCCTCTGCTCGCGGAATACGAAGGGCAGATTCGCTTTGTGTACCGGAACCTGCCGCTCACATCCATTCACCCCGACGCGTTCTCAGCCGCCGAAGCCGCCATGTGCGCCAATGAGCAGAATGCCTTTTGGGGGTTCCACGACAAACTGCTCAGCGGGGATGTGTTGGGAAGCAGTGTGTACGCCCAATATGCAAGCGATTTGAACCTGAACGCGTCTGCCTTCGAATCTTGCATGAAGGCTGGCACGTATCGGTCAATGATCCAGAAAGACAGCGACTTTGCCATCAATATGGGCGTCAACTCCACGCCGACCTTCTTCATCAATGGGCTGGCGGTCATTGGGGCGCAACCCATCGAGGTGTTCAAGCAGGTGATCGACAAGGAATTGGCTGGCGAATTTCCGCAATAGACTACACCTCTTGCGAAAGCGCTTTTTAGCCGCGGGTTTCACAGATTTATTTTAAAATTCGCGCGAATTCGCGAAATCTGTGGCAAAGAATTTGATTGCGCCTCAATGTTATAGCCTTATGTTTGAGGAGGAATGCTGTGAAAAAATTTGTTGCGGTGGCAGGGAATATCGGCGTGGGAAAGTCGACGCTGGTGCAGATGCTTTGCTCGCGCATGGGCTGGGAGCCGTTCTACGAGCCGGTCACCCAAAACCCGTATCTCGCCGATTTTTATGCGAACATGGATTCGTGGTCGTTCCACTCGCAGGTCTTTTTTCTCACGCACCGCCTGCGCGCGCACTTCCAACTTTCGCAACATCCCGACTCGGTGATGCAGGATCGCAGTGTGTACGAAGACGCGGAGATCTTCGCGCAGAATCTATATGTGCAAGGGCACATCCAAGACCGTGATTACCAGACCTATCGCGATCTCTACGAGACGATGCTGCGCTTCCTCCCGCCGCCCGACCTGGTCATCTACCTGCGGGCTTCGGCGCCCACGTTGATGGGGCGCATCTCGAATCGCGGGCGCGACTATGAACGCACCATTACCGACGAATACCTGCATGGGCTCAACAACCTGTACGAAACGTGGATCGACAACTTCACCTTGTGCCCCATCCTTGCGGTTCCCGCCGACGATTTGGACTTTGTCTCACACCCCGGGCATTTGCGCCTCATCGTCCAAAAAGTGGACGAGAAACTGACCGGCAAGGAGGAGGTTGTGTTCGAACCCGAGGAAGTGGCAAACGCGGCGCAGGATTAACAAGCGCGGCGGTCTCGTAATGAGACCGCCGCTTTTTTATTAATGTTAGGACTTACGCAAAATCCAAAAAAAAACTATCCGCTAATCTTCACTAATCTTTTAAAAATTCGCGGAGATTGGCGTGAATTAGCGGACAAAAAAATCATTCTGCGTAAGTCCTGAATGTCTTGTAAAAACATCTTCGCCACAGAGCGCGCAGAGATTCTGAGTGTTTCTCTGAGACTCTGCGCGCTTTATGGCTTCAAAGATCACTTATGCAAGAATTCTCTACCGTACATCTTAAGAATGGGACGCTGATTTTCGCTGATTCGAAAAGAAAAATCTACGTTTTTCTGCGTCCCCAAAACGGATTTGTACGGTAGAGAGTGCAAGAGACCTAATCCAAAAAGATTTCCCATTTGCCGGGGTAGTTTTGCAGGGGCTGTTCGCCGAACCAGCCGGTATCGTCCCAATAGGGGCGGCTCCAGATGTTGTTGCCGAACGGCGCGCATTCCGCGAGGTAAAAATCTAGCGGGAGGGTATCTGCCACAGGGCAGAACGAAGTCTCCGCGCCCGAGCCAACGCCCGGAGCGCCGCCGGCGGAATTTCTCAATCCCGGGGAGGGGAAGCAGGTCCGGTTCCAGTCGTCCAGCCCGCCGTTATCCGGCAGGCGGCAGAAGGATTGGTCGGGGTAGCGGGCAAGGGAGTAGTTGTAGGCGTCCATCAACGAGCCGTTGGGTTTGAGCAGGCGCACCCCATCGCCGCCGTCGCTCAACAGCAAACCTGTCTGACTGCCGTAGAACACGATCCGTTCGCCGGGCGCCAGCGTGATGGAGGGAAGCGCGAACGGCTTCGACCCCACGTTCGCTTCATCATCCAGCGTGTACCCGCCCAGGTTGACAGGGATCGTGCCGTGGTTGATGATCTCGATGAATTCATCGTCGGTGTTGACGAACCCGTCGTTGTTCCAGTCGCGTCCGGGGCGCGGCAGGAATTCGTTGATGGCAATGAGGGGAGGCGGGGGAGGAGGTGGGGCTGTCTTGGTGGCTGTTGCTTTCGGAGGGGATGTTGGGGTGATTGACGGTGTTGGAGTTACCAGTGTCGCCCAGTTCAAATGCTTTGGCGTGCCTCTAAGCGTTCTCGGAGCAGTAGTGCATGGAGGAGTTACTGTACAGATATTAGGGAAGCCCGCATCCAACCCCCAGGAAATAACTCCTGTATTAGTAATCCACGCGGTGTCGCTATCTGCTATAACGCCTCGGCGTTCCATGGTTCCAAATGTCGACGCAAGTCCAGCGGGCCATGAGAATCCATTCGAATTGGCAGAATCTATTAACCGATTAAGGGGATCCATCAGTTGGAGAACTTCGCCGTTATTATTAAGGGCAGTCGATGAATCTCCCGGGTATATTTGATCCGCTGGAATATCGGAAACCGTTGTATCGTCCCCGCGTTCGAGGAGGTAATATCCGCCTGGCGGTATGCTTCCCGTAAGGTTTATTGTTGGATTTCCATCGGATGCGCGCAAAATCCACCCAACAAGATTCACACTTGTGCCTCCCGGATTGTATAGTTCAATCCACTCGTCATTTGTGGATGCGGCGGTGCCTGCCCAGGCAACCTCATTGATGATAACGCTGAGAAAACCAGCAGGCGTGGAGGTGGAGGTTGGCGTGGGAGTAACAGTTGTGGTTGGGGTTATACTGGCTGTTGGGGAGATCGTTTCAGTGAGGGTTATGGTAGGGGTAGGAGTTATGGTTTCGGTAGGGGTAATTGTCGCCGTTTGTGTTATTGTAGG
>CASGHD010000226.1 GCA_949319575.1 uncultured Anaerolineales bacterium | reverse complement strand
ATGCCCGTGTACGAATACATCGAACAACATCATCTTTATCAGCAATAAAATGTCGTTGCGAGGAGGAGCGAAGCAACGACGAAGCAATCTCATGTTTGCGTACTAACAATTGCTAGTATGTAATGAGGAGATTGCTTCGTCGCTCCCCGCGAAGCGGTCGCTCCTCGCAACGACATGTGAAACTATATGTCACTCCTCCTCGACTCCCTTTTCTCCTCCGTCGCGCTGAGCCATCTCATGGTGGACGTGTTCAACAGCGCGCGCCCCGTCCTGCTCACCTATCTCGGTCTGAGCGAAACGATCATCGCGATCATCTCCACAATTTACATCTGGGCAGGCGCGTTGGCGCAACCATTTTTCGGCTGGATGTCCGACCGCGTCGGTCCGCGCTGGCTGGCGGCGGGCGGCTTGTTATGGATGACGATATTTTTCACAGGCGCGATCTTCGTACCTGAGACGGGCGGACTCGTCTGCCTGATCATCGCCGCGCTCGGCTCTTCCGCCTTTCATCCTGTTGGCACAGCCCAAGCGACTCTACAGGGACGCGCTCTGCTCAAGGGACGCGACACCACCTCTACATCGTTATTTTTCATGGCGGGTCAAATCGGGCATTTCATCGGACCGATCCTCACAGGCTTGATTCTGGCGCGGCTCGGTTTGCATTGGCTTGTGATCCTTTCGGTGATTTCGATTCCCATCGGTTTTTCGCTCGCCTATCAACTGCGGCACAATCATCCGCACCCCAAGCCGAAACACGACGATGGCAAGATCCGTTTGCAAGCAGGCATCGGATTTATCGTCCTGCTCGCGGCGGTGGCGAGTTTGCAATCGTGGGCGCAATCGAACATGATCTCGTTCATGCCGAAATACATCAAGGACTTGGGACAAAACGCGATCACGTATGGCAGTATCGCGGGCTTGTTCATGGGCGGCTCGGCGTTAGGAAATGTGATCGGCGGGCATCTGGGAGATAAATTCACCAAACGCAAAGTCGCGGCGACCGCGTTATTCCTCGCCGCGTTCCCCCTCTTCATCATCAGCCAGATCGGATGGTCGCCGTGGCTATATGTGTTGATTCCGCTTTCGGGCGCGTCCACAGGCGCGGTACATAGCATCATGGTGGTGCTGGCACAACGCGCCATTTCAGGCGGCATGGCGCTCGCTTCGGGACTCATCCTCGGCTTCATCTTCTCCGCAGGCGCGCTGGGATTATTGATTACGGGTCCGCTTGCAGAAAATTACGGCTTCCCCACCGTGTTGATGATGACAACAGGCTTGGTCTTGCTCGCAAGTCCGCTGGCGTGGATGTTGAGGGAATGATAACAAGGATACTCTGTTGGTTGAGTAGGCGGCTCGCGCTGAGCGGAGCGAGCGTTTATTGCGAGCGCAGTCGAAGCGTCGCGGGATGTATCGAAACCACCAATGTCCAAGAGGAATTTTGATACAAGAATTGTCTTACGACGTGGTGGTTTCGATACGCCCTCGGCTAGCGCTCGGGCTACTCAACCACCGCATAAAGATGACACAACTGTTTAGTTGTATAATCGAGTTACGAGGTTCAAATGCTGACTCAAACCGCTCTCAAATATGATGTCGAAGTAACCGAAAACGGACAGGTGGAATTGACTGTTCCATTCCCTGCTGGCGCGCATGTGACCGTTTTTGTTGTCGAAGCGGGAGAATCGTTTAGCGACTTACTCGGCGCGGCGGAAAGCAGTCTCGCGTTTTGGGATAATTCATACGACGACGAGGATTGGAAATGACTGACCAAAAACTACTTGAACGTATCAGTCTGAACCCTGCCATTATGACAGGTAAACCTGTTGTTCATGGAACGCGCCTGACGGTGGAGTTCATCTTGAATTTACTCGCACATGGACAAAGCGCGCAGGAAATTATCAATGAATACAAAGGCTTGAGACTCGAAGATATTCAAGCCTGCATTGAATTCACAAGGTGAAATATGACAATCGCAGAGATTTTGGAAACCGTACGATTCGTAGTCAACCCCAGAGGACAGAAATCCGCCGTTATGGTGGATTTGGATGTTTGGGAGGAAATTGTCTCGATGTTAGAAGACCTTGAGGACGCCGAAGAAATGAAACAGGCAAAGATGGTTCAAGAAGAGACCATTCACTGGGACATCGCAAAAAAGGATTTGGATTTGGGGGAATAACGTGTACAAAATCGAACTTCGCCGTCAGGCAAACAAGGATTTCAAAGATATCCCTTCCGACTATGCCCGACTGATCTCCAAGCACATTGACCTGCTCGAACAAAACCCGCGTCCGACCGATTCAAAAAAATTGAAAGGCGACGTGGGTTATTCTATGCGGATTGGGGTTTATCGCGTTTTATACGAGATTGACGACAAGATGCAACTTGTCACAGTGTATCGGATCAAACATCGCCGCGAGGTATATCGGTAGGGATAGCATAAGCGTTTTGTAACCTCCCTCCTCGCAAATCTTCCTGTACACAAAATTATATATAATTTATAATCTGCCCACCCACTACCTGAAGGAGGCAGATGGCTAGCCGTTCCCCTGTCATTGAAGAAAACGAGTTCATTCAGAAACGCCCGCTCAAAGAGGACATCTTCAACGTCCTGCACGACAAGATCGTCTCGGGCAAGTACAAGCCTGGCGAATGGTTGCGGCAGGATGAGATCGCCACACAACTCGGCGTGAGCATGACCCCCGTCCGCGAGGGACTCGATCTGCTCGTGTCGTCGGGGCTGGCGGAACGCGTGCCGTATCGCGGCGTCCGCGTGCGCGAGATCGTGATGAAGGATGTCGTCGAGGCGTACGGCTTGAGGCTGGCGCTCGAAGTGGTCATCGCTCAGGAGGCGGCAAAGCACATAACGCCGAGTCAGGTCGCGGGTTTGGAACGAACGATTGTCGAGATGAAGAAACACGACTCGTTGAAGGAAATGTCCATGGCGCGGAAGTTGAGCCGCGAGTTCCATTCCGCCATCGCTGAAATAACGAAGAACGATTTGCTGATCAAGTTGTATGCCGTCGTCGCCAACGCCTTCCCCGATTGGATTCTGTACGAAGCGATCTTCCGCAAGCCTGAAATTCTGGCGGGAAGCATGAGCGACATGCACGATGAACACACGCTGATCGTCAACGCGCTCAAAAAACGCGACGGCTTGAAAGCCGCGTTACATTCTGTCGAACACGTGATGGAATCGGGCAAGTGGTTGGAGAAATATCTCGAGCATCCCGTGCCTGCGGAGTTGTTGCGCGAAAAAGAGGAACAAGTATTATCGTTGTTACGGAAATAATTGAACCGCGAAGCGCGCTGAGAACGCAAAGAAAAAATAAAACTTAGCGACCTTCGCGCTCTTAGCGGTAAAAAAGATTTTTTGAATCATATCAAGGAGAAATTATGTCGGAAGAACTTTATAAACAAATGGCGCAGAGCATCATCGAAGGCGAAAAAGAGATTGCGATTGAACTCGCGCAAAAATCCATCGAGTTGAACATGCACCCGCTCGATACGATCACCAAAGGATTCGTGGTCGGCGTCAATTACATTGGCGACCAGTTCGGTTTAGGTGAGGCTTTTTTGCCTGAGTTAGTGATGGCGGGCGAAGCGATGAAAGCCGCCGTTGCTGTGCTGGAACCTGAACTACTCAAACTCGGCGAAGCCCGCGAGGTGATGGGGCGAGTCGTCCTCGCCACCGTCGAAGGCGACATTCACGAGATCGGCAAGACGCTCGTCGGCACGATGCTCTCCGCGTCTGGTTTTGAAGTGACCGACTTGGGCGTGGACCAGCCCGCCGAAAAGATCATCGGCAAAGCCATCGAAATTGACGCGCAGCTTATCGGCATGAGCGCGTTGCTGACAACGACGATGATCCGTCAGCGTGAGGTGATCGAAGAACTCGATAAAGAGGGATTGCGTCCGCGCATCAAAGTGATGGTGGGCGGTGCGCCGATTACAAAAGACTGGGCGGAGAAAATCAAAGCCGATGGAACATCGGAAGACGCGGTCGGCGCGGTGCAATTGGCAAAACGATTGCTTGGCAAAGAATAAAACTTTTTACCGCTAAGAGCGCGAAGAACGCAAAGGTTTAAAGGTTTTCTTAGCGACCTTAGCGCGCTTCGCGGTTAATTATTTTGGAGGTTCCCATGCAACCCAAACTTATCCTCCTCACCGAAGACATCATCGAACGCATTCTGGATGAAGCCTATCAACTCCTGTTGAAGCCCGGCGTCAAGGTCAACAACGACGAAGCGCGCGAACTTCTCGCCTCTGCTGGCGCGCAAGTGGATGCGGAAACGAACGTCGTTCACATCCCCGAACAGATTGTTCGCAAGGCGCTTGAGTCCGTGCCGCGCGAATTTTATCTCTACGACTACGATGGCAATCCCGTCGTCAAATACGGCGGCGACGCGGTTCACTTTGACCCAGGTTCCTCGGGCATTGCCATGCTCAACCCTGAAACGTTGGAGCATGACACCACCGAATCTCAACACCTTCTCAAACTGATCAAGGTCGCGGAACAACTGCCGCAATACGACGCGCAATCTACGGCGGTAGTCTGCCATGATGTGCCGCAACAAATTCAGGATTCGTATCGCCTGTATCTCGCGTTGCTGTATTCAAAGAAACCCATCGTCACGGGCGCGTTCACAAACAAAACCGTCGCCGAGATGATTGACATGCTTGCCATCCTCGCAGGCGGACATGACGCCGCACGCGAAAAACCGCGCGCCATCTTCGACGTCTGCCCCGCCCCGCCTCTCATTTGGAGCAACTTCGCGTCGGGCAATCTCATCGCGTTGGCGCGCGCGGGCATCCCTGCTGAAATCGTTTCTGTCCCGCTTGCAGGCGCGGCGGCGCCCGTCACTTTGCTTGGCGCGGTCACGCAACACACCGCGGAATGTCTCGCGGGCATCACGATTCATCAACTCGCCAAAGCGGGTTCACCCATCGTTTGGGGCGGCGCGGCGTGCATCTTCGACATGAAAAAAGGCGCGACCCCCATGGGCGCGGTCGAAACAGCGATGCTCGATTGTTCGTACGCGCAAGTCGCCAAATCGCTGAACATGCCAACGCACACCTATCTCGGCGCGACCGATTCAAAACTCGTAGACGCGCAAGCGGGACTCGAAAGCGGCATCACAGCCATGATCGGCGCGCTCAGCGGCATCAACATGATCTCAGGCTCGGGCATGTTGGATTTTCTCTCATGCCACTCCGCCGAAAAACTTGTCATTGACGCGGAAGGCATCGCCATGGCAAAGCGCATGATCGCTGGCGTGCAACTCCACACCGAAACGCTCGCCACTGGCTTTTATGATGACAACATCAATTTCAAAGGCGGCGATTTTCTCAAACAGCGGATCACGATGCAACTCTTCCGCAAAGAACAGCACCTGCCCAGCAACGTCATTGACCGCGACTCGATGCGCAACTGGAAAGAGGCTGGCTCATTGGACACCTTCGCCCGCGCGAAAGTGATCGTGGATAAACTGCTCGCTTCCTACTCCAAGCCGACGCTTGATGAGGCTAAAGAAAAAGCGCTCCACGCCTTCATGCTCGTCCTCGCCCAGCAGGCTGGCATGGACGCGTTGCCCGCGCTGGAGAACGTAGACAAGGAAACAAGTACACATGTAAACATGTAATTGCGCCTCGCCTGTGTACCTGTCTACTTGTATACGTGTATACCTGTCCCTCCACCCCATGCTCAACCTCGCCGACCTCCTCCGCGTCCCACACGTTGACTCCCTCTTCGACATTTCCTCACACAACAAGATAGCCTTCGCATGGAACAAAACAGGCGAATGGCAAATTTATGAAACAAGACTCCCTTCTCCCTCAGGGAGAAGGGCTGGGGATGAGG
>CASGHD010000225.1 GCA_949319575.1 uncultured Anaerolineales bacterium | reverse complement strand
AAACGACTCTCTCGCAAGCGCGCATTGCATATCAAAATGCAAAAGCCGTGTACGATAAAACTTCGGGCGCATCCGACAGCGCGGACTTACGCAACGCGGCGCAGATCGTCCTTGATGACGCCGAACTCGCGTTAGACGACGCGCAAACCGCGTATGATGATGCTTTATCCACAGACGGCGCAACGGATGTACTCGAAGCGCGCGCGAAAGTTGCCATCGCACAGGAAATTTACGATACCGCTGTTGATAACTTGCGCTCTCTGCAAACAGGCGCAGAGTCGCCGCAAGTAATCACCGCGAGCAAAGTTCTCGAACAAGCCAAGTCCGCCATGGAACAGGCGCAAGCCGCCGTCAATACCGCGCAAGCCAATCTTGATCTGATTGACACGCAAATCGCCAAACTCACCGTCTATGCCCCCATGGATGGAATCATCCTCACGCGCAACATCGAACCTGGCGAATTCGTCCAACCTGGCGCGGTCGCGTTGACCATGGCAAACCTCAACGATTTGACCATCACCGTCTACGTCCCCGAAGACCAATACGGCAACATCTCGCTTGGGCAACAAGCCACCGTCACCGTTGACTCTTTCCCCGACCTAACCTTCACCGCCGAAGTCGTCCACATCGCCGACCAAGCCGAATTCACCCCGCGCAATGTGCAAACCGTGGAAGGACGCAGTTCAACGGTCTATGCCATCAAGTTGAAAGTGACTGACTCCGAAGGTAAATTGAAAATCGGCATGCCAGCGGATGTGGTGTTTAAATAAAGTCGAAGGTCAAAGGTCAAAGGTCGAAGGTCAAGTGTTGTAAGTCAAAATTTATGCCAAAAGGAGAAAAATAAAATGGCTGGTATTACTCGTTTTGAAGAGATTGAGGCTTGGAAGACCGCAAGACAGTTGACCAATTTGATTTATGCTTTTGGCAATCAGGCAGGTTTTAATCGGGATTTTGGCTTGCGCGATCAAATTCGACGTGCGAGTGTTTCTGTGATGAGCAATATTGCTGAAGGATTTGAGAGTCGCACCGATATCCAGTTCATCAATTATCTTGGAATGGCAAGAGCCTCGGCTGGCGAAGCGCGGGCGCAATTGTACGTGGCGCTCGATCAGACCTATATCGCTGAGGGACAGTTCAAAGAAGCATATTCTTTGGCTGAGACTTGCGCGCGTCAAACCGCAAAGTTCATTGCTTATCTGGAAGCCAACCCGCGAAAGCGTCGCATTTCCGATGACGAAGCAGACTACGAAGTTTAATGTTCGCCTGACTTTCGACCTTCGACTTTCGACCAGATGAATTTCAACCCAATAATGAATAACCTTCTTGTTTCCGCCTCCAACCTCAAAAAATCCTTCGGCAATGTTCATGCCGTGGACGATGTTTCTCTGCAAATTAAAGCAGGCGAAATCTATGGACTCGTCGGCTCTGATGGCGCGGGGAAGACGACCACGATGCGTCTGCTCGTCGGCGCTCTCAAAATGGATGCGGGTGAGGCAAACATTTGCGGCTTCGACATCAACAAGCAAACCGAAGATGCGCGCGCGCAATTCGGTTACCTCTCGCAACGATTTTCAATGTACGAAGATTTGACCGTTCTCGAAAATATCCGCTTCTTCGCCGAAGTGCGTGGACTGAAATCAAACGAGTGGCTCCCGCGTTGCAATGAGATTCTCGAATTCGTCGGTCTCGAACGATTCAAAGACCGCCGTGCGGGTCAACTCTCTGGCGGCATGAAACAAAAATTGGGATTGGCGTCGGCATTGGTAACAAAACCAAGAGTTCTTCTTCTCGATGAACCAACCACTGGTGTTGACCCTGTGACACGTCAAGACTTTTGGCAACTTGTCATCAAACTCGTTTCGCAGCCCGAAAAATTAACCGCTAAGAGCGCAAAGAGCGCGAAGCCTGCACTGAGCAAAGCCGAAGTGGAAAAACAGAATCTTAGCGATCTTAGCGCGCTTTGCAGTTCGGAAATTTCCGAAGTTGAAGAAGGCGTCTCTGTATTAATCAGCACTCCTTATATGGATGAGGCTTCTAGATGTCATCGAGTTGGATTTATGAAGGCAGGAAAAATCATCGCGGAAGATACGCCGTCCAATTTGCGCGCGCGGCTGAATAATCGTGTGCTTGAATTGCGCGGCTCGCCGTTGAAACTTCTTCGTCATGTCGCGCGCGAAGATGAAGATGTGGAAGATGTGCAGGCGTTTGGTGATCGTCTGCACATACGCGTCGGCGTGGATAAGGCTCAAGGTGTGCTGAGCAGGTTGAAGGCCAAGATAAGAAGCGAGGGCGGCGCTGTGGATGAACTCCGTGTTGTGAATCCCGTGCTCGAAGATGTCTTCATCGCGCTGTCGGAGTCGAATCATGAGTGATGCAGTTATCAAGGTTGAAAATCTCACGCGCCGCTTCGGAGATTTCGTCGCGGTGGATCACGTCAACTTTGAAGTGAGCGCGGGCGAAGTGGTCGGCTATCTCGGTCCGAACGGTTCGGGCAAGACGACGACCATCCGCATGTTGCTGGGTTTGCTTGAGCCGAGCGACGGCAACGCGACCGTGCTGGGATTCGACGCGTTCAAACAAAGCGAAGAGGTGCGGGCGCGCGCGGGATACATGTCGCAAAAGTTTGCGATTTACGACGACCTGACAGCGCTGGAAAATTTGACGTTTTACGGCGGCGTGTATGGGATCACCGACAAAGCCCGCATCACGCGGACGTTGGAACTGGTGGGCCTGCGTGGACACGACTCCACGCTGACGCGTTCTTTGTCGGCGGGCTGGCGTCAACGACTCGCGTTGGGAATCGCGTTAGTGCATGAACCGAAATTATTATTCCTCGATGAACCGACATCTGGCGTTGACCCCACCGCGCGCCGCGCCTTCTGGGATCTGATCTACGAACTCGCCGAAAGCGGTGTAACGATTCTCGTCACCACGCACTACATGGACGAAGCCGAATACTGCGAACGCGTCGGCATCATGCGCGATGGAAAATTGCTGGCAATGGATACGCCGTCGAATTTGAAGAAGAATATCATCGCGGGCGACGTGTGGGAAGTGTATGCCGATCCGTTGGAAGTTGGTTTGACAGTCTTGCCCGATGTGGAGGGTGTGCTAAGTGTTTCGCTGGCTGGCGATCATTTGAGGACGATTGTGGAAAGAGGAAAGAAGAAAGAGGATTTGTTGAGGGAGTTGAAGCGTGGGAATGTGAATGTGCGCGATGTTGTCGTGGGGGAGCCGACGCTGGAGGATGTGTTTATTTCGCTGGCGAGGTAGATGGGCGGATATTTTTTCGTCGTATGTATCGTGTACATTCGATCTCTTTATAGGAGTAAAATACAAAGAAAACTCCTGACGAGGGATTACCCATGACCACTCAACGATACACTGTTACACCTCATCCGATTGACACGTTGCTCACCTGGGTTAAATCAGGTGAAATCGCCATTCCAGAAATTCAACGTCCGTTTGTGTGGGATGCTACAAAAGTTCGTAATTTACTTGATTCACTATATCATGGATATCCAATAGGCTATCTCATTGTTTGGCGCAATCCTACAGTCAAACTCAAAGATGGAACGCTTTCAGCTGGAAAACGTATTTTAATTGATGGACAACAGCGAGTCACTGCTTTAATGGCGGCATTGCTTGGGCGGGAGGTACTGACCAAAGATTACGAAACGGTACGAATACGTATTGCCTTCAACCCGAAAGAAGAAGTATTTCAAGTTGCGAATCCAGCTATTGATAAGGATGTAGCTTGGCTCCCTGACCTTGCTGATTTATTTTCACCAACTGCCAAATTACTTCAAATCACGAAATCATACTGCGTTGCAAACTCAGGAGTGGATGAAGACGATTTATTTGGAACGCTGGAACGCTTGCGAAAGATAATAAACAACCACGTAGGAGTTATCGAACTTGATGAGGTTCTAGACATCGAAACGGTTACTGAAATCTTTATTCGCGTGAATTCGGCAGGCGCCGAACTCAGTCAGGCAGATTTTGCTATGTCCAAAATTGCCGCCAATGAAACCTATGGTGGCAATATGCTGCGAAAGGCAATCGATTATTTTTGTCACTTGGCTGTTGCTCCAGAATTCTATGGGCGTATCGAAAAAGGCGATGCTGAATTTGCTCGCTCTGAATTTTTCTCAAAAATGGCATGGCTCAAAGATGTAAATGACGATATTTATGACCCCTCTTATACAGACATGTTACGTGTTGCATTTACCTCTGAATTCGGGCGTGGGAAATTACAAGATTTGGTCGCGTTGCTTTCTGGGCGTAATTTTGAAACGAAACAATATGAAGAAGCAATAGCCAAAGAATCCTTTGAGCGGCTTAAAAATGGAATTATCACATTTATGAACAAGACACACCATGACCGTTTGTTCATGATTTTGCGTTCGGCTGGTTTTGTTACACGGGGACTTATTGGCGGTAAAAATACAGTCAATTTTGCTTACATCCTTTATTTGCGAGCAAAAGCCGAAGGTGTTCCCTCTGACGACATTGAGCATCTTGTACGACAATGGTTTGTTATGACCATGCTCACAGGACGTTACTCTGGTACACCCGAATCGGAATTTGACCAGGACATTCGTCAAATTGAAGCACATGGGGTAGCAAAATATGTTCCTTCGGTAATTGCCGCTGAACTTTCAGAAAGTTTTTGGACATCACTACTACCACAACAACTTGAAACGTCATCTATTGTTAGTCCATATTTTTTGGTCTATCAAGCGGCTCAAGTTAAACTCAAAGACAAGGGGTTTCTTTCACGCGATATTACTGTTCATGATTTGTTGTTAAACCGCTCAGACGTACACCATTTATTTCCACGTAAATATCTCAAAGAACAAGGATTACAGCGCGGTCAATACAACCAAATTGCTAATTATGCTTTAGCACAAAGCGAGATTAATATTGCAATTGGCGCAAAAGCGCCTAAAGTTTATTTTGCTGAATTGAAGGTGCAATGTCAGAAAGGCAAAAAGCGATATGGCGGGATTGTGAACATGGATGAACTCAAGGAAAATTTATCTGCTCACGCCATCCCACAAGAAATTTTTGATGGGTTGGCTGACAACTATGATATGTTCCTGCAAGAGCGCCGTAAGTTAATGGCGGCAAAGCTGAAAACATATTTTGATAAATTATGAACCAAAAAGACCAGCCATCTCAACCTGGTCTTTTTGGTGGGTGGGGTTCGGCGGGATAAATCCCTGCCTCAGTTCATGAAAGTCCGCTCAAGCGGACTGGTTGCGCCAGCCCCGAAGGGGCTTCCATGCGCTGAGCGGGCGGCTTTAGCCCCGCGATTTCTTTTCCAAATACTCCCGCGCGGCTTCGAGAAATTCGCGGGCTTGGTTGATTAAGTTCACCACAATTTGTGAGCTGACATTTTCATCTATGTTGTAATCGCCTGTCACGCGTACATCAAAGCCATCTACAAGCCAGCGATGGAATTTCGGATCAAGCTCTTTAGTCTTCGCAAAATGCAAGCCGTATGCCCCAATCACCTGTCCATGTGAACTGAACTCCAAACCCTTTTCTGAGAGTAAAGCCTCAGCCACGTAAAACATGGCATAGTAAGCGCGTCAAGCCGCAAATTCTGGTTTGTTCATGTCGAGTATGCGCTCCGCGACTTCGATGGCATCCAAGGCTTTGTCTAGAAATTTACTTGTACGTTCATTCATGCAGGTTGTCCCTCACGATGAATATTTCTTAATAAGGGCGTATCGGAGCGCTTCCATTTTTCTTCTGTCATTAAGATTCTGCTGACATGGGCATTGTATTCGAGGGAAATATTAGAAATTAGCTCGCTCGTCCGCTCGATTTCATCCCAATACGTTTTATTGTATTTATTCAATAAAATCATCACATCCACATCCGAGCCTTCGCGATAATCCCCGCGCGCGTAGGAACCGTAGAGATAGACGGCTTTCAACTTGTCGCCGTAGATTTGGACAAGTCCTTCCTTGAGTTCCTTCATCAGTTTCCTGATGCGGGCGGGAACTTTTCGTGTCATGTCCCTATTTTACTCTTGTTTGGAAATAAAAAAATTGGCAGGCTGGAACCTTCAAACTTTCCAACCTGCCAACCTATAACCGAACTTACTGAGTTACTTGCGCCTGCTCAGGGACAACCAGCGCCATGATCAGGTAGACCAGCACGATTCCGCCGAAGCCTGTGAAAAACGCCAGCACGGTCAACAAGCGGACGATGGTCGGGTCAATGCCGAGGTATTCGCCCAAGCCCGCGCACACGCCCGCGATCATGCGGTTGGATGTACTACGGGTTAATGCTTTGTAATTGGTGTTCATGTCTGCACTCCTTTCGTTGATTTCTAGGGAGGCATACGTACAAGGGGGTGAGAGGTTGCGGGGGTTGCGAGCGCAGTACACAAGTAGACAGGTAGCCACGTACACAGGGAACCTGTGTACGTGTTTCCGTGTGTACTTGTCTACTTGTACTTCCTACTCTCCAAATAATTCGCGATCGCCGCCCAGAGTAAAGCCAGACCGATCATCACATAAACCACCGCTTGCAATCCCAGCCAATTGAGTTGGGAGATGCCGAATGCGATGAACAGAATTCCAACAACGCCATAAAAAATAGTGTTTCGCAAATAATCCGAGCCGACGCGCTTCGATTGCAGAATGTTCCTCTGCATCAACGCCTCCATCGCGCGGACTTGTTCCTCGTGTAGATTCTTACATGCGAGCGAATCCCCTGCATGAGCGGCGCAATCGGAGCAGAGTCCGCGCTGGCAGTATTTGCACAGTCCAATGGCGGGTTTATCGAGGTGGTAATAGCAATTCATTTTTCTCACCGCTAAGAACGCGAAGAGCGCTAAGGCTTTATTTTTCCTTCGCGGTCTTAGCGCGCTTCGCGGTTCAAGGTTTTAGATTTTCTTCAATGGATGACGAACCACCGTCTTCAACTTCTCAGGCTTGGCTTTGCGCGGATCGCCGAGATAGATTTCGTGGTGTAAGCCGTTGGATCCAACATTATCGCGGTAGCCGTTTTCGGCGGCGAAGGCGCGCATGATTTCGATGGTGACGGGTTCGGTGGCGTATGGTCCGATGTGCATCATTTGCACGCATACGCCTTCTTCAAAATGACTCAGCCGCAACTTGGACAAAATAGGCGAGTCACCTTTCTTCTTGCGGACTTGTTCCATGCCTTCTGCAAAAATATCTTTCGTGATGACATCGGGTTGCAGGATAATCAAAGTGTATGTCCAGTTGTCCTTCTTTGCAACGTCAACCATTTTATCTTGCACACCCCACAACCCTTCCAATGCCATCACGGGGTAGTCAATCGCGTTTGTCTTGCGTTTCTTGAGCATGAACTTGAGCGTGTATGAAATGCTATACAAGGCTTGCGTCGCTTCCGCGAAGATGGGTGAGTTGCCTGGTTCTTTTCCTTTTTCGATGATGCCATCAATCATCGCGAATTGTAAGCGCGGCACGTTCACGATTTCTGCTTTCTTCGCAGAAGGCGCGTACAAATATTTCAAATCCTTTTTCAGATCAAGAGTTTTCATGACATTCTCCTTGTCTACGTGTTTACTTGTCTACCTGTTTACGTTATTTACCTGTCTACCTGTTTACCTGTCTACTTCTTGCTCTCCCTTATAAATAACTTCACTGCCATATTTCTCTTTCAATACATCCACCGCCTCTTGCAACTTTCGTGATTTTTCGCTATCTACATCCCATAACCCGAGCTGGCGAATCGGCGCGCCGAGTCCGCTCACGCCGACGCCGATGAGTCGCACAAATTGATTCGGCTTGCGAACGGACCTCAATAACTCCAGCGCAGCTTTTGCAATTTCATCTTCCTGATCGGTTCGATAGCCCAATGTTTTTTGCCGCGTCAACGTGGTGAAATCGGGCCAGCGGATTTTCAACTTGATCGTCGAGCCAGCCAGTTCATTTTTTCGCAACTGCCGCGCCACCTCCGCCGATTGCTCGCGCACAGTTTTCTCCAGCAATTTGTCATCGCGCACATCGCGCGAAAACGTGATCTCCTGACTGATTGATTTCGTTTCGCGCTCGGTGACGACGGGACGATTATCAATTCCCTTTGCGTGATGTGCAAGGTCGCGCCCGTTCTCGCCGAACAAACGGATCAATTCATTCTCGGGCCACTTCGCAATATCGCCAATCGTGTGGATGCCCAACTCTGCCAGTCGTTTGGATGTTTTCGGACCGACTCCCCATAAAATATCCGCAGGCAATGGATTCAAAAACGCCGCTTCCTCTCCCGACGGGACAACTGTCACCGCGTTGGGCGGACCGATCTCACGCTTCGTCTTCGGGTCTCCACTTGCATTCGACCCTCCGCTCAGCGCGAAGGCTTTCCCAACTTCGGTGGCGATCTTCGCCACAAGTTTGTTCGAGGCGATCCCGATCGAGCAGGGGAGATGCAACTCATCGCGGATGCGAGTCTGAAGTCCGCGGGCGATGCGTTGGTATCCTTCGCGAATATCTGAAATATCGAGGAAGGCTTCGTCAATTGAAATTTGCTCCACCAACGCGGTGAGGTCGTGGAGTCTCTGCATCACTTGGCGCGAT
>CASGHD010000224.1 GCA_949319575.1 uncultured Anaerolineales bacterium | reverse complement strand
GGCTTTTCACTCCCTCCAATCGTCTTCACGCACGCCGTTCCAACAATAACTCCATCCGCCATCTTCCCAACTTCTTGCGCTTGCTCGGGCGTGCTGATTCCAAACCCCACACACACAGGCGCGGACGTATGCTGACGCACGCGAGCAATCAACTCGCCGAGTCCATCAGAAATAGACTTGCGTTCCCCCGTCACGCCTGTCACTGAAACTAGATAAATAAACCCTTTTGCATTTCGAGCGATCATTTCCATGCGTTCGGGGGAAGATGTTGGCGCGAGCATAGGAATCAACGGTAGGGGCGGACGGCCGTCCGCCCCTACAACGGACATAAATTCCTCCGCCTCCTCCATCGGCAAATCAGGGATGATGAATCCATCCGCGCCCACCTCTGCCGCGTCACGGACAAATTTCTCCAGTCCATACGCCAGCATGGGATTGTAGTAACCCATCAGAATCAGCGGGATGTCTACTCCACGGCTTCGCAATTCCTTCACGGCTTCGAGCGATTTCTTGACCGTGATTCCTTTTTCCAGCGCAATTTGTGTGGCGCGCTGAATCACAGGTCCATCCGCGAGCGGATCGGAGAAGGACAATCCCACCTCGATCAAGTCCGCGCCGCTGTTTGCTAAGGCTTCAATCACATCAATGGACGTGTCCAAGTCAGGGTAGCCCAAGGGGAAGTAGGGCATGAAGATGGGTTTGTTCTTAAAGGCGATTTCGATTCGGTTCATTATTTTATTCATCCATATTCGTTGGTCGAGTAGCCCCGCGATGCTCGTCGTGGGACGTATCGAGACCAAAGGTATTCAAAAGCAATTTTTGTTACAAGAATTTCTTTACGGCGTGGTGGTCTCGATACGCTCCTCACGCCGTTCGTCGCTACTCGACCGCCAATCTCTACTCTCTAATCTCTTTCTCTTTTGAACTCGCGCCCAGCGCCATGATTAACAAGAATACGTCGGTCAGAATCCAAAATACATTCGGCAGAATTCCGCCCGATAATGGCGGAAAAACATATTCTGTGAGGTTGAGCGTGTTGGCAATGCCGTAGCTTGTCACGGCGCAAAATAAGAACAAAGCGGTTCTATGCCAAAAGGTCTCGCGTGAGACGCGCGCTCGTTGCCAGGCAATGACAATCAAAGCGACATCCAATATCGGATAGAGAGCCAAGCCAAAAAAACTGATCCAGTCTCCGCCGTTGGTTGTCATCGCTGAACGGAAATAAAAAGCCCACACCAGCGCGGCAGTTATCAGGGCGGCTGAGCCGATCCGCTTCCAAGCCTTTTGAGTTAATGACGTTGGATACAACCACAGCGCGAGTCCAATTAACACATAACGGATAATATAAAACGCGTCCACAAAAGAAAATGTGGACAGCGCCGCGCCTGTGGCAAGGTCGTGGGCGATCCACGCAAGGTTGCCAAGCAGATTCATCGTCCATGCCAGCGCGAAAAATATCCAAAAATTGCGCGGCTCGCGCCGACGAAGCACCTGCCCCCAAAAAACGATCAGGATAATTAGCAACGTCAAATATCCAACTGCTTGAAGAGTCTGTAAAATCATCTCCATTGTTTGTTTCTCCATTGATTATTTTTTCTGCCAACAAGCAGGGATTGTATCAACTTTTCAAACGCCAATTTCTTGTATCACTGTGCTCAAGTCTTTATCGCCACGCCCAGATAAGTTAACTAGAATCACCTGATCCGTCCTCATCCTCGGCGCTCTCTTAATCACCTCCGCCACCGCGTGGGACGACTCCAGCGCGGGGATGATTCCCTCCGTGTGACACAATGTTTGAAACGCGTTCAACGCTTCTTCATCTGTTGCTGACGTGTAAAACGCCCGTTCGTTGTCTCTCATCAATGCGTGTTCTGGTCCGACCGCCGCGTAATCCAACCCCGCTGAGACGGAATGTGTCTCCGCAATCTGCCCGTCTTCATCCTGCAAGACATACGTCCGCGTTCCATGAATGACTCCGACTCGTCCCTTCGATGGGTCGCCAAAACGCGCCGCGTGTTTGCCAGTTTCGATTCCGCTTCCGCCCGCTTCGACGCCAATCAATTCAACCTCATCATCTGCGACAAACCCGCTGAAGACTCCAATCGCATTTGATCCGCCGCCCACGCACGCAATCACAGTATCTGGCAATCTTCCAACTTCAAGCATAATTTGTTCACGCGCCTCTGTTCCAATCACGGATTGAAACTCATGCACAATCGTCGGGTACGGATGCGGTCCCAATGCGGAGCCAAGCAAATAATGTGTATCACGAACATTCGTCACCCAATCGCGAATCGCTTCGTTGATCGCGTCTTTCAACGTTTTCGTTCCAGAATTTACAGGTCTCACTTCTGCGCCCAATAATTTCATACGAAATACATTTGGCTCTTGTCGCGCGATATCCACAACGCCCATGTACACCACACATTCGAGTCCCAACAACGCCGCGACAGTTGCCGACGCGACTCCATGCTGTCCCGCGCCCGTTTCCGCCACGATGCGCCGCTTCCCCATCCGCTTCACGAGCAATGCCTGTCCCAACGCGTTATTAATTTTATGCGCGCCTGTGTGCGCCAAATCTTCGCGCTTCAAATAAATTTGCGCGCCGCCCAATTTTTCCGACAATCGTTTTGCATACGTCAACGGTGTCGGTCGCCCCACGAACGACGCCATCAATTTGTTGAACTCGTTTTGAAATTCAACGTCTGCCCTCGCCGACACGAACGCCTCTTCCAACTCGATCAACGCAGGCATCAATGTTTCGGGGACGAACTGTCCGCCATACTTTCCAAATTTTGTGGGTAGTAATGTCATGGATTCATCCTTTAGAGAATTGGGAGAATTGGAGAATTAGTAGCGCTGTGCAATTCTCTAATTCTCGACTCCTCTGACTTCCTTCACAAACTCAACCATCTTTCTCGCATCTTTCTGACCTGGGGCTGATTCGACCCCCGAAGCCACATCCACACCCCAGGGTTTGACTCGGCTCACCGCCTGCGCGACGTTATCGGGAGTGAGTCCGCCCGCCAGCAACAACGGATAATTCTTCGCTAACTCTGCCGCGCCGTCCCAATCGGCAGTGACTCCGCTCCCGCCGTAAACTCCTTTGACAGAAGCGTCCAATAAAAATGCAGGCGACTCATCTCTTGCAAAAACGTTTGTGTTTTCAGGGATTCCACGAAATGCTTTGAATGCTTTGCCGTCAAAGGCTTTCAGCATCTCAGATGTTTCGTCACCGTGAAGTTGAGCCAGATCAAGCGAGCAGACGGCGAGAATATCTTTCACATCTTCAACCGACGAATTGACAAATACGCCAACAAGTTTGATTTGCGGATGTTTACTCTTCACAACGGCAGTTATCTCTGCGCAAGTTTGTTTTTCAACGAAGCGTGGACTTTTGGGATAGAAGTTGAATCCCAAATAATCCGCGCCTGCGTCAATGGCGGCGAGGGCGTCATTCAAGGTTTTGATTCCGCAGATTTTGATTTTGGTCATATTTTCTCACTCATGTCGTTGCGAGGAGCGGAGCGACGAAGCAATCTCCTCATAAACCGCATGTCTTTGCGAGGAGGGCGCTCTTCCCGACGAAGCAATCTCCTCGCATGTGGTTAATCTCAGGTTACAGAGGTTCTCAAATTAACAGGAGATTGCTTCGGGCAAAGAACAAGAGCGCCCTCGCAACGACATGGTTTTCAGGATATTTCCTCATACAAATCTTTCCACTCAGGATTCATGCTATTTATCAAATCAAGTTTCTTTTTGCGCGAACCGCCTTTGATTTGTTTCTCTCTTACAATGGTCGCATTGATGTCGTTGCCGATTTCATAATAGACCAACTTATGAACATTGTATTTTTTGACAAAAACGCTTCCCAAGCCGTTCTTATGTTCGTAAACTCTGCGCGCCAGATTGTTCGTTACGCCAGTATATAAAACTGTATGATGCGCATTGGTCATGATATAAACGCAATATTGTTTGCCGACTGCCATAAATACACTCCATATCATGTCGTTGCGAGGAGGGCGTTAGCCCGACGAAGCAATCTCCTCGCCAGTAGTGAAAACTGGTTATCAAAATGCTTCCATAAACAGGAGATTGCTTCGGGCGAAGAACAAGAGCGCCCTCGCAACGACATGGTGGTTAGGGGATTGCTCCTGAAAGTTCACGTACTTTGGCAGGAATATCATCCGCTGTCACCAACGCTTCGCCGACGAGGATTGCATCTACGTTGGCTTTTGCTAAGCGGTCAACATCATCAGCGGTGAAAATTCCAGACTCGGTGACGACGGCGATTTCGGGGGGAATCATTGGGCGCAAACATTCTGTTGTTTCGAGCGACACATCGAACGTGGCGAGGTTGCGGTTGTTGATGCCGATGAGTTGGATGTTTGGAATCTTCAAAGCGCGTTCGGTTTCGGCTTCGTCGTGGACTTCGACTAAGGCAGTTAATCCTAAATTCAAGGCGCAAGCGTGCAAATCGACGAAGAGAACATTATCCGTCAATGCGGCGGCGATGAGGAGGATGGCGTCAGCGCCGTTGACTCTTGATTCGTAGAGTTGGGATTCGTGGAGGATGAAGTCTTTTCTCAAGAGAGGTGTCACGTGCGAAGTTTCAAGTTTCAAGTTTCGAGCGCGGAGTTCTCGTAGGGTTGAGAGACTTCCCATGAAGAATTTTTCATCGGTGAGGACAGAGATGGCAGATGCGCCGTTTTGGGTGTAGAGGTCTGCCACTTGGAGGAGGTCGAGGTGCGGGGCAAGGAGTCCCTTGGAGGGCGAGGCGCGTTTGAGTTCGGCGATCAGGCTGGGGCGGGGAGAGAAGCGGCGGCGCTTTAGTGCGGCGAGGAAATCTCGAGGCGGAGGAGCAGAGTCGGCGGCGCGGCGTAAGGCTGAGGCGTCGAGCGCCGCTATCTCCATCTTTTTGTGTTCGATGATTTTTTCGAGGATGCTCATTGGATTGTTTGAAACTGCCGAGTAAATTCAATCAGCGCGTTGAGTTTGTTGAGCGCGTTGCCGCTATCGAGCGAGGCGCGGGCTTCGTCGAGCGCGGATTTGAAATCGCCCGACTCGGCGGCGAGCGCGGCGGCGGCGTTGAGGAGAACCGCGTCGCGTCGCGCGCCTTGCAATTGATTGGAAAGAATCGCTTTCATCATCTCAGCTGATTCATCGGGAGCGCCGCCGCGCAGATCGTGAATCGTGGATGGCGCGAGATTGAGATCGGCGGGATTGAGATCATACGTTTCGACAGAATTATTTTTGAGATGGCTAACGCGATTCGCGCCCGTGGTGTTGAGTTCGTCGAGACCGTTGGCGCCGTGAATGACGAGCGCGGCTTTGGAACCGAGTTCGTTGAGGACGTGCGCGAGCGGCTCGGTGAGTTTTGGATCGAAGACGCCCGTGAGTTGAATGTGCGCGCCTGCGGGATTCGTGAGCGGACCAAGAATATTGAAAATGGTGCGCTGACCAATCTCTTTGCGCGGACCGATGGCGTGTTTCATCGCGGGATGAAATTTGGGCGCGAACATAAATCCGATGCCGATTTGCTCGATGGCTTGCGCGACTTGTTCGGCTGTGAGATCGAGATTCACGCCGAGGGCGGAGAGGACATCCGCGCTTCCGCATTGCGAGGACGCGGCGCGATTGCCATGCTTGGCGACTTTTTTTCCAGCGCCAGCGAGGACGAACGCCGCCGCAGTGGAGATGTTGAACGTGTGAGCGCCGTCGCCGCCTGTGCCGACGATGTCGTAAACGGATTCTTTTGTATCGAGTTTAACTTTCACCGCGTTGGCGCGCATCGCGCGGACGGAGCCAGTGATTTCAGGAATCGTCTCGCCTTTCATGCGGAGCGCGACGAGATACGCGCCGATCTGCGCTTGTGTGGCTTGACCCGTCATAATGATGTTCATCGCATCTTCGGCTTCTGCCTCGGTGAGGTCGGCGCGATTGATTGTCTTGGCAATAAATGGTTTGAGCATGGCTGGTTCTCCTGTCGCGGCAGGCGCGGGATTTAGATCGAGAAAATTTCTCAGCAGTTGTTTGCCGTGTTCGGTGAGAATCGATTCGGGATGGAATTGCACGCCGTAGGTTTGATGCTCTTTGTGTTTGAGTCCCATAATTTCTTCTTCGGGCGTGATGGCGGTGACTTCGAGTTCGGCGGGAATCGGATCATGCACGATCAGCGAGTGATAACGCATCGCTTCAAACGGCGAGGGGATGCCTTTGAAGATGCCCTGCCCGTTGTGAGTCACTTTGGAGGTCTTGCCGTGCATGAGACGTTGAGCGCGATCCACTTTGCCGCCGAAGACTGCTCCGAGGGCCTGATGTCCGAGACAGACACCGAGGACGGGAATTTTTCCGTCGAAATATTTGATCGCATCGGAGGAGATGCCGTCGTCTTTGATGGGTTCGCCTGGTCCTGGGGAGATGACGAGGTGACTCGGATTGAGCGCGATGAGTTGATTCATCGTCACCTGGTCATTGCGGAAGACGCGAATGTCCGCGCCAAGTTCGCCGAAGTATTGGACGAGGTTGTAGGTGAAGGAGTCGTAGTTGTCAATTAGGACTAGCATAGTTGAATTCCTTATCAGTCGAAGGTCAAATGTCGAAGGTCAAAAGCGACCTGCGACATTTGACTTGTGACCTTCGACGGTTATCCTTCATTTCCGAAGATATCCACTTGATCAACGAACAGATCGAGCGAGTAGGACAATCCCGTCTTCTCGCGGACGAGTTCCATCGTGGCTTTGGCTTCGGCTTGCATTCGGCGGATTCCGTTGGCGAGAACGTCGTTGGGAATCATGGGATGCGCGAGGAAGTAGGCGCGTTTCTCGCGGATCGGTTCGAGGAAGTTGTTGATGGCGGCGGCGAGTTTCTGCTTGACTTCCACATCGCCGACTTTGCCAGCGCGATAACGCTCTTTGAGATCGTCCACTTCGGCTTTGGAGGGATTGAACGCGTCGTGGTAGATGAAGACGGGGTTGCCTTCGACTGTCCCTGGGTCGGTGGCGCGGAGGCGTTTCGGGTCGGTGTACATGTTCATCACTTTTTGTTTGACGGTTTCGGCGTCATCGGAAAGATAAATCGCATTTCCAACAGACTTGCTCATCTTGCTTTGTCCGTCTGTGCCGACGAGAAGCGGAACATCGCCGATGATGGAGTCTGGTTCGGGGAAGACTTCGCCGTAGAGATTATTAAATTTGCGCGCCATCTCGCGGGCGAGTTCGACGTGCGATTGGTTGTCACGTCCGACGGGGACGACTTGCGCGCGTGGCAACAAAATATCAACTGCTTGTAAAACTGGATAGCCAAGCAGACCGAACGGCATCGAGTCAATGTTGGCGTCGCGCGCCATGTCTTTGAGGGTGGGCATCCGTTCGAGGCGCGGCACGGTGACGAGCATTTCAAAGAGCAGATTCAACTGATACGTTTCAGGAATCGCCGATTGGACGAAGATCGTGCTGACATCGGGGTCAATGCCGACGGCGAGATAATCCAACACGGTTTCGCGGATGAATGTTGGAATCTCTTTGATGTATTGCGGCTCAGGCTTGGTGGTCAGCGTGTGCAAGTCCGCGATGATGAAGAAGGATTCGTATTGATGTTGCAGGCGCACGCGGTTTTCGAGCGAGCCGACGTAGTGACCGAGGTGGAGGCGTCCTGTGGGGCGGTCGCCAGTTAATAAGCGGGGCTTTGAGTTAGTCATGGTGGTTTCCTTTCAAGGATGAATTATGAAGGATGAATGATGAAGAAAGACGAAAGAGGAAAGAGGTCTATTGAGGAAAGTGTCTTTCTTCTTTCCTCTTTCTTTAGGTGTTCGTCTCCGCCATTTCGATGGCGCGTAACATCGCGCTCGCTTTATTCACTGTCTCTTGAAATTCAGTGGATGGATCCGAATCCGCGACGATGCCTGCGCCTGCTTGGACGCTGAACGTGTTGCCGCGTCCGACCATCGTGCGGATGGCGAGACAGGTATCCATGTTGCCGTCGAAGCCGAAGTAGCCGACCATGCCCGCGTATGCGCCGCGCGCGTCGGGTTCGAGTTCGGAGATGATCTCCAATGCGCGAACTTTCGGCGCGCCGCTGACTGTCCCTGCGGGGAATGAAGCGCGCACCAGATCGAACGCGGTGAGATCGGGTTTGAGTTTTCCTTCCACGTGCGAGACGATGTGCATCACATGCGAATATTTTTCAACGGTGAAAAAGTCCGACACTTTGACTGTACCATATTCACACACGCGACCGAGATCGTTGCGACCCAAATCAACGAGCATCACGTGTTCGGCGCGTTCTTTGGGATCGGCGAGCAACTCTTGCGCGAGCGCGGCGTCGGCGGTTGAGTCGGCTCCACGAGGGCGCGTCCCAGCAATCGGGCGGAGTGAAGCGGTTCGTCCCTCCAAACGCACAAACATCTCAGGCGACGATCCGACAATGAAGAGCGGTTCATCGTCCACGAGTCCGAAATCAAAAAAGAACATGTACGGCGACGGGTTGAGGCGGCGCACCGCGCGATAGACATCGAACGGCTCGACGTTTGTTTCGCGCGTGAAGCGTTGCGACAGCACCACTTGAAAAATGTCGCCCGCCGCAATGCGCTCCTTCGCGTCGCGCACCATGTCTTCAAAATTTCCCTGCGTCATGTTCGAGCGTGTCTTCGATGATTTGACTTCGCGCGGTTGTGTCGGCGGCAACGGTTGATGAATACGAGATTCAATTTCATCGAGTTTGCGATTCGCGGATTCAACATCGCCATCCAAAACAGTTGCGATCAAAGATAGACTCCGCCGCGCATGATCGAACGCGATGACGGTATCGGCGAGGAGGAAGATGCCATCGGGCGTGGGACGTGGGACGTGGGACGTGAGGCGTGGCTCCATGTGAGATTTGAGGGTTGGCTCAAAGAAGCGGACAGTTTCGTAACCGAGGTAACCGACGAGCCCACCGATGAAGCGTGGCACGCCTGATTGAGGCTTGAAATTAAATTTATTCATTTCTTCTTGTAGAAAATATGTTGGGTCTCCGTCGTACTGCGTATTACGTACTCCGTACTCGTCTTTGATTTCGATGTCCGTATCGCGGATGATGTATTGCGCTTTCGGTTTCACGCCGATGAACGAGTAACGCGCGATCCGCTCCCCGCCTTCGACAGACTCAAGCAAAAACGACGCGCCCTCGCCGCGCAGTTTCATGTACACACTGATGGGCGTTTCAAGGTCCGCGCTGATTTCGCGGATTATTGTTTGGGTTGTGGTGGCTTCGAGTAGCATATTGCTCCTTTTTTGAACCGCTAAGACCGCAAAGATCGCTAAGAAAAATCTTTGGGGTTTCTTCGCGCTCTTTGCGCGCTTCGCGGTTAATTCTTTCACGATTAAATTAAAATCCCCTCCGTCCGTTGGGACGAGAGGGGACTCCCGTGGTGCCACCCAAGTTAACGCGGTGCCTATTAACAAAAAATTCCTGCGTGATGCACACAGGAAAGGAAGCCAGCGTCACTCTTGTAGTTTGCTAGTTGGATAGTGACAAGTTATCTACTCTCTAATCATCTAATCTCTATCTTTCTAAGAAACTCTGCTGGGTAACGGGTGCAGTTCCCGACTTTGGCTACTCGACTATCTGACTATGGAACTATCAGACTGCTTTTGCCTTCGCAACTCGGAGGTCCATTCGGCTTCTGCGCTTTTGCCTCGTTTTCAGAACTTACTACTCGGCTCTCTGGAAATCGCTTTGAAGCGTACTCGTCCTCGTCAGCGTTTTTTGTTATGTTGGCGGGATTGTATGACGGAGGGAGGAAAGAGTCAAGAGGGGAAATGAAAAAAGCTAAAACCTCAAAACCACCGTAGAAAACTAATCGAAATATTGGCGGCGATAAAAGTGTATCCTGGCCAATTTGATAATAAAAAACCTCAGGATTTTTTCCATGTTTTGGTTGAAGAATTAATAACGATCGCGCAAGTTCCGCAACACGAGTCTTTTCATCATAATTAGGATTAAGTGTTGATAAAACTACCGCAAGGCTTCTGGAATGAATTATGACTTCGCCAACCCATTTTTGTTCAAAATTGCGATAATAAATACCGCGTGCAATTTTTTGAAATCCATTCATAATTCTCTCCACAGTAATTGTGGTGGCAACCAGTTTTTCTCCCTTATATGAAAAGAATTTATGGCTATTCTGTTCACTAAAAAATAGATCGAAAAGTCTTTTATTTCTTTCAAATGCCCGATGAATTTTCTTGACACTATATTCTTGTATATCAGGAGTGTTTTGCCAGTGGAACGCAACTATCGCCCAAATATACTCATCGTCTTTTGATGTCTTCAGATTATGTTCCTTGCAAGCAGGCACCGTGATAAGATTATCTCGGTAATTCTTGCCTTTTGGAATATCTTTTTCCTCAGGAAAAAAACATTTTGGAGGGATATGATCATCAGTTGGCGCGAGTTGATCACACATAAAGCACGTTGATTGAGTTTGCTTCATTGGAAATTTATTCTTGAGGAAATATGATTTTCGCTTTAATGCCATTTTGTTCAAGAAGATATAGCAAACCACCACCATCAATTAATTCAATCGGTTTATCTTTTGCAAAATTATATGCGTCAGTTCCATAATGGCTGGTAGTTACCAAGATACCTTTACCAGCTCGTTCGTTCATCATTGACCCATAGAGATCTCTTACAGATTCAACCCCAACCACATTTTTGTATCGCTTGGCTTGAACAACCACTTTTCCACCCAAAATAGGGCGCGGGTCAAAGGCTACAACATCTATTCCGCCATCCCTTGATGAGCGAGTTAATTTTGCTTCAAATCCAATTTTTGAAAATAAATTATTCACGAGGTTTTCAAATTCGAACGGATTCAAATCCATCAAGTTAGGTTTAGTATCCAGTTCGGAAATCACATCGCTCTCATTGATAAAACGCTTGTCAAACATATCAAAATTAACCACAGGTTTAACAGCCATTAGTTCATCAGGTTGTGGTGAAACTTGAGCGCCCAGATTCCGCAAGCAGATTCGTTTATCAACCTTTGCGATGTTTATTTCGTTAAATTTTTCCTTGATGGTTCTTATGGAAATAAGGTAAGGACGGACATCTTTTCCTGTCGCTGGATCAACTGTCTGAACAAAGCCATTGAAAACCACAACATCCAAATGATTTTTTCGGTCCGCTTCAAATAATTCATGAAGAGTTCTTAAACATATACCCGCGACGATTTCTTGATAAAGTTCTTTAATGTCTGTCATCTTTCTAAGTTTTTCATCTATAGCATCTCTTGTTTTTATATATTTATATTCTGCTACAGCAGGTACAATCTCTTTCGTAGGTAGTTCGTATTCAACGACAAGTTCTTTGGGTTCAGGCACATAGGCAACTTTGAACTGTTTTGGAAAACCGTCAGGGTATAAAGAATTCTCAAGAATTATTAAACAATATCTTTCAACAGCAGCAGGGATACCGTTTATGTAATCTTTTTCAAATTCATCAATTTCCTGATTGTGCTGTTGAATTTTCAAAGAGAAGGCTGTTTTCTTGCTTTCATATTTTTGAGTTAAAACAGCAATTTCGCTATCCCGTTTTGCAATATCTTCTTCATATTCTTTATATCGCAATTCTGCGTTTTGCAATCTCTTTTGATGTCTTTGTTCCCACCCAGGCACTGCCTTTTCAAACAAAGATGGTTTATGAATTTTCGAAAGGTAATCATCTCGACTAGTCAGAACAAACGTCTTTTTTAGATCGGAAGGAAGTTCAAGCTCTGGAAAATCGTCGTGATTGTATAAGCTTTTAAAGATAATATCGTTTCTGGTGCTTAATGCACTCGGTAGTATGTTTTCAAGACCAGAAATTATTTTTGCTAGATTCTGATTTAATTTTTCAGTTTCATTCAGGCGATTTTCAAAGTAAATAGATTTTTCTTCTTTATCTTTATACGCTTGTGCCTTCACTTTTTTGATGGCAAGGGCACGCTCCTTCGCTTCGTCTTTGGCATCCTCTTTGGCGGCTCGAAGTGCGGCACGGCGATATGCTTCACCGATCCGTGACACAATCATCAGGATAGGCAGTCCGACACCTAAAAGGATGGCGGAACAGATGATAAGGGTAAACGGGTTGTCCATAACTTATTTTCAGAGTATACAACAAAACAGGCGCGCTACATGGACGGGAACGCAGGGCTAAAGCCGCTTGATTTCGACAAGCTCAATCCAAGGCTCAGAACATGGAAGTTCTTCGGACTACCAAGTCCGCTTGAGCGGACTTCCACGTGCTGAGGGAGGGCTTCAGCCCGCCGAAACAAAACAGCCACATCACACTGGCAGAAGCGATTGATGTGGCTGTGGCGGATACTCAACCCGTATCGAATCATTCGAAAACACTTCTCCGCCCACCAGCACAATTCCCATCACACCTGCCTTGCGGATGAGATTGCCTTCTTCGTCATGGTCAAGGCAGGCTTTGAGTAATCCCTGTTGAAAATCATCGAGTTGATAACACGGGTTACGCAGACCTGTGATCTCAACAACCGCATCTTTCCCCAAATGCAAGCGCGTTCCTGTCGGCAGACCGAGCAAGTCCACGCCGCGGGTGGTGATGTTCTCCCCCATCTGCCCAGCCGAGACGTTAAATCCCTGCGCGTTCAATTCATCGTGCAACTCCGCGTGGATCAAATGGACTTGTCGCAGATTCGGCTGGGTCGGGTCACGTTTGACGCGCGAACGGTGTTTGACCGTGACGCCAGAGTGCGCGTCCCCGTCCACGCCTA
>CASGHD010000223.1 GCA_949319575.1 uncultured Anaerolineales bacterium | reverse complement strand
CAAATCGGTGATGACGAATCCCGCCGCGCATTGACCGCCGAGTAGGTCGGTCAGCGCGTGACCGAATTCGAGCGGCAGACCTTTGGCGAGGTATTCGTCCAAGTCTTCTTTCGAGAGGCTGGTCACATCTGAATACGGTATTGAGTGCGCGACTTCGAGAATGCCATCATCCATTTTATAGAGATCGAAAATATAGTGAACGGGATTCATCGAACCTGTCATCAAAATCCCGCCATGACGGAGTACGCGACAACATTCTTTCCACACAACGCGGACATCTTGCATGAACACCGTCGAAACGGGATTGAAAATCAAGTCAAACGATTCGTCTGCAAATGCGGATAAATCCGCCGCGTCGCCTTCGACGATTTTGAGAGTCAAGCCCTCGCGCTCTGCAACGAGCATATCTTGTTTGAGTTGAGCAGGGGAGTTGTCGAAGACGGTTACGTTGGCGCCGAGCGCGGCGAAGACGGGTCCTTGCTGCCCGCCTCCGCTGGCGAGACATAACACATCCGCGCTTTTCAATGGAGGAAACCAACGATGGGGGACGGGGATGTTTTCCGTAAGTAATACTTCAAACTCACCCCGTTTTGCTTGTTCGATGACTTCGTGAGTCGCGGGTTGAGTCCAGCGATTATTCGATTCGACTTCGCGGTTCCATGCCTCGCGGTTGTATTTGCGGATGTCCATGTTGTGATTCCTCGCGTAAATCGTTTCGCAGTTTTCGCCGAATGACTAAAGTCGTTACTACGTTCCAACCTGCGGGACGTTTTTTCACCATCCTTGCGGTTCTGTCAATTACAGGGATTTTACATGGGGATAATATTGTTGTAAATCAGATTCGTAGAATCAAAAGAAAGGAGAATTGCCCATGAAAAAACTTTTCACGCTCGCGACAGTATTGCTTTTCTTGACAGCCTGTATCTCCGCCCCTTCTGCGCCTCAGACTCAGGTTCAGCCTGCTTCAGTTTCCCCAACCGAATCCCAGCCGACGCTTTCCTCCGCGCCTGCGACGTCAACGACAGGCACAACGCTGTACCTCTCTGCCACCACGCACATCGAAACGAAACCCGATTCGTGGCCCTACGATACCGAAGCGTTCCTCAATTTCCTCCAGCAAACAACCGACGCGGGCATCCGCTGGTCCATTGGCGGCGACATCGGCTGGCTCGAGTCTGCGGAGGATGCTCAGGAGATCGTTCAACGATCCACAGCGATGGGCGCGCAATGGGACAATCACGCTCACAACCCGAACGACCTCGCAAAGATCGCGTCGATTCTCTCCTCCTGGGGCGCTGAGCCAACAGGCGTAGTGAGCGGATTCTTGATCGAAGATTTCGACGGCTTGCAGTCGAGTTACTCCGATCAGGGGTATTCGTGGTCGCCAACTATGATTTGGGGCGGGGTGGTTTGCCCGGGTCATAAAGATGGATGTGACGATCTGTCGGTCAGTTTGTATCGCCCTACGAGCAGTTCGCAATTTGATGTTCATAACCCTGCCGGGAAATTAATCAAACTCGGCGGCGGCAGTCATCAATTGGCAGACGCAGAATCGCTCGCCGCGCAAATTGCGCAAGGGGAACATCCGTATCCGGTGATCGGGTACACCATCATGGTCGAGCCTGAGACTCTGCGAATCTCAACTTCATCCACCGATGATCTCGACGCGATCCTTGCGTTTGTCGAGCGTATGAACACGCGTCCCTTCGTCCGCTGGGCGACGATTGAAGAGACCGCGCAAGCATGGGTGAGCGCGGGCGAGGTGGCGTTTTATATTGATCGGTAATGCGTCGGGTGAAAGTTGTTTCGGAAAGAGAAAAAATCTGACACGGATTTCTCAAATTATTAGTAACTACTCAGCCTCGGAACGTGTCGCTGCGAGGCGCTCTTGGTTTTGCCGAAGCAGTCTCCCCATACCGGTAGATTGCTTCCCTTCGACAGGCTCAGGACAGGCGTCGGGACCCCGAAAAAACATCGGGGCAGGCGAGCAAGAGCCCTCTTCGCAACGACATGCCTGAGCAGTTACAATTATTACGGATTTAATTTTATGAAATCCGAGCGAATCAGTGTAATCTGTGGCGGAGGTTGTAACGTTGATATGACTTACGCGGTCGGCGGGCAAGTTGTACTGCCGCCGTCATAGCGCGCCTTCAACGAAACAGGCTCAACTGCATAACCCCTAACTGATTAAGGTTTTGGCGTCCCCTGAACAGCCACACCCACCCACGTGAAGCCGCGTTTCTCGCTGACCGCGCCGGCGGATACCCACACAGGTTGACCTTGCTCATCCACGCCGTTCTGGCGGACGGTTGTGACCCACCACTGAATTAAGTGCGCAAGGTTGTCGTTCGGGCGGAAAGAAGTTGGGACGATGTATTTGGTATCAGTCACATAGTCGGTGATTCGTAATTCGCCGGTGGTCACATCTTCGATGATGACTTGATATCTTTCATTATCGCGCAAGGTTCCCACAGACGCCCATTGCACGGTGACCACATCGTTGGCGAGGGTGAATGCGGCTCCGTTGGCGGGGAGGAGCAGGCTCGGGGCGGGATAAGGAGGCGGAGGCGTCGCAGTGGGGGTTGGTCCCGGCGTGGCGAATCGGGCGCACAAGGGAATCACCAGCGACGTCCCAAGCAATACATTGTCGGTCGATAACCCATTCCAGAATTTGATCGCATCCTGCGGGACGTTGTAATTGAGAGAAATCGTCGAAAGAGTATCGTTTGCCTGCACGATGTACGTCGCTGTTTCGCAGGCTTGGAAGGTTTGCGTGGCTTCATTTGGGATGGCTGTTGGCGGCGGCGCGGGCGTGGCGGTAGGATAGGGAATCTTCAAAGGCTGTCCGACCGAGACAAAACATTCGGAGGATAATTGATTCGCTATGATGATGCTTTGCACTGAAACCTTGAATTGGGCTGCGAGTAAGCCGCATGTTTCGCCTTGGCGCACGGTGTAATCAAATGGTGGCAAGGGCGTTTCGGTAGGGATTGGCGTTCCTGTGGGGAGTTCCGTCGCGGTGGGGGTGATGGTGGCAGTGGCAGTCGTTGTGCCTTCGGCTGTCGGCGTGACGAGCGACGCGCCGGTTGCGCCAGATTGCAATAGGGCGTAGATGGCAACTGCGCCAATCGCCAACACGACGACGATCGCGGCAAGCGCGGCGGGCAGGCTGAGGGTGATCTCCGGCATGCGGCTGGCTTCTACGACGGTTTCGGCTTTCTTGGCTTTGGTTGCGGCTTTGGATGCGAGTTCGGTCCCGCACACGAGACAACGCGTTGCATTTTCACTCAAGCGCGTTCCGCAAGTAGGGCAGACTTGTGATTTTTGAGGTAATGGTTCTTGAGGCATACGGGCGGGAATTATACCATCTAACTATTTTCGAGAATTTGAACCGGTCGCACTCTTTTTACCTTGCATGATTATTCCGTTTAACCTTGATTGTTTAACATTTAATTATGTCATGCTGAGTAGTTTACCAACTAAGTTTTGTCCAGAAGTTGAGGATACAGGCGATGCAAGCGAATGCGAGCCTCGGCATTCGAGAACTGCCACTTGATTTTTGTGGCGTCGCGATTGCGAGCAGTTGCCCAGGC
>CASGHD010000222.1 GCA_949319575.1 uncultured Anaerolineales bacterium | reverse complement strand
CCGAGGTCTCTCTGATCACTGATAACTGATCACTCTGGCTTACGTTCCCTCTTCCCACGAATTCAAATAGTGTTCCTGCTCCGCGGTAAGCGTGTCAATCTTCACGCCCATGGCTTCGAGTTTGAGGCGGGCGATCTCGTTGTCAATGTCTGTTGGAACAGAATAAACCTTCTTCTCCAACGTAGCCGCGTTCTTCGCCATGTATTCAGCGGACAAAGCCTGGTTGGCGAAAGACATGTCCATGACGGAGGCAGGATGCCCTTCGGCGGAAGCGAGGTTGATGAGTCGTCCTTCACCGAGGATGTTGATCTTGCGTCCGTCTTTGGTTGTGTATTGTTCAACGAACGGGCGCACAAGTTCGGGCTTGCCTTTGCTCATCTTTTCGAGCGCGGGGATGTTGATCTCCACGTTAAAGTGACCGGAGTTGGCAACGATCGCGCCGTCTTTCATCGCCTTGAAGTGCGCCTCGTCAATGACGTTGAGGTCGCCTGTCACCGTGCAGAAGAAATCGCCGAGTTTTGATGCATCTGCCATCGGCATCACTTGATAACCATCCATCACCGCTTCGAGCGCTTTCATCGGATCAATTTCGGTGACGATGACCTGCGCGCCCATGCCGCGCGCGCGTGACGCGAGTCCGCGCCCGCACCAGCCGTAGCCTGACACCACGAAATTTTTACCAGCCAGCAAGACGTTCGTCGCGCGGATGATGCCGTCAATGGTGGATTGACCCGTACCGTAGCGATTGTCGAAGAGATGCTTGGTCAACGCGTCGTTCACCGCAATGACGGGGAACTTCAACACGTTATCTTTTTCCATCGCCTTCAAACGGATCACGCCCGTTGTCGTTTCTTCGGTCCCGCCGATAACGCCTTTCAACATTTCCTTGCGCTCGTCGTCGGAGAGTCCTTTCGCCCAACTCGCAAGAGAAGGCTCAAGTTTTTCAAAGCGACCCATCTCGATGAAGAATAGCGATGAAACCAAATCAGCGCCGTCGTCCATCGTCATGTGCGGCTTGTGTTCGAGCGCGGCGCGGATGTGTTTGAAGTACGTGACTTTATCTTCGCCCTTGATCGCAAACGTGGGAATCTCGAACTGATTCACCAACGCCGCCGCCACATCATCCTGCGTGGACAGCGGATTCGACGCGGTGAGGACAATGTCTGCGCCACCTTCTTGCAAGGCAACCATCAGATTCGCAGTCTCGGTCGTCACGTGTAAACACGCCGACACGCGCAAACCCTTGAGCGGCTTCTCTTTCTTGAAGCGTTCACGGATCTGTCGCAGAACTGGCATTTCGCGTTCCGCCCAATCCATGCGACGCCGTCCGCCCTCGGCTTGATTAATGTCTTTGATATCGTAGTTACTCATTTGTTGCTCCTTCTAGATTCTGGATCGCGGACTTGAGTCCGCTTCGGATTGCGGACTTGAGTCCGCTATTTGGCTGGCTGGCGGACTGAAGTCCGCGCTCCGTTTTTTACAACAAACTATCCAACTTCCCCTCATCTTCAAAATGTTTTCTAAACCGTTCAACAAATTCTTTCCGCGAATATGAATGACTCTGTGTGCCTTTTTGTTCCAAACAATACACCGCCGCGAGCGAGCCGATCTCGCCGCACAACTTCCAATCCAAGCCGCGCGAGTAGCCCGCGAGGAATCCGCCGCGGAAGGCATCGCCGACCCCCGTCGGGTCTACGATCTCTTTCTCAGGGACAGTTGGGATGTGCACCGACTCGCCGCCCATGTACAAGTCCGCGCCATGTTTGCCGCGCGTGACAACCAGCACCTTCACATGCCCAAGGATTTGATCCAAGCTCCAGCCTGTTTTCTTCGAGATCAATCCAAACTCGTAATCGTTGCAAAACAGGAAGTGCGCGCCTTCCATATCGCGCGCCAACTCAGCGCCTTCGAGACGAAGCACTTGTTGACTCGGGTCGTACAAATACGGGATTCCCAACTCGCGGCATTCTGCGGGAAACTTCATCATCGCGTCCGGCGCGGACGGGGAGACGATCACCAAATCTGGTTTTTTATCCAGCTCTTTCAGCGACTGCGTGGAGGAGCGCGCCATCGCCCCGGGATAGAACGAGGCAATTTGCGCGGAGGTTTGATCCGTGGTCGCGAAGAAAGAGGCGGTGAATTCGCCGGGGACGACTTTCATCAACGAAGTATCCACGCCTTTTAATTCAAGCCATTGACGATACTCGCCAAAATCCTCGCCGACGGTCGCCATCACGCGCGGCTTCGTTCCAAGCAACGCCATCGAGTAGGCGATATTCGGCGCGATTCCCCCGCGCTGTTTCGACATGGATTCAACAAGAAACGAAAGGCTGATCGAAGCCAGTCGTTCGGGAAGAATTTGTTCCTTGAAAAGACCGGGGAAGGTCATCAAGTAATCGTAGGCAACCGAGCCGGTGAGAAGAATGTCCATTACGTTCCTCGCGCTAGGCACAGCGCATGTGTTCAAGAGATATTCGCGTCAAAAGGCGTGACGCGGGTTGCGTCACGCCTTTGTCAACGGGCGAAAGTTTATCACGTGAAGCAGGGATTGTCTAGAAAACAGGATTACAAATTTATGGTATTCACAGAGTGGAAAATCTCTTAACGCGCATTACGCAAATGGGCGAATGGCACGAATAAAGCCTACAGAATTTGCGAAATTCGTCTCTTCGCGGAATTCGCGTTCCAAGGTTTTTGTTTTATCGAATGATAATGAGAAAGCCATAATTAAAAATTTCCCGATTCAATATCCGCCTCCAAATCGGCTTTGCAACGCCTGATAACTTTGGAACGCGAGGAGTCCGAACAGGAGCGCGGTGTATACGCTGCGAAATAACACGAAGCCCGCCAACGCCATGAGTCCGCCGACGATCACAGACAGCCACAGCGACTTGCGAACTCCGCCCACCGGATCATACAGAAGCAGAATATTTCGCGCAACGTGACCGCCATCCAGTGGAAAGACGGGCAATAGATTTATCAAACCCCAAAACACATTGACCCACAACATCATCGTAAGAAAACTACTGCCTGCTAATCCTCCAAATGGCAGAGTGGCTGATGTCGGCAGTGGAATGAGTCCAAACAAGAAGCTGATAGCCACAGACCCACCGAGAAGTTGAACTCCCGCGATAACCAGCCCGGCAAGTACGAAACCTGCGCCAGGTCCGGCAAGCGAAATCAATATTTGCTGAACAGGACCGATTGCAACGGTCGCATACCCACTCCCCCATGGCGTCGCTTCAGGGATGGTCAAACCCCCAGAAAAGTGGAGCAAAATTTGCGAGCGCAAACCATACCAGCGAAACGCCAGAGCGTGACCCAATTCATGCACGAGGATGGATACAAAAACCACAAAAACCCAAATCACGATCTGAAGCGCTCCGCCGCTTGAACCCAACAGGAGCGCAATGAGCCAAAACAATGGCTGCACGCGCACAGGGATGCCCGCAACAGAAAAGCGGAGATCAAAACGACTTGTCGGGGTCGGCTGAAAGAAGGACATTATTTTCCCAATACCACTTTCTTCAAACTCCCCTCAAACGGCGGATACGCGATTCCATTTTCAGTGACAATCGCAGTCACCAAACGATTCGGCGTCACATCGAAGGCGATGTTGCGCGCTTTGGCGTTCTTCGGCGTGACGCGCTCGCCGTTGAACTCCAAGCCGAGCACTTCTTCAGGGTCGCGTTCCTCGATGGGAATTTGATCTCCGTGTGAAAGCGACAGGTCAATCGTTGAAGTCGGCACAACGGGATAAAACGGAACGCCGTTATCATTTGCGGCGAGGGCAAGCATGTAGGTTCCGATCTTGTTTGCCACGTCGCCATTGGCGGCGGTTCTATCGGAGCCAACAAAACATTTCTGCGCTTTGCCTGCTTTGAGGAAATATCCCGCCGTGTTGTCGCTGATGATTTCATACGGGATGCCATATTGCTCAAGTTCCCACGCGGTGAGACGCGCTCCTTGCAAACGCGGACGAGTTTCATCCACCAGCACGTGAATCTTTTTTCCCTGTTCATGCGCGGTGCGGATAACTCCCAACGCGGTGCCCCAATCCACAGCCGCGAGCGCGCCCGTGTTGCAGTGATGGATGATCGTGTCGCCATCGTTGATCAGCGTCGCGCCGTGTTCCGCCATGCGCTTGTTGATCTCCACATCTTCATCGGCGATGCGTTGGGCTTCATCGAGGATGAATTGGCGAATCGAATCAACGGTTGGAGATTGGAGGCTGGAGACTTTGTTCATTACTTGATCAACAGCCCACGCGAGATTCACCGCCGTTGGGCGCGAAGCCTTCAAGGTGGAGGCGGCGGCTTGTAGATCGGCGAGCAGATCGCCCGTCGAAGTGGAAGCGGATTCGAATCCCGCGAGCGCGAGACCGAATGCGCCGGTCGCTCCGAGGGCGGGCGCGCCACGCACCACCATATCCGTGATCGCGCGCGCGACAGATTTGTGATCGCTATATGCCGCGACCTCGAAGCGCGCGGGCAAAATCCGCTGGTCTATCATTTTGACTTGGTTGTCTTCCCAGAATACGGTTCTCATGGGGGAGATTGTACCCGTAAACTCGTCTTGCAAAAACCTTAACATCGGGGGCAATCCGTGCAATAATACCGACGTTTGAAAAATTTAAAATTTGCAGGAGGACCAATGTTCACCAAAAAGCGCGCGTTGCTCTTTCTGACCTTCGTGGTCATATTCTCGTTGACGATTGTCTCATGCGGACCAGCGTCACAACCTACGGCGACTGAAGAACCTGCGACTCCATCAGGTTCGGAAAAAAGTATCACGATCATTATCGCCGAAGACCCGCCATCGTTCAACCCGATGGTCGCGGATACCGGCTACGACGCGCTCGTGATGGAACTCGTCCTGCTCGGCATGGCGGACATTGACCCGAACGGAAATGTCTTCCCCGAACTTGCCGCGGAATTGCCGACCGTTGACAACGGCGGCGTGACCATTGATGAAGACGCGGGGACTATGGCGGTCACGTGGACGATGCGCCAGGATATTTTGTGGCAGGATGGAAATCAAGTGACAGCCGACGATGTGTTGTTCACATGGAATGCAATTTCCGACCCCGTCAACGGCACGTGGATTCCCGGCATCGATTACATTGATTCTGTCGAACAGCTGAGTCAAAATTCGTTTGTCGTCAACTACAACTCGATCTACCCCGGCTATCTTACACAATTCGGCGGCGAGCAACTCGCCATTTGGCCCGCTCATTACTGCAACATCGAGCAGGGATTCCTTGCATGGGATTGCGGGCGCGAACCGCTGAGCGACGGTCCCTTCGTTCTGCACGATTGGGTCGCGGGCGACCACATGACCTTCCACAAGAACGACAATTTTTATCTTGCACCGAAACCCAGTCTCGATCAAGTAATTATGCAGATCGTCCCCGATGATGCCGTGCGTAAAACGATGATGTTGAACGGCGACGCGGATATTGATATGTGGATCAACGCCAATACCGCAAAAGACCTCGAAGGTTCAGACAAAGCGAAGGTGAGTCTGAGTCCGACCGACCGTTGGGTGATGCGTCTGTATTTCAATCTCGCGGAAAAAGGGACAGTGGACGCGTCTGCGACTCCTCATCCCATTTTGTCGGATGTCAACGTGCGGAGAGCGATTCGTTCCGCCGTGGATGTTGACACCATCACCTCCGAAATTTTCTACGGGCTGACAACCCCCACATGGACGGAATTCTTCCGCCCGCCGTATCAATGCGCTGTGCCGCGCCCCGCGTTCGATCCTGATGGCGCGAA
>CASGHD010000221.1 GCA_949319575.1 uncultured Anaerolineales bacterium | reverse complement strand
TTGATAACCTTGGGGCAAATAATTAGTATGTCATTCGAGCGAAGCGAAGAATCTCCGCCACGAAACACGAGACTCTGAGCCGCTTGAAAGCGGCTCAGAGTGACATACAAGGAGAATCAACCATGAAAGCAGTTGTATTTGAGTCGTACGGTCAGCCTGAGGTGTTGAAGATTCGAGAAATTGAAAAGCCCGACGTTCCAGACGATGCCGTGCTGGTTCGCGTGCGCGCATCTTCGATCAATGTTGCGGAATGGTACAGCATGACAGGCTTGCTCATCGGACGCATCCTCAGCAGGGAACTCTTCAAACCAAAAGATACACGTCTCGGCGCAGACTTTGCGGGCGTGGTCGAGGCGGTCGGCAAGAACATCACCGATTTCAAACGCGGCGACGAAGTCTTCGGCGGCAGAAGCGGAGCGTACGCGGAATATGTCAGCGTGAAAAATGCCGTCGCCTTGAAACCAGCCAACGTCACGATGGAAGAAGCGGCATCTGTCCCCACCGCGGGAATCACCGCGTTGCAAGGACTGCGCGACCACGGGAAAATCCAGCCCGGGCAGAAAGTCCTGATTCACGGCGCGTCGGGCGGAGTCGGCTCGTTTGCGATTCAGATCGCCAAAGCGTTCGGCGCGGAAGTGACGGCTGTGTGCAGTCCGCAGAATGTTGAACACGCTCGCAGGCTGGGCGCCGACCACGTGATTGATTACACCAAAGAGGATTTCACGCGCAACGGTCAACAGTATGATTTACTACTCAATGTCAATGGAGGGCGGTCATGGTCTGAGTACAAGCGCGCGCTCAAACCGAACGCAACCTTTGTGCTTATCGGCGCGCCGAAGACGCCAGTGGTTGGGCCCATTGGACTCCTCATCAAAACGCGGCTTGCAACGTTGAGAGCGAGTCAGAAGTTTGTATTTTTCATCGCCCAATTCAACCGCGCGGATATGCAAGTTCTGAAAGAACTCATCGAAAGCGGCAAAGTGAAACCGTTTGTCGAGAAGGCGTACCCCATGACTCGCATCGCTGATGCCATGACTCATCTCGGCAAAGGTCACGCGCAGGGGAAGATCGTTGTAACGATACAATCATCGAATACTAAAGTTCCGTAACACAAATACCGTAGGAGTAATCCACATGTTGACCCTTACCGATACACACGCAACTCGCATGACCTACTCAAGGATCGCCGGTTTCACCTTCCTCTTTTACATTGCCGCCGGCATTTTCAGCCTGTCGCTGTCCAACGATTTACCGGTAACCGACCTGCTGGGTCTGCTTCTCAATTTGTCCGCGTTGATTCTTGGGGTGACGCTTTATATGCTCACGCGCGAACAGGGACCCGCCATTGCGCTACTGGCATTGACTTGTCGTATCATGGAAGCCATCCACGATCAGAGCCCGATCTTCTTCGCGGTTGGCAGTTTACTCTTCTGCTGGCTGCTTCTGCGTGGACGGATGATTCCCGCCTCGCTCGCCTGGCTGGGCGCAATCGCATCGGCTTTGCTCGTCATCATCCTACCTTTGCAACTCGCAGGAGCGCTCACCAGCGCGAGCTGGTCCGATTCAATCACCTGGCTCGTGTGGTTGCCCATGTTGATATTTGAAGTCGTTTTCTCGTTTTGGTTGTTCTTAAAAGGCGTACATACAGAGAATTGAGTAACGCCTGCCGCAATACACGAATATTTTCCGCTGGCTCACTAGCGCTCTCCTGTTCAGCCTGGGCATGCGGCTTGCAATGACCGAACAACGGTAATCGTAGAGGAAATAAAATGGAAATCAAATACTTTGCATTCTTGAAACATCTGATTCGTTTCAACCGGCAAGTCTATTTTGACCACAACGCGACGACGCCTATCAGCAGTCACGTTCAGGGCAAAATGAATCAGGTTTTGAAGAATCATTATGGCAACCCATCGTCATTTTATGGCAGTGGTAGGAAATCAGCCGAGTTAGTGGAACAGGCTCGGAAACATATATCGCAAGCTATTCATGCAGATCCATCGGAAGTCATTTTTACGGCTTGCGCGACCGAATCGAACAATGCTGTGCTGAAATCTGTCGCCGCTCATTTCTATCCCACAAGGAAAAAGATCGTTTCCACGCCGATCGAACATCCTTCCGTGTTGAACACGCTGGCATATCTGGAGACTCAGGGAGTGATTGTCGAATATTGTCCAGTGGACAATAAAGGGCGCGTTCGGCTCGCCGAATTGGAAAAGTTGATTGATGAGGATACCTTTCTGGTCTGTTGCATTCTGGCCAATAATGAAACTGGCGTTATTCAAGATATTAAGGCTGTGACGAACATCGCCAAAAAACACGGCGCGTTGGTGTTGACGGATTGTGTGCAAGCATTGGGGAAGATTCCGATTGACCTCCATGCGTGGGATGTTGACTACGCCTCGTTCTCGGCGCACAAACTGTACGGACCAAAAGGAATCGGAGCTTTGTACATAAAACAAAACAGCCCATTTACGCCGTTGCTGCATGGCGGTCATCAAGAAAGCGGATTGCGGGCTGGCACTGAAAGCATTCACAACATCGTCGGATTTGGCGCGGCGTGCGAGGATGTAGACAAACTCCTTGCACACGGCAGATCAGTTCAGAAGTTGAAACGAAAACTAATCCAACGGCTCAAAGAAATCAAACCAGATTGTGTCATCAATTCACCAGAAACCGACTGCCTGCCGAACACGCTCAGCATTACTTTTCCCGGCGTGGAGAATGCCGGGCTGATGGGAATGTTGGATTTTCGCGGGATCGCGGTCTCTGCCGGTTCCGCGTGCAGTACCGGGGAAGATACACCCTCACACGTCTTGAAAGCCATCGGCGTATCCGATCAAGCCGCGCGCGAGACGATTCGAATCAGTCTCGGGCGTGATACATCGGCAGGCGACATCCAATACATGACGCAGGTAGTTCGTGATTATATTGAAGGACGAGTCTCATTTGTCAACATGCTCACGCCTGCCCAACTCAATGAAAATATTCTGTTCGACAAAAAAACTTTCATTCTCGATGTGCGTCCGGGCGATGACCGTAAACAGTTCAAGGGTCTGCCGAATTCCCATCAGGTCAATCCGCTCCGAGTCGAACACTACTTGAAGCAAATTCCACGCGACAATAATATTTTGGTGTATTGTCCAGGCGGCGGGCTTTCGGTGATGATTTCGTATTACTTGAAAGCGAAAGGATACAAGCGCGTCACCAATCTGCGCGGCGGACTCGACGGTTGGAGAAAACGGCGCAGTGACCTGTATGAAAAATATGCGGGACAAAACGTCACAATCCTTGAACCAGATATAACTAATTAGAGTAGTCTTCCACTTTCCACTTTCCATTCTCTACTCTCTACTCTCTATTCCTCTTTTCCCTTATACTCCCCCCATGCCCCCCCTCATCCTCGTCGTGGACGACGAACCGAAGATCACGCGCCTCGCGCGCGACTATCTGGAGAAAAACGGATTCCGCGTCGTCACCGCCGCCGACGGTCAATCTGCCCTGACGACTGCCCGCCGCGAAAAACCCGACCTCGTCATCCTCGACCTGATGCTCCCGGTCATTGACGGGCGCGAAGTCTGTCGCATCTTGCGCCGCGAAAGCGACGTGCCTATCATCATGCTCACCGCGCTTTCGGAAGAGATTGATCAAGTGACGGGTCTCGAGATCGGCGCGGACGATTACATCACCAAGCCGTTCTCCGTCCGCGCGTTGGTGGCGCGTGTGCGGGCGTTGCTTCGCCGCGCGCGCGGGGATGTGAAAGCGCCGAGCCTCATCCGCGTGAGTGGGCTTGAAATTGATTCGGAAAAATACGCAGTGTCCTTCAACGGCGCTCCAATCAAGTTAACTCCCAACGAATTCAAATTATTGGTTCTGCTCGCCAGCCGACCCAATCAAACGCTCACGCGCGAGCAATTACTCGAAGACCTGCACGGCACATCCTCCAACGTCGATCGCAGTGTTGATTCACACATCAAGAATCTGCGCAAGAAACTTGAAATCGCCTCGG
>CASGHD010000220.1 GCA_949319575.1 uncultured Anaerolineales bacterium | reverse complement strand
AAAAACTTTTTTTTTTTTAAATTGTTGGGGTTTGTGGGTTGTTTTTGGTGTTAAATTGATCCCCATATACTCCGCCTCTACATTGCCACAAAAAGGAAAATATGACCAACGCCAGCACAGCCGACATCGTCATCTGCGGCGCGGGGATCGCGGGCATCTCTGCCGCGTATCAACTTGCCGTGACGCATGAGATGAAAAATATCGTCATCGTTGACCCGTTGCCGCCGTTGACGTTGACCAGCGATAAATCCTCCGAGTCCTATCGCAACTGGTGGCCCGGTCCCGGTGACGACATGGTGCGGCTGATGAATCGCAGTATCGACATCATGGAGGAGTTGCATCGCGAAGCGCCGAGTCGCTTGGCGATGCGCCGTAACGGATATTTATACGCCACTGGAACTCCATCGGGCGTGGAAGCGATGATCGCCAACGCGGAGGAGATCACCAGTTTGGGCGCGGGCGGCTTGCGCGTGTATCGCAATTCCAACGATGATCCGAGGTACATCCCTGTGAGCGGGCATGGTTTGTTTGACGCGCCCACAGGAGCAGATTTGTTCCTCGACCAGTCGTTGATCCGCAAACATTTCCCGTATGTGACTGAGAATGCGTTGGCGCTGATCCATGCGCGGCGGTGCGGATGGTTCGCGGCGCAACAGTTTGGGATGTACATGCTTGAACAGGCGATGTCGCATGGCGCGCAACTCGTCAAAGGGAAAGTGGAAAGTGTGGCTGTGGAAAGCAACAGGATTAAATCTGTAAAGGTACAGACGAACGATGGCGCGCAAACGATCTCGACTCGAAATTTTGTCATCGCGGCGGGTCCGTTGCAGAAAGCGGTTGGGAAGATGATCGGCATCGATCTACCCATCCTGTGCGAGCCGCATCTCAAAATGATGTTCAACGATTATCATCGCGTGGTGCCGCGCGAGATGGGCTTGTTCATCTGGAACGACCCGGTCATGTTGATGTGGTCGGACGAAGAACGCGCCGCGCTTGCCGAGGATGACGAAACGCGCTGGTTGACGGAGCAGTTCCCTGCGGGCGTGCACAGCCGACCCGAAGGCGATGGGAACACGGTCTTGTTGCAGTGGGCGTATCACGATCACGCGTCGGATGAGCCGGTCTATCCGATTCCGCTTGACCCGCAACTGCCCGAGGTGGTGTTGCGCGGCATGGCGCGGGTGATCCCCGGTCTGGCGAAATATTTCAGCCAACTCCCCAAGCCGTTCATTGACGGCGGTTACTACGCGCGCGCGCCGGAGAATCGCCCGCTGATCGGGCCGTTGCCTGTGGATGGCGCGCACATCCTCGGCGGCTTCGGCGGGTTCGGGATGCAGGTCGCATGTGGCGCGGGAGATTTGCTGGCGAAACATATCGTCGGCGAAGCGCTGCCGCGTTATGCTCCCGCGTTTTTATTGAGCCGATACAAGGATCCACAATATCGGGAATTGATGAAACAATGGGGCGCCTCTGGGCAGATATAAACCCACATGTCGTTGCGAGCCGCCGCTCTTATTCTTTGGCGGCGAAGCCATCTCCCCGTCGTATGGAGATTGCTTCGGGCGATCCTTCGACCTCGCTATCGTTCCGCTCAGGATGCCCTCGTACTGACACATAAAAGGAAAAAGGAATCAACCATGAAACTACACAACAAAATTGCCGTCATCACCGGCGGCGCGCAGGGAATCGGCGCGGCGATCAGCGCGCGGTTTTCGGAAGAAGGCGCGAAGGTTGTCATTGCCGACCTCAACGAGGAGAAATCGAAGGCGCTAGCGAGTCAACTCAATGCGTCGTATGTGTTATGCGACGTGTCGAACGCCGGGCAGGTGGACGATCTATTCAAGAAGGTGATCGAGAGACACGGCAGGCTGGATATTCTCGTCAACAACGCCGCGCTGGTGCATCATCCTGATTCCAACAAGAACTTCCTCGAGTTGACCCAGGCGACGTGGGCGCGCGCGTTGGAGATCAACCTCACGGGCATGTTCCTGTGCAGTCAACGCGCCGGGCAGATCTTCGTGAAGCAAAACCCCGAAGGCAAATCGGCGGGCGGCGCGATCATCAACATGAGTTCGGGCGGCGGGATGCGCGCGCATCGTCAACTCATGGCGTACGACACTACCAAAGGCGGAATCGAAGCCGCCACACGCGCCATGGCAATGGACCTCGCCCCGTGGAAGATTCGCGTCAATGTGGTGGTGCCGGGCAATATCACAGTGGAGAACGCCCTCGGCGGCGCGACCGGTCCCGAAGCCGCCGCGCGGACGATTCCGTTCGGAAGCGCAGGCTCGCCGAAAGACATCGCCTCTGCCGCCGCTTTTCTCGCCTCCGATGATGCGGCGTATATCACCGGTCAACGGCTGGTTGTGGATGGCGGCATGGAAGCGCAGTTGAGGTCGCCCGCGGTGGACGCGCAAATTGATGTGACGGGCATTGCAAACCGCTTGGGTTAACGAGACACAAACTCACGAAACTCGTTCAGAAAACGCGCCTTGTTGAATCGCTCGGCGCGTTTTTTTATTTTCCACATGTCGAACGCTCGGAATTGTTTTTCAAATCGAAGGACTGCTTCGATCAAACCCGCTTCGGTCTGCTCTGCAAAAAACAAACCTGTCACTCCATCCTCCACCGTTTCCAACGCGCCGCCCGCGCCGTACGCAATGACGGGACATCCCGCCGCCTGCGCCTCCACGATGCCGATGCCGAAATCCTCCTCCGCCGCGCAGACGAATCCGCGCGCGTTGTTCAACAACTCGGCGACTTTTTCATCCGATTGAAAACCCAACAACCGAATATTTGAATTCGCCATATTTTTCAAACGCGGAAGTTCAGGTCCATCGCCGATGATGACGAGCGGAAGATTCAATTGGTTGAACGCCTGCGCGAGCAACTCGACTCGTTTGTGTGGGACGAGCCGCGTGACCGTGACGAAATAATTTTCACGTGTCGGGCTGGGATGAAAACGATTCACCTCGACGGGCGGGTGGATCACCTTCGCTTCGAGTTGATACGCCTCCCGAATCCGCTGGCGGACAGTTTGCGAATTCGTCGCCATCGCCTCGAGGCGCGACGCGGCGCGTTTATCCCACGCGCGGAAGGATCGCATATATCTGTCGAGAAGAAAGTTGCGGCGCGTGTGTTTTCCGTTGATGTTGATATCTGTCCATGCGTAGCGCAGTGGCGTGTGCGTGTACGAAACGTGCCGCGCGCCGTTGTGATTTATCACGCCGTTCGCTACCGCATAATTAAACGAAACGATAATATCGTAGCCACGCAAATTGATTCGCTCAATGGCTGCTGGCATGAGCGGAAGCAAGTAACGATGATGCGTGTGCGCGAACGGAAGCGCATCAATCCATGATGTGTTTATATTGCGATTCGCAATCGGCGAATTGACAAACACCTTCTTGTTGTAGATCAGCGTGAAAATATCCGCGCGCGGATACGCCTCCAGCGCGGCGAACAACACCTTCTCCCCGCCGCCGATGGAGGGGAGGGTGTCAAGAACGAATGCGATGCGCGGCTTGGTTAATATTGGAATCATGTCATTCTGAGCGAAGCGAAGAATCTCTGTCGTCTCAAGAGAGTTTCCAGCGGAGGTTAGAGTTCATTCAATGCGCTCCAGATCAAATCCGCCGTATTCTGCCACGAGAAATTTTTTGCCCGTTCAAGTCCTTTTTCGCTGAGCGATCTTCGTAAAGTTTCATCGCTCAAGCATCTCTCGATTGCCTGTGCGAGGCTATCAGGCTCCTCTAAACTGAAAACGTGTCCCGCGTCGCCGACTGTCTCAGGCAGCGCGCCGCCATCCGAAACAATGACCGGCGTTCCGCACGCCATCGCCTCGAGCGCGGGCAAGCCGAAACCCTCATCCAAGGATGGAAGCACGAACAGTTCCGCGTTGGCGTACAAGCTCGGTAAATCCTCGTTTGAAACATAATTCAAAAAGCGGATTCGCTCATCGGCGAAGAACTTCACCGAACGGAACACGCGCCCCGATTCTCCCGCCACGACCAGCCACGTATCTTTGAACTCACCTTTGACCTCATGCCATGCGCGCATCAGTCCTTCAAGGTTCTTGCGCAGTTGGATCGAACCGACGAACAAAATGTATTTTTGGGGAATGACGGATGGAAATGTATTTGGATGAAAAACAGAAGTGTCCACACCATTCGGCGCGACGATCACATTCTCGATCCCAAACCGCTTCATCACTTTTTGCTTCACATATTCCGAAGGCGTGAAAATGACGCGGACTCGCCTGGCGAGCGTTGGCAAAAACAAACGATACCAAATCGAATAACTCCTCGTGAACCATTCAGGGTGTTCAAGCGGACTCAGGTCATGAATCGTCAACGCTTGATTCCGAATCGCAAGCGGTCCCGAATTTGCTGGCGACCACAAAATGGAATCTCGTTTCAACTTTGTCGGCAGGATAAACTGCTCCCACGCATGACCCGCACTTCCTTGCATACGAGTTTTCTCTACGCGGTGATCGCCTTTGAACAAACGCAAGATTTCACGCGCATATCTTTCATTCCCCGTGACGCGCCGCGCGAGAAACCGTCCGTTGACGACAATGTCACGCGGCATGATAGTCCGTTTGTGTGAGGAAGATAAATTCAGACATAGGTGTCTAATTCATCATTATAATAAGAACCTATCCGAATACCGGAGCGCGGGCATTAATGCGCGAAATTTGGGGTCAAAAATACGCGCGCCCGTGTTTTTTTGTAAAAAAAGTATGCATACAAAAAATATATGCACAAAGTCG
>CASGHD010000219.1 GCA_949319575.1 uncultured Anaerolineales bacterium | reverse complement strand
ATGATTCGGGAAACTGGATCAGCCGTCCCGTTGGAAAGAGGCGGAGCGTCCGCTGGTGAGAATCTGCCGCCGCTGAAAGTCGTCAAAATGGCGAGCGTCCAGATGGAGCAATTCGTCGAAGGCAAGACCACGGCGGGGACGCACGTCTGGTTGAAGGATGTGGTGACGACACAGGATCGGTCGCCGATGGGCGCGGGATTTATGTCGCTCGATCAAGGCGAGATGGCGTGGACGCTGACGTATGACGAGATTGATATTGTGCTGGAAGGCGAACTCGTGATCACGCGCGGCGCGGAACAGGTGCGCGGAAAAACGGGCGATGTGATTTATATCCCGAAAGGTTCGAGCATCACGTTTGGTACGCCGAGCTGGACGCGCTTTGTGTATGTGGTGTTTCCTGTGAATTGGAATGAGAAGTGATTTCAAGGATGAAGGATGAATTATGAAGGATGAAGAGAAAAATAAATCCGTGATAATTCGTGAAATCAGTGGCTAAGAAAAACTGGACGACCCCGAATCTGACGACTCTTCTGACTCAGACAGACCGCATCATGTCTGGAGGAAATGGCTGGCACGCCGACCCCAGCTTGATTCTCCCTTCGGGCGTTTATCGGGGACGCGTTCACGTCGGCGTGGACTTGGGAACGGCGTACACCGTGTTGATGGTTCTCGATGAAAACTATCAGCCAATTGCGGGCGAATATCAATTCGCGCAAGTGACGCGCGATGGACTCGTTGTTGATTTCATCGGCGCGGTGGATTTATTGCGCGAGATGAAGTCGAAGGTCGAGAAGAAACTTGGATTCACACTGACATCCGCCGCGACGGCATATCCGCCAGGCGTGCCAGAAGCAGAACGGCGCGCGACAGCCAATGTTTTGCACGGCGCGAGTTTGGATTGCACAGGTTTCATTGATGAGCCGACTGCCGCGAACAACGTGTTGAAAATCCGTGATGGCGCGATCGTGGATGTAGGCGGCGGCACGACAGGCATCGCCATCTTTCGTGATGGGGAGGTGATGTATACCGCCGACGAAGCAACAGGCGGCACATCTTTCTCGCTGGTCATCGCTGGCTCGACAGGAAAAACTTTCGAGGAAGCCGAAGCGATGAAAAAGAATCCGAACGAGCAGACGCGGTTATTTCCCGTCGTCCGCCCTGTGATGGAGAAAGTCGCTTCGATCATCAATCGGCATGTGAAAGGTCATCAGGTTGACAAGTTATATTTGGTCGGCGGCACGTGCGCGTTCGTCGGCATGGATGAAGTGATTCAGGAAATGACTGGAATCGAAACGGTCTTACCGAGTAATCCACTGTTCGTTACGCCGCTTGGGATTGCGATGAATGGGTAAGTAGACAAGGAAACAAAGTAGACAAGTAGACAAGTAGACAGGTAGACAAGTAGACAGATGTTTGTTGCGTTGGTCGAGTAGGCGGCTTCCGCGCTGAGCGGACACTGAGCGAAGGCGAAGCGTCGCCGTATCGAAACCAACTGGTATCAAGAATAGTTTTGTAACAAGAGATTTTTTGCGTACTGGTGGTTTCGATACGCCCCTCAAAGAGCATTCGGGGCTACTCAACCACCGATAGATAATGGAGACTCAATGGCATCAGATCAATTTTCATTACGCGTATATTCCTATCTCGACCGAATGCAGCCGCAGTACGCGGCGTTCGTTGGGACGATCACGCAAGGCGACCTTCCCACCGAGGCGATGGCTTCGCTGTATGTGGAAGTCGCCCCAGGCAACGAAGTGTTTCGGTTGGTTGACATTGCCGTCAAATCAACGGAAGCGAAACCTGGCGCGCAGTTGGTCGAGCGTGAGTTTGGTATGTTCGAGGTCCACTCCCATTCGCAAGCCGAAGTGCTGGAAGCGGGACGGATCGTTCTCGACAGACTCGGCTTGAAACCCGAAGAACGGATTAAGCCGTTCATCGCCTCCGTGCAGATCATCACCAACGTAGACCCGTATCAGGCGCAGTTGTTGAACCGCTTCCGCCGCGGTTCGATGCTTGTGCCCGGCGAGACGATGCTCGTGCTGGAATGCGCTCCCGCCGCGTACATCAACTACGCGTGCAACGAAGCGGAGAAAGGCGCGAACATAAAAATTCTGCATGTTTCATCTGTGGGACGGTTCGGTCGCATGTGGCTGTCTGGCTCCGAAGCGGAGATCGTCTCCGCGCGCAACGCGGCGGTGAAGGCGTTGGAGGGGTTGGATGGGAGACCGGAAAAGTAAGAGCAGAGGAATAGAGAATTAGAGGAATAGAGGATTAGAGAATTGGCGGTCGAGACGCAAGCAGTCGAGACCACCACGCCAAAGCCGTAAATAGTAATTGGTAAATAGTAATTGGTGATTTGAGATTAGAGACTGGAGATTGGTGTATGGCAAAAGTTTTTTACACCGAACAAGATATTGACGAGATGAACGCGCGCGGGGTCAAGTCTATTGACGTGACCGAAAACGTTGTCATCACGGATCTGGCATTGGAACGCGCCATGCGCTATGACATGAAGGTCAATCGCGCGGATAACTCGTCCGCGCCGAAAGCGATGCCAAGCGGATCGGTGAATCTGGTGGCGGCGTATCCGCGGACGGAATCCGCTGGGGATGCGGAGTTGAAGCGGAAGATCAAGTCCGCGGTGTTGGCGAAGTTGGACGGGCAGGTGAATGTTGCGATGTTGGATGCAGTTATTTCGCGCGTGGTGTCATCGCTCAAGTAATCATTTCGACTTTCTAAAAAATGGACGCTGATAAACGCTGATAAACGCAGATATTTAATTTACCTGATAAAACAGAACCCGCCTTTCGGCGGGTGTTTGTTTTAATTCCTACGGCATGTCATTCTGAGCCCCGAGCCTTAAACGGCGAGTGGGCGAAGAATCTCCGCATGGCGAGCAAGAGACCCTTCGGTCGCTATCGCTCCCTCACATCGTCCCGATGTTCTTCGGGAGGGTGACAGGTTATGCAGATGGCAAATTCTTTTCCGTGGCGTTTAACAACTCAATCATCTCTTCGCGGATGTGTTTGTTGAGGAAATGATGCTCCAGTGTGGAAAGCGGAAGAAAGCGCGCGCCTGCAACGACATGGATGCAGTTCGCCGATCCGCACAGGCAGATGAACGGCGCGTCCATTTCCCATTCGGTGGAGGGATAGAAGAAGTAGAGTTCCTCTCCTATTTCAATATCACGACGCGCAACCATTTGCATTTTGCGCGTATCGAGAATCACGTTCGGGTCGCATGAGTGATTCAACGCGGCGAGTTTGCCCACGTCCGTGTGTTCGGCGCGATCTATCTGGACGGTGAATCGATTCGGCTTATCCACCACTTTCTCGCGCGGAATCCCGCAGATCACTTCCCCTTTTTTGTATTGCTGTTTTGTGATCAGAGTCCTGAATTTATTTTCGGTCTTGATCACAAGCGTTTCCATTGAAATCATTTTATTTTCCTTTTGTGTTGTCATTGCGAGGAGTGAAGTGACGAAGCAATCTCCTCTAACATTCAATCACTTGCTAGATAATATACTGAGATTGCTTCGTCGCGAAAAACAGGAGCGCTCCTCGCAATGACATGGATATAAGCAGTATAACGATAATAAAAATAATTTCAAGGGTTATGCAAACGAAAATAAAAACTTTAAGGTCAAGCGCTTCCCTCCTCCGAATGGCTAGTGTGCGAGCTAATCGAACATCCGATGTATTTTATTTTCATAAGCGATACACTGCGGACACTTGGTTCATTCAAACCAGTATGTTATAAGGAGACAATCATGACAAACCCTCTAACTGAATTATCAAATGGATTAACCTCTGCTGTGGAAAAAGGCGGCGCGAGTACGGTTCTCGTAGATGCGCGCAAGCGTTACCCCGCCAGCGGAATCGCGTACGCAGAGGATCTCGTCCTCACCGCCGATCATGTCGTGACGCGCGACGATATCAAAGTGATTCTGCCCGACGGCAAGAGTCTCGCGGCGACAGTCGCGGGGCGCGATGCAGGCTCAGACCTTGCGTTGTTACGACTCGCCGAAAAAGCATTGAAGCCAGCCAAAACTTCCAATGATGTGAAAGTTGGTCAACTTGTGCTTGCGCTTGGACGACCCAACACAGCAGGCATGCAAGCCTCGTGGGGAATCGTCACTGCGATTGCTGGACCCGCCCGTACGCATCGCGGCGGTTTGCTCGATGAATACATTTCAACGGAAACGACTCCGTATCCTGGCTTCTCTGGTGGTCCGCTCGTGAACACCGAGGGCGAGGTTCTTGGACTGAACACATCGGGTCTCACGCAGGGATCATCGCTGACGATTCCCGTCAAAGTTGCATGGCGCATCGCGGATGAACTTGCAAAGCACGGCTCGGTCAAGCGCGGATATCTCGGCGTGCGCACACAGCCTGTTGAAATCGCGGAAGCCGCGCGCAAGAGTCTAAAGCGTGAACAGCAAAGTGGATTGCTCGTGCTGTGGCTCGAGGAAAACGGACCCGCGCAAAAGGATGGATTGTTTGTCGGTGACACCATCGTCGCGGTGGCGGGTCAACCCGTCAGCGACCCCGACGATCTTTTCGCCGCGCTGAAAAGCGAAACCGTTGGCAAGTCTGTCGCTGTCGAAGTGTTGCGTGGCGGCAAGCCTGAGAA
>CASGHD010000218.1 GCA_949319575.1 uncultured Anaerolineales bacterium | reverse complement strand
GAAGAACTGGAAATCATCTCCGATGTCTTTGAACGCTTTACAAAACTATGGGATGCGGAACGCGCGAAGATGCAAGGATGACTCGTACCGCAAAGTTCACTTTGCGCTTCCCCAACGTCATATCATGCTCATTCATAAATTTATCCGTCTACTTTGAAGCGCGAAGGATTTCCCTCATGCGCGGATGTTCCGTATACGCGCCGCGATACGATTTGGGCAGGAGCGCGGCAATCTGGCACATGATCTCATCGGTGGCGTTTTGTAGCGCGGAATCGCGGTCTTTGTTGGGGAGTCGAGAAATGACAAACGGCTTGCCGCCGGTCAGCGTGATGTTCGATTTTCGCAAGTGTTTGAGGTTGCTCACCACAAATTTATCCTCCGTCCCTGTGATTCCCACAGGCACCACCGGGAATCCCGAGCGCGCCGCCAGATAGGCAACGCCCGGCTTACCCTCGATCAACGCGCCGGTGGGTGAACGCGTCCCTTCGGGGGCGATGATCAGGCATTTGCCTTGCTCCATGAGGGCGATCATTTTGCGAATCGCTTTCAGGTCCGGGTTGAAGCGGTCAACGAAGATCATGTTCAATGGTCCGGCAAGAGCGCGAATCCATGCGACCTTTCCCCATTTTTCCGCCACAGGGATGAACAAGTCCGTGCGGTCGATGACGAAGTAGACCAATATCAGGTCGAGGAAGCCGATGTGATTCGCCGCCAGGATCATCCCGCCGGTGAGCGGCACGTTTTCCCTGCCGCGAATGTCAAAGCGGCAGATCATATTGAGTACCAGGCGAATGAGCGATCTAAGCAGGCGCAGTATCATGTTGATTCACAAGCTCAAGCAAACGCGGATGGTTCGCATAAAAGCCGCGATACGACTCCGGGAGCATCGCGCCGATCTGGCACATGATCTCATCGGTGGCTTCACGCAGGGCATGCTCGCGTCCCTTCCCTTTTGGGATCTCGACGCGGATCGGGTCGCCAACACTGACGACGATCTTCGTGCGGCGGAAACGCTTCAAATTTTCCAGAACGACGCGGTCTTCTGTCCCCGTCGCGGCAACCGGTAGGACGGGGAATCCGCTCTTGCTGGCGAGGAACGCCACGCCCAGTTTTGCCTCCTGCAACGCTTCGGTCTTTGAGCGCGTTCCCTCCGGCGCAATGACGAGCAAGCCGCCCTTTTCCATACGCGCCAGGATCTCGCGTAACGCGGAAAAATCGGCTTCGAAACGGTTGAGCCAGATGGCGTCTGCGGCGCGCCCGATGAGACCGAACAACCAGTGGTTCTTGTATTTCTCGGCCACCGGCATGATGATATCCTCGCGGTCCACCACGCAAAGCATGGCGGCGGTATCCAGCCTGCCGAGGTGGTTCGACGCGCCGATCAAGTTACCGGGCGGCATTTTTTCCAGCCCGCGCACTTCGATGTCGGCGATCAGGTTCATGATGAAACGGATGATGGAGCGGATGAGTCGGAATTTCATGCGCCAATTTTACAACAAGCAAGGCAGTCTGGTGAAAAAAACAGGCGCGCTAAGAGTTACAACGATTCGGCGCGCGGGTGGGACAGACTTCCCAGAGAATTAAAAAAACGGGCGACTATACATCGCCCGTTTTACTGGTAAATGGAGCAGGTCACCGCCACAAATAATCGTTTGAGCTCTTTTTTCGCGCCGCTTTTTCGGCGCCGTATTTTTCAAACATGCGCTGGAAGACCAGCATATCGCTCGACGAGATGTTGACCAGTTCAAACCCCACGTTGAACGTGTTCGGGTCCACAAAATCGGGACGCGCCCACTTACTGCGAGCGATGAACGCCATCGTCTCCTTCTCAGAGATGTCGGGCGTCAGTTCGATCAGCATGTGAAAATCTTTCCCCGGTGGAATATTCTTCGGCGAATCAAGTTTGAACCCGCCCGAACTGATATCCGAAAGATAGCCGATGGTCTGCTTTGTGGATTCGTCTTTGACTTGCATGTAGTAGGTAAAATCGCGGCGGTCGATTTTTCTCTTATCTGACATTCTTACTCCTTCTTTCCATGCAGTATACGTCTGCCTGGAAGTAATGTCAAAAATAAAAATGCGTTTGTAACGCGTCCAAACCATATCTGGCGGCTCTTCCAACCGCGCTCCAACCTGTGGGCGTCAATCGGATCTCAAAATGTGCGTGAGTACCGTCGCGCCCGAGCCGCCGATATTTTGCGCCATGCCGATTCGCGCGCCATCCACTTGGGTGGCGCCGCACTCGCCGCGCAATTGCTGGACAACTTCCACGATCTGATAGATTCCCGTTGCGCCGACAGGATGCCCGCGCGCTTTGAGTCCCCCACGCGTGCAGACGGGTCTTTCTCCCTTCGGGCTGATTCGCCCATCTAAGCCGAGTCGCACGCCTTGACCTTTTTCCGCGAACCCGCACGCCTCGAGCGACAACGCCGCCATGATCGAAAACGCGTCATGTAGTTCGAACACGTCAATATCATCGGGTGACACGTTTGCCATTTCATACGCGCGCTTGGATGATTCATACGCGGCGGACAAAAACAACGGGTCCTTGCGCGAATGGACGGCGATCGTATCCGTTGCGGAGGCGGAACCGATAATCGTTATCTTCGGCTTCCCATTCAACGACACGACCTTCTCCGCAGGGACGATCACCACTGCCGCCGCGCCGTCGCCGATGGGGGATGCGTCTAATAAATTGATCGGCGTGGCGACCATGGATGACTTCTCGAATTTTTCCACGCTGATTTTTTCATGCAATCTTGCAAACGGATTGTGCATGGCGTTCGCGTGCGCGTTGATCGAGAACGGTGCGAAGTCTTCATGCTTCCAACCAAACTCGTGCATATAACGCCGCATGATAAGCGCGTTCAATCCGACGAAGGAAATTCCCTGCTCCAATTCGTAGTCTGCGTCTGCGGCGGTGGCGAGCGCGGAGGTGACATCGTGCCCCGCTTTGTCGGTCATCTTTTCGACGCCGACGACGAGGGCAGAGTCCAGCTCGCCAGCCGAAACAGCCATCAGTCCCGCCCGAAGCGCCGCCGCGCCCGAAGCGCAAGCGGCTTCCACTTTCACCGCTTCCTGTTTCCACAATCCGATCCAATCCGAAAAAAACGCGCCGAGTTGATTCTGCCCGCTGATGGTGGAGGAGAGCATGTTGCCGACGAAGAGCGCGTCCACTGTTTCGACGCCTGCATCGTGCATGGCGGCGAACGCGGCTTCCCCGCCGATCTCGCGCAGAGATTTGTCCCAATGCTCGCCGATTTGTGTTTGTCCGATTCCTAGAATTGCCACTGGTCGCATATTCGCCTCAGATGATTTATACTGGATGTGAAAACTTCTTTGCCACAGAGCGCACAGAGAATCAGAGTTTTTCTCAGAGAACTCTGTGGCTAAGCAGGGAGTGGATGTACGAGATGACAATTGTAATCGGAGCGACTCTCAGGTGCTATCAAAAATGACGCGCGCGGCATGGAGCCAGAATTTTTTGCTTTCGCTCGAAAGATTTGGGGAGGAGGGGCAAATCGCCGCGTCGTATTTGCGGGAGCATAAGACATATATAGGCTTTTGGAAGGCGCGAAAAAACGTCGGCGCGTTTTGGACGCCACTGAGAACCATTCATTTAAACAACGTTCATTATTCACTGCAAACGAATCCTGCCGACCCGCGCCTGTTGACGTTGTTGATCCATGAGGTGAAACATCTGCAACAGGGACTCGTCACCGCGCTATCTGTCTATGGCGAGTTGGAAGCGTGGCAGTTGCAGTTCAGGTTGTATCATCAAAAGACAAATGCTAAGATGCACCCCGCGATTGAGAAACTGTTGGCTCTTCCTTTAAGTTGGGATCGTACCGTGTTGGAACAAGCGCGAGCCTTGATGCAGGAATACGCGGGCAAAGGCTATCGTGTGGATTTACTTCCGCTGTATCCGCTGGGCAAAGAGATTCGATTTCGTCTTTTTGGACACATTCCATGACTCATTTACGTGCAGATATTCTTTCACTGCTTAACGGAAATAAACTTGCTTCGCCTCCCGCGTTCAGCGGGTTGATTCATATCACGAGTGAAGGATTACAAAGCGAGGGATTGATATTGCATGAAGTCCATCACGATGCGCAGAAGATGGCGCGCGCCGCGGCGAGTACGTTCAAGTTGACAGGGATGCCATCCGCGGCGTTGCCATTGGATTTGTGCCTGCCCGCTGGGATGCTTGGCGCGGAGTTGAATTATGAGGGAGAGGGGTTTCCACAGGTGAGGAGAGCGGTGGTGGAGAATGTAAGAGAGATTGGAGAATTGGAGAATTGGAGAATTAGGGACTGGAGACTGGAGACTGGGAGGCTGGAGATTGTGTGTGAGGCGATTGGGTTGGTAAAGAGGAATATTGGAAATGAAGTTGTGATTTCGGGGACGATACCTGGTCCGTACACGTTGTTGCTGTATTTATGTAACCTGAAGAATTTGTTTATCGAGATGAAGAAAGAGCCGCAGGTTGTACTCGATGCCCTCTTTCATCTTTCCTCTTTCCTCTCAAAAATCGGCAACACTTACCGCGACTCAGGCGCAGACTTCATCACTATCCATGAGATGGGCGGGTCGCCGGGCTTCATTGGGCCCGCGAAGTTCGAGCAGTTCGTTTTGCCCGCCTTGAAGGAGTTGCACGCGAGTCTTCCAAGTCCGCGCGTGTTGTCGGTGTGTGGGAATACGAACAAGTCGGTGGCGGCGTTGGCTGAATCAGGCGCAGACGCGATCTCGGTGGATCAGTTGAACGATCTCGCCGCGTCGCGTGATGTTTTGAAAGACATAATGCTGTTCGGGAATCTCGATCCTGTTGCGACGTTGTGGAAGGGCGATGAGGCTGAGGTGGCTGAGGCAACTCGAAGGGCGAGAGAAGCGGGCGTGGACGCCATCTGGCCCGGGTGCGATTTGGTCCCGTCCACGCCGATTCGAAATATTCGAGTCATGTCACTCTCCCGAAGGGACACCACTTCGGGACGGTGTGAGTAGCCCGATAGGGCGACGAAGAGTCTCCTGTACGGTGGAGGAGATGCTTCGCGGAGTTTATCCTGAGCCTGTCGAAGGACTCAGCATGACATACCTATTGACTTGTATTTTCACGGGCTGTATCATAGATGCGTTGTCCCCAACTGAGGAGAGATGGGTATGGCGAGGAAGTCAAAATCGGCAGGCAAGGCGGTTAAACCCAAAAGTAAAACAGTTAAGAAACGGGGAGTGTTGACGCGTCCCACCAAGGAATCAAGAGTCAATTCAACGAAAAAATCAACAAAATCTCGGCGTGGATCACAAACCATAAAACAACAACTCTCCCAGCGTGAAGCCGAGTTGCAGATCATCAACTCCATCCAACAAGGACTCGCCGTAGAGTTGGACTTTCAAGCCATTGTGGATCTGGTTGGCGATAAACTGCGCGAAGTTATCGATACAGGTGAGGTCAGCATCCATTGGTACGATGAAAAAGCAAACTTAATCCACTATCTTTATGTCTATGAACACGGTAAACGGCTGATCATTCCACCCACATCCCCAAATTTTATTTTTGAGTTTCAAGTCAAAACACACGAACCTTTTGTTGCAAACACACTGGAAGACAAAGAAAGATTTGGAATGATTGCAATACCAGGTACAGATAGAGGGAAATCCTATGTTAGTGTTCCTTTCTTCAGTGGCGACAGATTTCTAGGAGATATTGCTGTTGAAAACTATGAGCGCGAGAATGCCTTTGGCGAATCCGAACTGCGCCTGTTGACCACCATTGCCGCGTCATTGGGGACTGCATTAGAAAACGCGCGTCTCTTTGATGAGACCCAGCGCCTGCTCAAAGAGACCGAACAACGTAACGCTGAACTCGCGATTATCAACAGCGTCCAAACTGCGTTGGCGGCAAAACTGGATATGCAAGGTATCTACAATGTTGTTGGCGATAAGATTCGCGAGATATTCGATGCGCCAAGCGTTGTGATCTTTGCCCTTGATCGTAAAGCTAATCGCATGGCTGTTCCTTATGGGGGAGACGAGATTTACAACTTTGACCTCGCCAACATGAAGGATAAGCGATTCATTGAATACATTGAGACGAAGCAATCGCTCCTGATCAATAAAAACGTGAAAGAAGAGGCGCCCAAATACGGTATTTATAGTTTTGATGATCCCATCCTATACAATCCTGAAGCCGCCTCAACTACAACGTATAGCAAAGGGTCTCTGCTTTTTGTGCCGTTGGTTGTAGGCGATGAAGCCAAAGGCGTTATCTCGCTACAAAACCTCGAGCGCGAAAATGCCTTCGCCGAATCGGATGTGCGCCTCCTCCAAACACTCGCCAACTCGATGAGCGTTGCCCTCGAAAGCGCGCGTCTCTTCGATGAGATCCAGCGTCTGCTCAGGGAGACCGAATCGCGCAATGCCGAACTTGCCATTATCAATTCTGTGCAAAATGGGTTGGCGTCCGAACTGGATATTGATGCGATCATCCACTTGATCGGGGATGAGATCCGGACGATCTTTAGCGGCGCCGATGTGGAGATCTCGCTCTACGATCCTGCCACGCGTATGATTTCCTTTCCCTACTGGTGGTCTGCAAAAGATGGGTTGATCCCCGAAGAGCCGCTCCCCTTGGGAACGGGTCTTCATTCCAAATTGATCGAATCGCAAAAACCGCTTCTGCTCCGCACCCCGCGCGAAATTTCGGCTCAAGGTCCCGTGATGCCCGAAGGCGTGGCGCTAAGAAAATCTTTCCTCGGCGTGCCCATCATCTCCGGGAAAAATGTTGTCGGCGCGCTCACCCTGCACGACGCGTTCATTGAAAATCGTTTTACCGATGTCGATGCGCGTTTATTGACGACTCTCGCGAACAGCATGAGCGTCGCGTTGGAAAATGCGCGTCTCTTCGATGAGACTCAACGCCTGCTCAAAGAGACCGGGCAACGCGCCGCCGAGCTTGCCACCGTCAACACGGTGAGCAATGCGCTGGCAGGCGAACTTAACCTCGAGGCGTTGATCGAACTTACGGGCGAGCAGATCCGCACCACGTTTCGCGCGGATATCGCCTATGTGGCATTGCTGGACGAAAAGAGTCAAATGGTCACCTTCCCCTACACGTTTGGGGAAGACCTCCGCGCGCTGAACTATGGGGATGGGATCACAAGCCGCATCATTCAGACGGGGAAGCCGATTCTCATCAACGAAGAGATGGACCGCCAGGCGAGAGAACTGGGCGGAAGAGTGATCGGGAAGCGGTCACTTTCTTATTTGGGCGTGCCAATTTTCCTTGGCGAGCGAAGCGTGGGCGTGGTCAGCGTGCAGAGTACCACGGAAGAGGGTCGCTTCTCTGAAAGCGACCAGCGCCTGCTAGGCACTATTGCGGCGAACATCGGTGTGGCTTTGCAAAACGCGCGTTTGTTCGACGACGTTCAGCAAAGCAACCGCGAGATCGTCGAGAATCTCGAACAACAGACAGCCACCAGCGAGATTTTGCGCGTCATCGCCGAATCGCCGACGGATATTCAACCCATCATGGAAGTGATCGCGGAAAACGCGCGCTGGCTTTGCGATTCGACATTGTCGGCGGTGTATCGCGCCGATGGGCAAACGGTTTATGAGGTGGCAATCAGCGATGTCTCCGCCGAAATGCTCGAGACCACGCAGGAGGTCTCCGGGCAATCATATCCTGCCCCTTTGGATTGGAACATCAGCCTGTCCTCCCGCGCTATCCTAAGCCGTTCAGTCCTTCATATACCGGACCTGGTCAACCTGCCTGATCTGCCGATCATCACGCGCCGCTATGTGGAATCAAAAATTCTCAATAGCGTGCTGTTTGTGCCGATGCTGCGCGAAGGCGAGGCGATTGGATGTATCGGCGTGGGGAAGCGTGATGCCACACCCTTCACGGAAAAACAAATCACTCTCCTGAAGACCTTTGCCTCGCAGGCGGTGATCGCCATCGAGAATGTGCGTTTGTTCAACGAACTCGAACAGCGCAACCGCGAGATTACCGAAAACCTTGAACAGCAGACCGCTACCAGTGAGATTCTGCATGTGATGGCGAGTTCCCCAACCAATATCCAACCTGTGCTCGATGCCATCACGGAAAATGCGGTGAATCTACTGGGTGGTGATTTCGGGAACCTGTATCAGACCGATGGAAGACTCGTCTATGAGGCGGCGCAATTCAACTTCCCGCCGGAAGCGGTGGAAGAGGCAAAGCGCTCGTACCCCGCGCCGCTCATCAGGGATCGGCTGTCGTCGCGCGCCATTCTGGATCGCGCCGTTGTACACCTGCCCGATATGCAGAATCACCCCGACCTGCCCGAAGTGACGCGCCGCTACACCAAGTCGCTTAACATGCAATGCGTGGTCATGGTGCCTCTCATCCGTGAGGGGGAGGCAATTGGGAGCATTGGCGTTGGAAAACACGAACCGGCGCCTTTCACACACAAACAGATCTCACTCCTGCAAACCTTTGCTTCGCAGGCTGTGATCGCCATCGAGAACGTGCGTTTGTTCAATGAACTGCAAGACCGAAACTTGCGAATCTCTGAAAACTTGAATCGCCAGACCGCCACCAGCGAGGTGCTGGGAGTGATCGCCGGGTCGCCCATGGATGTTCAGCCGGTCTTCGATGCCATCATCGAGCGCGCTGTGGATTTGTGCCGCGGGAATGCCGGTTACATCGTCCGCGTGGTTGATGGATGGATTCATTTTGCGGCAGGGCACAACCACATCGAGCCTATCTCCGCGCAGGAAATTCTCGATGGCTTCCCCATCAAATTGGAAGGTCATGAACAGCCCAGCACGCTTTCGCACATCATCAACAGTCGAACGGAACTTCACGTGGAGGATTTGAGGAACGACCCGCGTGTGACGCCCAAAAACCGGGAGGATGCCGCCCGGTGGGGGCTTGGCAGTACCTTGTGGGTGCCTCTCTTGAAGGATGACAAGGGCATCGGCGCGATCGTCATCGGCAGGGACGAAGTCCGCCCGTTTAGCGACGACGAAATCTCCCTCGTTAAAACGTTTGCCTCTCAGGCGGTGATCGCCATTGAAAATGTTCGTTTATTCAACGAAACACAAAGCCTGCTCAAAGAGACCGAGCAACGCGCCGCCGAACTTGCCATCCTCAACAGCGTCGGCGATGCGATGGGACAGAGCCTTGATGTAAAGAATGTGACACACATCGTCGGTGAAAAAGTGCGCGGCATCTTCAAAGCCGAAGTGGTGGATATTCTGTTCTACGATTCAAGCACGCGCGTCGTCAGCCTCGCATACAGTTACTGCGACGGACAGTATTTCGAGAATGAACCTCCATGGGAAATGGGCGAAGGGCTTACGTCGCGCATCATCCTGTCGCGCCAATCGTTATTGCTTAACTCTGCGCGCGAAATGGATGAACAGGGCGCGGCGGCATATATCACCGCGCCTGCGGGCGAACGAGATCCTGAATCGTACATGGGCGTTCCGATCCTCGTCGGCGACAACGTGTTTGGCGTGGTGGATGTGCAAAGTTATCGCCCCAACGCATTCACCGAAGATAATGTGCGTTTGCTTTCCACGCTGGCATCCAACATGGGCGTTGCCATCGAGAATGCCCGCCTGTTCGATGAAGCGCAGGAAGCGCGCGCCGCCGCCGAGCAAGCCAATGAGGCAAAGAGTTCATTCCTTGCCACGATGAGTCATGAGATCCGCACGCCGATGAACGCGGTGATTGGCATGAGCGGTTTGTTGCTCGACACCCAACTCAACCATGAACAAAAAGATTATGCCGAAACGATCCGCAATTCGGGCGACTCGCTCCTCGCCATCATCAACGACATCCTCGACTTTAGCAAGATCGAAGCCGGGCGCATGGATATTGAAAGCCGCCCGTTCGACCTGCGCGAGTGTGTCGAATCCGCGTTGGATCTGGTTTCCGTCCGCGCCGTAGAAAAGGGACTCGACATTGCCTATCTCATGGACGACAACGTGCCGCCCGCGATCCTTGGCGATGAGACGCGCCTGCGACAAATATTGCTGAACTTGTTGAGCAATGCGGTGAAGTTTACGGAGAAGGGGGAAGTGGTGTTAACAGTGTCACATGGTCAAGTTTCAAGTTTCAGGCATCCAGCGAACATGGATCGTGAAACTGTAGCGCTTGAAACTCTACACTTCACCGTCCGCGATACCGGCATCGGGCTTTCCAAAGACGGCATGAGCCGCCTCTTTCAATCGTTCTCGCAAGCCGATTCATCCACCACGCGAAAATACGGCGGCACGGGGCTGGGTCTTGCGATCAGCAAACGCCTTGCCGAGATGATGGGCGGCAGGATGTGGGTGGAAAGCGAAGGCACAGGCAAAGGTTCCACGTTCATATTTACTATTCGCGCGGAAGTTGCAGAAATTCCCAAAGATGGCGGGCGCGAATATAACGGCGCGCAACCTGAATTACAGGGCAAACGGGCGCTGGTTGTAGACGATAACGAAACCAACCGAAAGATCCTGCGCGCGCAAATTTCCAAGTGGGGCCTGACCTCGCGTGAAACCGGGTCGGCAACCGAAGCCTTGCAATGGCTCCAGGAAGGCGCCGTCTTCGATCTCATCATCCTGGACATGCGCATGCCAGAGGTAGATGGACTGGAACTGGCGAAGCGCATCCGCCTCCTCGACGCGAAAATTCACATGGTGTTGTTCAGCTCGCTCGGTCGGCGTGAAGCGGGAACGGATGAAGGTCTATTCGCGGCATACCTGACGAAGCCGATCAAACAATCCCAGTTGTTCGATACGCTCGCCGGTCTTTTTGTGGATGCCAACCCGCGCCAGCAAAAGACAATCACCGGGCGCTTCAAACTCGACTTTGATTTTGCCTCGCGCAACCCATTGAAGATCCTACTGGCGGAAGACAACGCCGTGAACCAAAAGCTTGCGTTGCGCCTGCTCGAGCACATGGGTTATCGCGCCGACGTGGCATCGAACGGGTTGGAAGCAGTGGAGTCGGTGGCGCGCCAGAAATATGACGTGATCCTGATGGATGTGCAGATGCCCGAAATGGACGGCTTGGAGGCGACGCGTCAGATCGTGACGAATTGGTCGCACAACCATCCGCGCATCATCGGCTTGACGGCGAACGCGCTCGAGGGCGATCGCGAGATGTGTCTTGCCGCTGGCATGGCAGATTACATCTCGAAGCCGATCCGTGTGGAGGAACTGGTCGCCGCGTTGGAGAGGGCGGGAGCGAAAAACGGAACGCGGACTTGAGTCCGCCGCGCATAAAATACAGGCAGGCTGAGTAACTACTCAGCCTCGGAACATGTCGCTGCGAGGCGCTCTTGGTTTTGCCGAAGCAGTCTCCCCATACCGGGAGATTGCTTCCCTTCGACAGGCTCAGGACAGGCGTCGGGACCCCGAAAAACATCGGGGCAGGCGAGCAAGAGCCTCCTCGCAACGACATGCCTGAGTAGTTACTGAATTTCAGTGTAATCCGT
>CASGHD010000217.1 GCA_949319575.1 uncultured Anaerolineales bacterium | reverse complement strand
CACTTGACTATCTTGCTTGGGGACAAATTCGATCACCAACCATTTTGCAGTTTCCGCAAAAAACTCCGCGAGTTGAGGTAGCGGTACGTTGTTTGAAATGGCGAGATGATGAATGACCGCGAGCGCGAGCGCGAGATCGGCAGGACCACGCCCGCCAAACGAATCGCGCTCGCGGTTCGCCCAGCCAATGGCAGGACTTGGATTCGTCAGGTCCAATAACAGCGGCAGGAGATTTTCTGTTTTGTCGTTCTTCATCTGCCGATAATTTTGCTCAACGGCGGCGGGATCAATATCGAATGAAACGACGAACGCGCTATTCTCGCCAGCCACACGGCTGAACGCGCCGTTGTTCGCGCCCAAATCCCATGTGAGCGCGGGCTTGAGTCGCGCCGACCATTCGCGCACTAATTCTTTTTTATGTTCAAACGCCGCGTCGGAATAATTCGTGATGTCGTAATAATTGCCCCATTCGGTGCCGCGCGGAGTCCAATCTAATTTTTGTATCGTGGATTCGAGACTCTCGATCAAGCCGACCATCGCATTACGATTCATCGAACCCCCGCGCGATTTCACTTCTTCGCCCGAATATTTCTTTTGCGCGCCCGCGTGGATATGAATATGTGTGAGCAAGCCAAAATTCAATCTTGTCTTCGTCGGGAGCAATTCACTCGCCAGATCAAGCGGCACGCCGTCAATGTAGACGCGCAAGAGTTGACTCAAGCGCACGTCGCGCAACGCCATCAACGCCAGCGGCGCGAGAAAGTGTTGGCAAAATTGTTTATACGCCACCCAGGGTTGCCCCTCTTGATAAATCTCAAACGACAAGGTGTCAATCAATGTCGCTTTGCCGCGCACGAATTGCATGTTATACGCGCTCGCGTCCTTCAACGACATGTCCACTTTCAGCGCGCGCTTCTGGATGGTCAACGTCGCCAGCGCGGCAGACTTCAATTGACCGAACGACCATTCATACGGATACGAGATGAATGGCACACGCTCGGGCTGGATGATTTTATAAAACGAGCCAGGTTGTTCTGCTGGTTGATCCACTTCAACATGTGGAATCAAGAAACTATTTTTTACTAACTTCTCGTACAACCCCGACTCCATCAAACGCGAATAATCGCGCTCGTACGCGCGATTAACCTGTCGGCACAAGACTCCGCCGCGAAAAAACAGGAACCCGCTGGGGTCCCGAAAAGAAGCGGATAGTCCTCCGCTATTTGTTTTCTGATTCGTCATCGTCTTCGGTCGGCTTCGGTTTGACTCCAAACCATCCCTTGATCTTAGTCCACGAGGCGCGGAAGGCAATTCCCAATCCAAGCAAGGCGGCGATGGCGAGTTGAATCAAAAAACTGCCAGAGCCAGGATCGAGATATGGAAGAGGCGCAAAGTGCATGGTGACTCCTTTATCGTATCGTCCCGAAGGCGTTGTCCTGAGCCTGTCGAAGGGCGGTTCTCAACTTAGAAAATTGCACAAGAAACCTGCGGAGCGTGTTATTGTTATTTACTCTCATTACGCGCGTTCAATCCCGAAGGGATGGCAGAATTATAGAAAACGAACTACGCGCCACCAAATCCCGAAGGGATGATATACCTTCATGCCAAACCCATGACACCCGTTTCGGCAAGCTCAACGCGTCGCCTTCGGGGTTGACTCGCCTGTTTCGCGCATCTCGCTATAATCATTTCACTCCTTCGGAGTTATGACTGCGTAACGCAAGATATTTATTCAACCGATTCAGGGACGATGTTTTCCAACAGGAAGGTCTCCTGACAATTCGTGCATTGCGCTTCGCGTTTGTTGGCATACACAAGCAAGCCGTTGCATTTCGGGCAGGGTTGCTTGAGCGGGCGCTTCCACGAGGTGAAATCGCAATTCGGATAATTCGCGCAGCCGTAAAATATGCGTTGCTTACGCGTTTTCTTTAGGACAATGTCGCCGCCGTCTTTCGGGCAGGTTACTCCGATTTTTTCGAGCCAGGGTTCGGTGTAACGACAATTCGGAAAGTTCGCGCACGAAATAAATTTGCCGAAGCGGCCATAACGAATGACGAGTTCGCCGCCATCGGTGGGACAGATTCGCCCGATCTTTTCAGGCTCGCTTTTCGTGACGGGCATCTCTGCCTGCGCTTTTTTCAAATCCTCCGCGAACGGATGATAGAACTCGTGCATCACCTCTGTCCACTCGGCTTGACCGTTGGCGATCATGTCGAGGTCTTCTTCCATGCGCGCGGTGAATTTCAGATCAACAATGTCGGGGAAGTATTGCACGATCAAATCGTTGACTTGAACGCCGATCTCCGTCGGCGCGAGACGTTTTTCTTCACGCAGAACATATCCGCGCGCTTGGATCGTGGAGATCGTCGGCGCGTACGTGGACGGGCGACCGATGCCATCCTCTTCCAACGCTTGCACAAGCGACGCTTCCGAAAACCGCGGCGGCGGTTGCGTAAAATGTTGTTCGGGGATCAGGCGGATCAATTCCTGTTTTTGTCCCTCGGCGATGCCCGCAGGGATTTTGACATTCTCTTCGTCTTCTTCGGTCTTCACATCTTCGTTTTTGGCTTCTTCGTAGACAACTAAAAAGCCGATGAACTTCACCGCAGAGCCAGAGGCGCGCAGTAAATATTCATGCGCGCTGGTCTTACCTGTTACTTCTACTTGCAACGTGTCGTAGACTGCCGCTTCCATTTGCGACGCGACAAATCTCTGCCAGATCAAACGATATAACTTGAACATGGCAGGCTCAAGATATTCTTTCACCGATTCGGGTTCAAGCATCACGGACGTCGGACGAATCGCCTCGTGCGCCTCTTGCGCGTTGGCGGAGCGTTTTGTATATTGCGGCGGTTCGGCGGGTAAAAAGTCCGCGCCGTATTTTCCCGTCACATATTGTCGCGCTTCCTCTTGCGCCAGCGCCGAAACATTGGTCGAGTCGGTTCGCATGTACGTGATGAGACCCGTCGTGCCGCCGTTGCCCACATCCTGCCCTTCATATAATCCCTGCGCGAGCGCCATCGTCCGCTTGGCGGTGAAGCCGAGTTTGCGCGACGCCTCTTGTTGCAGTGTTGATGTTGTAAACGGCGCCAATGGTTTACGTCGGCGTTCGCCGCGTTTGACTTTCGTCACCGAATACGCGGCAGTTTCCAAATCCACAAGAATCGGTTTGACGATTTCTTCGCTGTGCAGTTCGGGATCCTCCCCGTCAATCTTCGCCAACTTCGCAATGAAATTGGATTTCAACCCGTCAGGCTGGAACTCGCCATGAATGGACCAATACTCGACAGGCACAAACGCTTCGATCTCACGTTCTCTCTCGACGATCAGCCTGAGCGCCACCGATTGAACCCTCCCCGCTGACAGGCGCCCGCGCACCTTCTCCCAGAGGATCGGGCTGATGCTGTAACCCACCAAACGATCCAACACACGCCGCGCTTGTTGTGCGTTCACCAAATCCATGTTGATCTCGCGCGGATGTGAAAACGCTTCTTTGATCGCAGGTTCGGTGATCTCGTGAAAGACGACGCGCTTCGTGCGTTCGGGATCTATTTCAGCCGACTCCAACAAATGCCACGAAATGGATTCGCCTTCGCGGTCGGGATCGGTGGCGAGAAAAATTTCCTCCGCTTTTAGCGCGAGCTTCTTTAATTCTTTGACAACTTCCTTCTTCTCATTCGGCACGCGATATTTCGGCGTGAAGTTATTGTCCACGTCCACAGACAACTGCGACTTCAACAGATCGCGCACATGCCCCACCGAGGCGCGGACCGTGTATCCCTTGCCGAGGAAACGTCCGACAGTTTTCGCCTTCGCGGGCGATTCAACGATGACAAGTTTGCCGTCGCGCTTTTCCACCTTTGCCACTTTTTCAGGTTTCGGCGGCGGGACGAGTCCCGCGTGCGCGTCGGTTCTTCCCATTCGATATAGTTTCGTTCCACACACAGAGCAAGTACCAATCGTGACAGGAGACGCCTTCGCGTTGAAACCCGCGACAGGGTCCTTCATCTCACGCTTGGTCTTGCATTTCATACAATAGGCTTCCATAAATTACCTTTTATCATGTCGTTGCGAACCCGAGCGTAGCGAGTGGTGAAGCAATCTCCTGTCAGCAAGGTGATTGCTTCGTCGCAACCCCAAAGAGCATCGGGGCAGGCGAGCAAGAGCGCTACTCGCAACGACATAATTTATTAATATTTCTCCTGATTATTTTTCTTCAACTGCTCAACTACCTCTCGCACCCGTTGCGCTTGATCGGCGTTGCACACCAGCAACACATCGCCCGAATCTACCACAATCACGTTATCCAA
>CASGHD010000216.1 GCA_949319575.1 uncultured Anaerolineales bacterium | reverse complement strand
CATTCGCGCCAACGCCTGACGGTACGTGTCGCGTTCCAACGGGTTGGGCAGGTCTTCTATTAAAGGAAGCGTCTGCGCCGCGATCTGATTCTTCACCTTCGGATCGTTGAGATTTTGTCCCGCCGCGAGAGTCTCCATCACATGCGTGACGATGGGCTTCGCGTCTTCAATTAATTTTTTCCACTCTTCTTTATCACGCGCGACAATTTCATCGGGATCAAGATCATCAGGCATCGTCGCCACGCGCAAATCGGCTTGTAAACGCGACTCGTTGCGGAGCAATCCACGCGCATCGAAGCCGAGTTCACCTTCCTTGTCCATAGCGGAGCGCGCCGCGTCGAGTCCGCGCAGGACGGCTTTTTGCCCAGCCGCGTCGGGATCCAGCGCAAGGACAATCCGCCGCGTGAACTTTTTCAGCAGGCGCATCTGGTCTTCGGTCAACGCCGTGCCCATCGGCGAGACGACGTTTTCATATCCCGCCTGATGCAAGGCAATCACATCGAGATAGCCTTCAACAATGACTGCCTGATCCGCTGTGCGAATCGGTTTGCGCGCGCGATCCAGTCCGTAGAGCACGCGTCCCTTCGAGAAGATCGGCGTTTCGGGCGAGTTCAAAAATTTCGGCACGTCATTTGGGTCCACAATACGCGCGCCGAAGCCCGCCATGCGTCCCTGCTCGTCGCGGATGGGAATCATGATGCGGTTGCGGAAGCGGTCGAAAGAGCGAGATTGGAGATTGGAGACTGGAGATTCAGGTTGCCGTTCAGAGAGCATGCCCGAATCAATTAAGTCTTGTTCCGAGTAGCCGCGTTGGGTGAAATGCTTGAGGAGGTTGTCGTAACCAGCGGGCGCGTAGCCCAAGCCGAATGTTTCGATGGTGGAATCGTTCAGTCCGCGTTTTTCGCGCAGATAATTGAGAATATCGTTGTTCGCAAAAAGATGACTGCGATAATAAATGATCGCGTCTTCCAACAACTTGCGGAGGTTTTCGTACGCTTCTTTTTGCTGAGGCGTCTCACGCTCATATTCCTTGATCTCCACGCCCGCGCGCGCGGCGAGTTTTTGCAGAGCCTCTTTGAAGTCCAACCCTTCGCGCTTCATCACAAACTTGAAGATGTCGCCGCCCTCGTTGCATTGACCGAAGCATCGCCACGTCCCCGTCTCGGGCCAGACGACGAAGGCAGGCGAATGTTTGTTGTCGTGGAAGGGACAGAAGCCCGTGTAATTCTTCCCCGCGTGGCGCAGTTTGACGCCCGCCTCGGAGACGAGGTCAACGATGTCTATTTTGGATTTGATTTCGTCAATGGTGGACATGGGTTAGGGAGGCAGGTAGACAGGTAAACACGTAGACAAGGAAACAGGTAGACACGTAAACAGGGAAATTGGTAATGATGTTTGTTGAATTATAGACGCAATCGAGACTTTGTCACATTAAAAAGAAGAAGGGCAGATTGTGTATCTGCCCTTGCTGTAATCCTTGAAATTCAATTGACGTTAATCGTCTGGGCTGTCGTGGTCGCAGCCCCCGCCTTTATTTTGATATGACTCTTCATATGAGTTGAGGTTTTGTTGACCAGTAAAACCCGCGCTCCGAACATGACTCATATCGGGCAACAGACCTGCGGTAGTGAAGGCTCGCTCTCCGCTCAGGCTGGCTCGCGAGGCTGCCGCTTGCACAGTGGCAAATACTGCCAGAACGATCACAAGACCGATCAACAGGGAAACAGCGATTCGAATTTTTGGCTTGGACATGATTTTCTCCTTTTCAAAAGACGTTGCATTGACGAAGAGAACGATGCGCGAATTGGCTGGTTGCATCCCCACTTGACGATGACGGCATTATACCCAGTTAAGTCCGATTTGGCGAAATGCTTATGTGTCCTTAATCATGCAAGCGATGCGTCGAGTCCCTATTTCAAGTTAGACGCGCGGCAGCCGTGAAGTTACCATTGGGCGAGAAGGAATTTTTTTCAGCCTGCGCTTCACCGTGAGCGGAAAATCCACAAACAGGAAGAATTTAGAGGGATACAAATAATCTTCACCTTCATTATCAATCACGCGAACATGGTTTGACTTCGCCGCGCTTTTATCTGGCAGGATTTCATAGATCATGCGCGGGGTAAGCAAGTCGGGATCGTCCGATTGGATGCAGATTGCAAGTTTTGGTGCGAGTTTCGGGGTAGCCATACAAATTGAGGGATAGGTTAGAACCCTCGAGTTTGTTCAACAATTACACGGCAATCGGCACAAAAATATTAGGCTCCGATATGATCTTTTCCGCATTCGACTTCATACGCGCCAAAACTACTGGTTTATCCTGCCTGCCATATCTTTTGAGCAAATCAAGATTATACAAAACGATCTCTGGATCATCCTCAGGCAATATCACCAATTCAAAATCGTCGGGTAAAACATCAAATACCTGCGGGTGGTCAAGCAGATATTTCATGATCTGCCCTGATAAAGAAATATTACGCTCGGCAATTTCAGGATTAATCGTCATTAGAATCCTTCGAGTTTGCCCTGTTGTGACTCGTTCACCATATCACTTCCACAGGATAATGAGCCACGACAGGGTCAGCGCTGATAAAAACCATTTCTTCGACCCTCGCTTGAGCCATCAACAATCTGTCGAACGGGTCTTTATGATGAAGCGGCAGGTTACTGATTTCAAGCGTATGCGATACATGAACAGGCAAAACCACAATTCCGTTTTCCTCTTGTTGCCGTATCAGGTCAGAAAGCGGCAAATCAATTTTGAGTTTTCCAAGTTGGATCTTTATCTGCATTTCCCAGACGCTGGCGGCGCTCAAAAATAGCGTGGTTTCAGTATCCTGGCACAACGCAAGCGCGCTTTTCGAAAGTTTTTCTGGTTCGCCATCCCACCAAAGAAACGCATGGGTATCCAACAATGCTTTCACGCGGAGCCTTCGCCCAGCCAGAACGAATCAGGTAACGGAGCGTCGAAATCCGAACTCATCCATACTTTGCCCACGTGAAGACCTGGAATACGCATCCCCGCTCCCTTTGACATCGGCACGATGCGCGCCACAGGCACTTTTCCTTCGGTCAGAACAACTTCCATACCTGCTGAAACGAACGCAAGCAATTTTTTTAGAGGCGTGTCCTCTTTCTTTATATCAATCATTTTTGTTTCCATGCCGATACTCCTTGCTCATTCGGATTGTAGCACAAACGGAAAAGGAAACACTCTCTCCTAACGAGCCCTGATCTTTAGAACCCCTCAAGCTTGCTCAGGTCGGCAATGCCGTTGGATAGATTGGCAATTTGGCCAACCAGCGCGAGGCGGTTCTGCTTCATCTTCGGATCCTCCGCCATCACCAAAACCTTATCGAAGAAAGCATTGATTGACGG
>CASGHD010000215.1 GCA_949319575.1 uncultured Anaerolineales bacterium | reverse complement strand
AACGCGTAGATCACGTCGGTCAGGCGCATGAGGAAGTTATCAGTCCGTCCGCCGATGTACCCTGCAAACATGCCAACGGTGGTTCCCAGCAAAAGGATGATGATCGTGGGAAGGAAACCCACAACGATGGAAACGCGCGCTCCATAGATCGTGCGGCTTAGGGTATCGCGACCCAGGGAATCGGTGCCGAGCCAGAACCCTGGCTCAGACTTGATATTCGTCGCGCCTTGATCGAAGGGCGGGGGCAGGAACTTCTTTCCGCCGTGCAATTCAAGCGGATTCATGGGGGCGATGACAGAGGCAAACGCAGCCAGGAAAATGAAGAAGACAATCACGACCAAGCCGAACATGGATGCCTTGTTGCGAACCAACCGCGACCAGGCTTCCTGCCCCAGGCTTTTGCTTGGGCGAAAAACATCGCTAAATTCGGCGACCTTGCCGGTAGATGTAGTTTGAGCAGTCATATCAAATCCTTTTATTCTCCCAGGCGGATGCGCGGATCGATAAACACATAAATAATATCCACGCTCAAATTAGCCACTGCCACCAGCATGGCATAGATGAGGGTGGTGCCCATGATCATGGAGTAATCGCGCTGGCCGATCGCCTGCACATAGGCGCGCCCCATCCCCGGGAAACTGAACATGGTTTCGATGATGAATGAGCCAGTGACAAGCCCCGCCAGCGCGGGACCGAGGATCGTGATAACGGGGATCAGGGCGTTCTTGAGCATGTGGATGAAGATCACGACTCGTTCGGCAAGCCCTTTGGCGCGCGCGGTGCGAACATAATCCTGCCGCATGACCTCCAGCATCGAAGAGCGCGTCAGACGGGCAGTGAACGCCAGGGTTCCGAACCCCAGCACCGCCATAGGCATGAGCCAATACTTGAACTGGGTCCAATCATCCACGACAATGTCGATCCAATGCAGGCGCGAAGCAAAAATGATGATTAAAAAAATAGCGAGAACGAAACTGGGCACTGAGATGCCGCTTGTCGCGATAAATAAGGCGGTGTAATCGACAAGGGTATTTTGCCTCAAGGCGGCAATGATTCCCAGTGGAATACCGATAAAGATCGCCATGGAAAGCGCCAGCACTCCCAGGCGAATGGAATATCCAAAACGGCTTTGCCAGAAAGTTTTCCCTTCGGGAGGAGCAAACAGAATATCTTGCACCGTGCGCCCGCGTTGGCGATAGGAAGGACCCAGGTTGCCACAGATCACGCCGCATACCCATTCTTTGGTCTGGCTGTTGGTATCGCCAATGACATAGGCGTAAAACTGCCGCCACATGGGCTTGTCCAATCCATAATAAGCCGCCAATGATTTAGCCGTGGCGGCATCCACCTGGCGGCGTTCCGCGTCTGTGTCCCAAGGTCCGCCCGGGGCGCTGCGCATGACAACGAATGTCACTGCGGAAACGGTCAGTAAGACAGGTATGAGCCAGAGTAATCTTCGGATGATATAGGTGGTCATGGCAACTCACTTATGAGCGGGAGAACAACAACCGCGCGGCAAAATTAAAGAGGTGGCAGATAAAGCAAGGGTTGGGCCGGGGAACCGCAGTCCCCCGGCCCAAGGTTGGTTCAGTTCAATGAAGCGACAAACTTACGGGATCATTGAGGTGTCGATGGAGATCGTCCACGGTGTGAGATCGCCGGGGAAGATGTGATCCTGCGGGGTGGTCATGTAGCCGGTCACCCACGGTTTCACCAGGTAGTGATTGAGCGAGTTGTAACCAAAAGCGGCAGGAATATCACCGAGCAAAATCTGTTGCGCTTGGGCATATAACTCGTTGCGCTTGGCGGTATCAACGGTTGTGTCCGCTTCGTCCACCAAGGCATCGAACTCAGGGTTCGAATAGCCCCAGCGAGCGGAGAAGGTGCCTGTGCGCCAGTACACGCTCAGCCAGTTCTGTTGATCCGCGTAGTCCGCGCACCAACCACCGCGAGAGAGAAGCGGATAGGTGTCTGGATCTTTCTGGATGGCGGTGTATGTGGTCGGCTCAACTGGGTCAAGCGCAAGATCCACGCCAAGAATTTCCTTGTATTGAGCGGCAATCCACTCGTGGCGCTGGCGGTTGCGGGCTGAGTCAGCAAATGCCATCTTGAGGCCCATCGCGTTTAGCTTTTCAGCAGAGTTGAAGGGTTCAGAGGCGGCGGCAAGAGCGGCTTTGGCGGCTTCCGGATCGAAGTGCAACGGGGAGGCGGCATCGTATCCAGGATATCCGGGAGGAATCCACGTCCAGGTGGGCAGGGAGAGAGAGCCGTCTACATCACGCGCCCAGGATTCGGCGTCGAATGCCAGGGAAAAGGCTTCGCGCACTTTCTTGTCGGTGAAGGGGTTGGGCTGGCCGTTCCAGGTGGGGTGCAGGCTATACTGGATCTTGATCGTGCAGGAGCCCGCATATTTCACGTGCTGAGCGGTGAGGTCGGCATCGGCATCGATCACAGGAAGGTCTTCCGCAACAGAGGCGACGATATCGAACTCATTATTGAGATAGGCTTCGAAGGCAACAGCCGAGTCAGTGATGTAGCTGTATTCCATCGAGTAGGTGGGAACGCTCCCGCCCGCGAAGTTGGGGTTCGGGACAAAGACGGATTTGACGAACGGGTCCACACTCTTCCAGATGAAGGGTCCGTTACCGATTTGGTACTTGGAGCTGGTCCACCAGATGTCTCCGCCTTCAGCAATGTTCTCTTCCTTGGCAGGATAACCAACCCAGATACCCGCGATGGTCGCGAAGTACGGGGCGGGTTTCGAGAAGTTCAGGGTGAGGGTATCGCAGGCGGTGTCTTCGTAGTCAGCGCAAGCGGAGCCATCGGCGTGCGAGGCTTTGACGCCCAGCGCGGCTTTGAACGTCTCAGGATCATACCCTTCAGCGGCGGTGTCAGCAGCGCGCCATTCAGGCGCGCCAACGATTTCGTCGGTGATGGAGGCGTATTCACCAGCGGTGGTGGGGTCGATATTGCGCTGGAAGGAATACTCAAAGCGCTTGGCATTGAGCACGGAACCGTCGCTGTAGACCAGGCCGGGCTTCAAGGTGAAGACCAACTGGGTGGCGTCATCGTTGAACGTCCATGAATCAGCGGCGCCGGGGACGGTCTCGAGTTTTTCGTTCAATGTGGACAAGCCCATGTAGATCTTATCGAGGTGACCAATTTCATTGACGAAGGAGGATTTCTGCGGGTCGATCACATCGGGGTAGGTACCGGTGTTGATCCGCAAAACAGCCTCTTTGGCTGGGGCTTCCGTTGCTTCGGGTTGGGCCGGGGCATCGGTAGCGGCGGGTTGCTCAGGTTGAGCGGGAGCATCAGTTGCCGCCGGTGTAGGACCACATGCTGAAAGGATCATACTGGCGAGCACAAAGAGGCTCAGTAAGGTAAACAGTTTACGCATTTTTCTTTTCCTCACAAAAATTTAGAATTTGGATACGACGTTTGACAAGGTAGCAACGGTATCGGGGTAGTAGCAACCACCTCCTTTCAAAGAATGTCTTACAAATATCGATCGGCAAAGAAACAGGCGACAAAGTGGCCTGGTTTTATTTCCCGAAACTCTGGGCGGGATTCGGCGCATTTTGCTTCAGCGATCGGGCAACGCGTGCGGAAACGGCAACCGGAGGGCGGGTTGGCAGGCGAGGGAACATCGCCGGTCAGAATGATGCGTTGGCGCGTCTTTTCAATCACCGGGTCGGGGATTGGCACTGCCGATAAAAGAGCTTGCGAATAAGGGTGGAGAGGATGCTCGTATAACTCATCCCGCGTGGAAAGCTCCACGATCACACCCAGGTACATCACCGCGACCCGGTCGCTGATATGGCGCACCACCGAAAGGTCGTGAGCGATGAACAGGTAAGTTAAGTTGAATTCGTTCTGGAGTTCTTCAAGCAGGTTCACTACTTGCGCCTGGATCGAAACATCCAGCGCAGAAATGGGTTCATCGCAAACGATGAACGAGGGCTGTAACGCCAGCGCGCGGGCAATGCCGATACGTTGGCGTTGCCCGCCGGAGAATTCGTGCGGGTAACGCGTGGAGAACGAAGGGTTCAACTTTACCAGTTCAAGCAACTGCCTGACGCGCTCATCCGCTTCGGCTTCGGTGGCAACTTTGTGGACGATCAGCGGTTCGCGGATGATCTCGCCCACAGTCATACGCGGGTTCAGGCTGGCATACGGATCCTGAAAGATCATCTGCATCTTGCGACGCATGGCGCGCAATTCCTCGCCTTTGATCACCGTCAGGTCGGTCCCGTCGAAGTGGACGTTGCCGGAGGTCGGGCGATACAACTGTAATACGGCGCGACCGGTGGTGGATTTCCCACAGCCAGATTCGCCCACGAGTCCTAGCGTTTCGCCGCGTTTCAATTCAAAGGAGACCCCATCCACCGCTCGCACCGCGCCTACTTGCTTCTGGAGCAAGCCTCGCATGATCGGGAAGTGTTTTACAAGATTATCTACGCGTAGTAGTACATTGTTATCAGCCATATCAACGCGCTCTCCCTGTTTTCACATCAACCCAGCATGCCACGCGGTGGTCCGGCGCAACCGTTTCGAGGGGCGGGTTTTCCTTCCAGCATCGTTCCATTGCCCATTTACAGCGCGGCGCAAAGGGACAGTGGGTGGGTTTTTCATATAAAAGCGGCGGCGAACCTTCGATCGAAGTAAGGGTTTCGTGTCCGGAGGCATCTACGCGCGGGAGACTGCCAAGCAAGCCAATGGTGTATGGATGCGTGGGGTTGACATACAACTCGTTGACGATTGAATCTTCAATAATGAAGCCTCCGTACATAACGATCACGCGTTGCGCAAAACCCGCGACGACGCCCAGATCGTGAGTGATCCAGATGATTGCCATTCCCAATTCACTGCGCAATCGTTTAACGAGGTCGGTGATCTGCGCCTGAATGGTCACATCCAGCGCAGTAGTGGGTTCGTCGGCAATGAGCAATTGCGGCGAGCAGGCAAGCGCCATGGAAATCATAACCCGCTGACGCATCCCGCCGGAAAATTGATGAGGGTAATCGGACAGTCGATCTTTGGCGTTCGGAATTCCCACCATGGCTAGCAGTTCAGCCGCGCGATTACGAGCCTGCGCGCGCGTCATGCCAAGATGCACAACCAGCGGTTCCTCCAACTGTCGACCGATCGTCAAGACAGGGTTCAAGGAGGTCATGGGGTCTTGAAAAACCATGCCGATCTGCGCGCCGCGTATCTGGCGGATTTCAGCGGATGTCATTTTAAGGAGATCGCGTCCGAAAAAGTGAGCAGTGCCCTCTTTGACTTTTCCCGGAGGGGATGGAATCAACCCTAATACCGATAGCATAGTCACACTCTTACCACACCCACTCTCCCCCACAACGCCCAAGGTTTCCCCTTCCTTTAGACCAAACGAAACGCCATTAACCGCATGGACAATCCCATCTGGAGTTTTAAACGTTGTTTCCAGCCCTTTCACATCCAGTAAAAGATCAGGCATTTCGATGTTTTCCTTTTCAGCCTGGGAATCTTGTTGCCAAACACGCGCAGATTATACTCCATTCTAAAAGCCCGTCAATCACGATACCGGCAAAATCAAAATTACCACCTTCGATTCGGCAAGAATCAGTTCTCCAGAACTATTTGCAATGCCTCTGGAGAAGTGTTGACGCTCCCCGAGGGTTTTGTTGACATCTCCCTTCCTGAACGGTAGAATACCATCAGTTCATTACTTTTTAAAGAGGAGATTTTTATGTTAAAAGAATTCAAAGATTTTGTCATGCGCGGGAATGTGATCGATCTTGCCATCGCTGTGATCATCGGCGGCGCGTTCGGCAAGATCGTCGCTTCGCTTGTGGGCGATGTTTTAATGCCGGTGATCGGGCTGTTACTGGGAGGGGTCAATTTTAGCGAATTGGCGCTCACTGTTGGAGACGCAGTCGTCAAATACGGGGCGTTCATCCAATCCATCATTGACTTTCTCGTTATTGCCTTCGTCATCTTCCTTTTCATCCGGACAATGAACCGAATGCAAAAGCCCGCGCCCGCCGCAGAACCCACCACAAAAGAATGCCCCTATTGTATTACCACCATTTCGATCAAAGCCAAGCGTTGCCCGAATTGCACGTCTCAGTTATAAGCGCGGAACTACGTAGACAAGTAGACAAGTAGACAAGTAGACAAGTAGACAAGTAAACAGGTAAACAGGTAAACACGTCCCGCATGTTATGAATCAAAACCTGCGGGACGTTTATCTTTCCTCCCCTCGATTTACGCCTTCGCCGCTCATGGCATCGCTTGCATCTTTCCTCTTTCCACTTGCTACTTTCCATTTTCTACTTTTTACCTTTGACTTTCATCCTTCATAATTCATCCTTCATCCTTCCCAATGTCCTTCCTCGATAAACTCAACCCTCCACAACGCGCCGCCGTCACCGCTGGGAACGGACCCGTTTTAGTCGTGGCAGGTCCCGGGTCCGGAAAGACGCGGGTGCTGACCCAGCGGATCGCGTATCTGATCGCGGAGGAGGGAGTCCGCCCGTGGCAGATTCTCGCGGTCACATTCACCAACAAAGCCGCGAAAGAGATGCAGGAGCGCGTCAAGAAATTGTTGCCCGACCAAGCCACCGAGGGGATCATGCTCGGCACGTTTCATTCGATCTGCGCGCGGATACTGAGGCGCGAAGCGGAACACCTCCCCATCGAATCGAATTTCGTGATCTTTGATTCAGACGACCAGGAACGGATTGTCAAAAACGTCATCCGTGAATTGAATATCAACGAGAAGTTGTATCGTCCCGCCAGCGTGCATGCCGCAATTTCGCGCGCCAAGAACGAACTCATCCGCGCGGACGATTACCCCGCGCTGACGTATCGCGATGAAATAGTGAAGCGCGTGTACGCCGAATATCAAAAGCGACTCATCGCCAGCAACGCCGTGGATTTCGACGACATTCTGGTTTACACCGCGCGTTTGCTCGAAGAGAATCCATCTGTGCGCGATAAATATGCCCAGCGTTTCCGCCACGTGCTGGTGGATGAATTTCAAGACACCAACCTCGCCCAATATGCGCTTGTAAAGGAACTCGCTTCTTTTAATAAGAATGTGTTTTGCGTTGGCGACCAGGACCAGAGTGTGTATTCATGGCGCGGCGCAGACTGGCGCAACATCGAACGCTTCAATCAGGATTTTCCCGATTCACAGACCATCCTGCTGGAGCAAAATTATCGTTCCAAGCAAAACATTCTTGATGTGGCAATGGGCGTCATTGACCGCGCGCGCAACCGCCGCAAGAAAAAACTATTTAGCGATAGAGGCGAGGGCGAAAAAATATTTTTCTACGAAGCGCCCGACGATTATGCCGAAGCGTCGTTCGTCGTGGACAGCATCGCGCAACTCGTCGCGTCGCGCCAATTCGAGCCGGGCGATTGTGCGATCATGTATCGCACCAACGCCATGTCGCGTTTAATCGAAGAAGCGTTTTTGCAAGCGAGGCTACCGTACCGTCTCGTCGGCGCGCAGAGATTCTATGGCAGGCGCGAAGTCAAAGACATCATCGGGTTCCTGCGCCTCATTCACAATCCCGCAGACGAAGCCAGCCTCGACCGCATCATCAACGTCCCGCCGCGCGGCATCGGCGCGAAGACTCTCACCACGTTGCACATGGTTGCGCGGCAAAATGAAATGCAACCTGGCAACGTACTCATTGATCTCGCGCGCGGCGATCAATCACCATTTTGGAAATCATTCACGGGTCGCGCCGCGCTTCCTCTTGCAGATTTCGGCGGGATGCTCGCCACGTGGCGAGTCGCCGCGCAAACGCTGACCATTCCCGAACTCTTTGATCGCGTTGTCAAAGACCTCAACTTCAAAGAATACATTGACGACCAATCCGAGGAAGGCGAAGACCGCTGGGAAAACGTCGTCGAGCTCAAACGCCTCGCCGATGAATATTCCACGCGCGCACTCGATGAGTTTCTCGAAAACATCGCGCTCATCTCCGATCAAGACACCATCGCCGAAGGCAACGTGCCAACGCTCCTCACCCTCCACGCCGCGAAGGGACTCGAGTTCGGCGCAGTCTTCATCGTCGGTCTCGACGACGGCATCCTCCCGCACAGCCGTTCGTTCGACGATCCCGAATCAATGGAGGAAGAGCGCCGCCTCTTTTACGTCGGCATCACGCGCGCCAAAGACAAGCTGTATCTCATCCGTTCGATTCAACGCGGCGGACGCGGCGCAACTGAAGAAACTTTTCCCTCGCGTTATCTGGATGATGTGCCAGCGGATCTACTCGTCGGCAAAACACGCACGGGACGTTCCATGCGCGGCGCGCCCGCAGAAACAAAATGGCAGACGCATCAATCGCAGGGTCAGCCTGCTTCAGTCACCCCAGCCAAATACCGCGCTGGGACGCGCATCAAACATCCCTCATGGGGCGAGGGCATCGTCCTCGACAGCAAAATTCAAGACAACGATGAGATCGTGGATGTGGTGTTTGAGTCTGTGGGGATCAAAAGATTGTCAGCGAGTTTGGCGAATTTGAAAATTATTTGATTTCATCCCAACTCTGTTGGTCGAGTAGTCCCGCGCGCTTTTCGCGGGACGTATTGAGACCAACCGGTACGCAGATAAACTCTTGTAACAAAAATTTCTCTACGGCGTGGTGGTCTCGATACGGGCTTCGCCCTACTCGACCACCAGAATTATTAGGAGTCTCCATGCAATACAACAACCTCGGCAAAACTGGAATGAAAGTTTCGCGTTTGTGCCTCGGCATGATGAGTTATGGATCCAATCAATGGCGCGACTGGGTTTTAGACGAAGAACAAGCCAAACCTTTCATCAAGCGCGCGTTGGAGGCGGGCATCAACTTCTTCGACACAGCGGATGTGTACTCGCTCGGCGAAAGCGAAAAGGTGACGGGGAACCTGCTCAGGCATTTCGGCGTGAAGCGCGAGCATGTCATCGTCGCGACCAAAGTCAACAACCAGATGAGCAAGGAAGTGAACGATAGCGGACTCTCCCGCAAGCACATCATGGATTCGATTGACAAGTCGCTCAAACGCCTCCAGATGGATTATGTTGACCTGTACCAAATCCACCGCTGGGATGATGAGACTCCCATCGAAGAGACGATGGAAGCGTTGAACGACGTGGTCCGCGCGGGGAAGGCGCGATACATCGGCGCGTCTTCGATGTACGCGTGGGAATTCTCGAAGGCGCAGCACACAGCTGAACGTCACGGCTGGACGCGTTTCGTCTCGATGCAGAATCACTACAACCTTGTGTATCGTGAAGAAGAGCGCGAGATGATTCCGCAATGCCTCGATCAAGGCGTGGGACTCATCCCGTGGAGTCCGCTGGCGCGCGGGTTTCTCACAGGCAACCGCCGCAAGGAAGATTGGGGAGATACACTGCGCTCAAAAAGCGACACGTTTGGACATTCGATGTATTTCAACGAAGAAGATTTTGCAGTCGTAGACCGCGCAACTGCCATTGCAAAAGAACGCGGCGTAACGACATCGCAGATCGCGCTGGCGTGGTTGATGAACAAGCCGCACATCTCCGCGCCCATCATCGGCGCGACGAAAATGGATCACCTCGAACAAGCCATCGCCGCGCTGGAGATCAAACTCACAGATGAGGAAGTAAAACGGTTGGAGGAAGTGTATAAACCGCATCCCGTTTTGGGGCATACATAACGATGGACAATGGACGATAGACCATGGTCAATTGTTCATCGTCTATCGTCAACCATGCACGCGAGGTAAAATTAGCACATGACCGAAACACTAAAAATCTTTATCCCTATGGCAGGCTGGGGGACGCGCATGCGTCCGCACACGTGGAGCAAGGCGAAGCCGCTTGTAACAGTGGCGGGCAAGACCACGCTTGAACATTTAATGGATATGTTCAAGACCCTGCCCAATCCTGAAAACGTGGAATATGTTTTTATCGTGGGACCCTATCTCGGCGAGTTGCAAATTCCTGCGTTCATTAAAGAGAAATATCCCGACATAAAAGCGCATTACATCGTACAACATGAAATGAAGGGACAATCGCACGCGCTCTGGCTGGGACGCGAGTTCATGCGCGGACCGATGATGGTCGTGTTCTCCGATTCGATCATCGAAACAGACTTCGCCTTTCTTGATAAAGAGAAAGCGGACGGCGTCGCGTGGGTGCTGCCCTTCCCCGACCCGCGTCGCTTCGGGGTGGCGGAGGTGGGCGCGGATGGCTGGGTGAAACGCTTCATCGAGAAACCAACTTCGATGGAAAACAATCTGGTGTTGATCGGTTGTTACTGGTTCAAGAACGCGGAGCGATTGCATGCCGCCATCGAAGAGCAGATGGAACGGAAGATCTCGTTGAAGGGTGAATATTATCTTGCCGATACGATCTCAGTGATGATCGAAGGCGGCGCCAAAGTGCGGACTCATAACGGCATCAGCTGGCTGGACGCGGGAACGATCGAAGCGACGCTGGATACGAATAAGGTGTTGTTGGATAAATTAGGTAAACAGGTAAACACGTATACAGGTAGACAGGTAAAGGTGATCGAGCCTTGTGCGATTGACCCGAGCGCGGAGATCAGCGACTCGACGATCGGTCCGCATGCGTCCATTGGCGCGGACTGCAAGATCGAGAACAGCACGATCACCGAAAGCATCGTCGAGGCGGGGAGCGAGATAAAGGACGCGGCGTTGAGTCGCTCGATGGTGGGCAGGCAGGCTCAAGTCAAGGGAAGAGGCGATGGGCAAGTCGTCCAATTAAATGTTGGCGATAATAGTTACGTCATTCTGTCGTAAAATATGAACATGGTCGAATGTCATTCCGATTCAGAGTATGCTGAAACTCCGCTTGCGCTCACATGGGAGGGATACAAGTATGAGATCGCGGAAATTGTTGCGCGTTGGCGCGGTCCGAGTGAAAAAGGTTTCCGAGTCAAGACGGCGAATGGGTACGCGTTCGATCTGACGTATCGGGAAATTCCCGATGAATGGGTAGTGCAACCAATTTAATCCAATGTCGTTGCGAGTCTTCGAGAAGCAACCCCCAGTTAACAGGAGATTGCTTCGCTTCGCTCGCAACGACATAAAAACAAACGGAGGTTCCATGCAGGAAGTAACGAATGTTCAACGTCTGTCGAAACGGGTGGCGGGATTAAAGCCTTCGGGCATTCGCAAATTTTTCGACATCGCCGCGACGATGAAAGACGTGATCTCGCTTGGCATCGGCGAGCCCGATTTCACCACACCGAAACCGATTCTCGACGCGGGCATTCGCTCACTGCAAAACGGGGAGACGCATTACACATCGAATTGGGGAAAGATGGAATTGCGTCAGGCGATCTCCGATAATCTTCAACGTTTGTATCAGATCAAATATGACCCAACGAATGAGATCATCGCCACGGTCGGCGGCTCGGAAGCGTTGTATCTCACGTTCACCGCCATCCTTGATACGGGCGATGAAGTCATCATCCCCACGCCGTGTTTTGTCTCGTATCAAGCCGAGGTCATCATGGCGGGCGGCGTGGCAGTGGAAGTGCCCGCGCGCGAGGCGAACGATTTTTGCGTTGATCCCGACGATATTCGCAAAGCGATCACGCCGCGCACAAAAGCGATCTTCATCGGCTATCCATCGAATCCAACAGGCGCGGTCGCCACACGCGAAGTGATGTTAGAAATCGCAAAGATCGCGGAAGAGTTCGATCTACTCGTCGTCACCGATGAACTCTATGACCGCCTCGTGTATGATTTTCAACACGTCTGTTTCCCCGCGCTGGATGAAAGCCTCAAGAATCGCACGATCCTCATCGGCGGCTTCTCGAAAAATTACGCGATGACGGGCTGGCGCATCGGCTTCGCCTGCGGACCTTCGGACTTGATTCAAGGTCTCGTGCGGATTCACCAATACACGATCATGTCTGCCCCGACCACCGCGCAGGATGCCGCTCTGGTCGCCATCCAAAGTGGAGACCCTCACGTGGAAGAGATGCGCGTGGAATATGACCGCCGCCGCCGACTCCTCGTGGCGGGACTCAACCGCCTCGGTCTCTCGACCTTCGAGCCGCGCGGCGCTTTTTATGCCTTTCCCAACATCCAAGCCTCTGGCATGGACGATGAAACCTTCGCCGAGAAATTATTGCGCGAAGAGTCTGTCGCGGTCGTGCCGGGCAACGCGTTCGGTCCCGGCGGCGAGGGATACGCGCGCATGTGCTACGCCACTTCCTATGAAAAGATCGAAGAGGCGATCCATCGGATGGAAAAGTTTATGAATAGGTATGGGTAAAGAAGAGAGAATTAGAGATTAGAGAATTGTCGGGGCGGTGTCCTGAGCAAAGTCGAAGGAGTGTCCGCCCCTTTTTGATTCATTAGAATTCATCTCAAAATACCTTAAGCCCGTCATTGCGAGCGAAGCGAAGCAATCTCCGTGAACATCAGACTTCGCTATACGTGGTGGAGATTGCTTCGTCGGGCAAAGCCCTCCTCGCAATGACGGAATGTTTATTTGGGGTAAGTTATAGCAACGCCAATGATATACTCCCCAGCATGGAGTCAGATTACAAACAACTCATACGCGACCGCATCCTTGTAAAGGATGAATTGATTCGCGCCACATTCAGCGGGGAGCAAAAAGGATCGTCCCTGCTGTGGAACAAAGTGGTCGTGCGACCTGTGGAGATCAAGGGCGAGATCCATTTGCAGTTTTCGTATTTCGACGATAAAAAAGACATCACTAAAAATTATTTGTTAGATGAAGCCGCTTCCCAAGTAGATGAATTGCTCGCGCTCCCCTTCCGCAATATTTTTGTTGAAAGCAAAACGGGCGGGCTTCAAGTGAACATCTCGAAAAAGGGAAAAGCCATCGTCAACGAAGTCAAACCAACGAAAACATTTACAACCGACCTCGCGCACGACCGCCAGAAGAGCAGACTCCTTTCCACCGAGAATGCCGAGCCGTTCCTCAAAGCGGTTGGCATTATGACGCAGGACGGCAAAATCAAGGCGGATATGCAGCGCAAGTTCAAACAGATCAATGAATTTTTGCGGCTCGTGGATGAGACCGATTCTTTCGAAGCCTTGAGCGGACAGCCCATCCATGTTGTAGACTTCGGATGCGGCAATGCCTATCTCACTTTCGCCATTTACTATTATTTACATGACATTTTGAAACTGGACGCG
>CASGHD010000214.1 GCA_949319575.1 uncultured Anaerolineales bacterium | reverse complement strand
ACGAAAGAAATTCTTGAAAGAGAGAAGGAACGCGTTGAAAATATCATCAATCCCTTGCAGGAAAATAATTTCGCTGCTACACTAACATTAAGCAAGAAAGTACAGGAGGCATATGCCAACTGGACTAAGCTAAACACAATCGAACAAAAAAGATTGCTTCGACTCGTGATCGAAGCAATCTTTGTGCGAGAAAACGCGCTAGTGGCTCTACAACCGACTTTTGCGTTTCTTCCTCTTTTGACAACCTTTTTTGAAGGTTGCAGTAAGAGCGGTCCCGACGGGATTCGAACCCGCGATCTCGGCCTTGACAGGGCCGCATGTTAGGCCGCTACACCACGAGACCAATCTAACAGCGGGCGAGAGTTTACCATGCAGATTATTGAAGTGTCAATACGCCCAATCATGGTATAACGCGGGGTCTGTGGGAGTTAAACCCGATGGATCGTGAACGTATACCCAATCGCCTTCGCTTGCCCAGTTATATAACCAATGCGCGTCGCCAACCGAAAGATTCACGCATCCATGCGATTGTGGATAACCGAAGCGCGTGCGCCAGTATGCGCCGTGCAGGGCGCGGGCTTTGTCAAAGTACATCGTCCAGGGAACGTTATCAAGATAATAAAAATCGGTCGGGTCGTTGTTGCGCATGTTTTCGGTTTCTTTTTTCAGGTAGATCTGAAATGTACCGGGGCGCGTCCAGAAGGGTTCGAGTCCGCTGGCGATGACGGTGGCAAAGACCAATGCGTAATTGTCGTACACGGCAAGGGTTTGTTCGGCGAGGTCCACATCGATCCAGCGACCGGTCGTCACGCCCTCGGGTGGATTTACGTTGGGTGTGATGATTGCAACTTTCCGCGCCTCCACCCATTGGTTTGGACCGATCAAGTTCCAGTCTGCGCCGTCTACAATTTGAGTCTGGTACACCTGTAGCATTTCTGTGAATGGGTTGATGAATATTCCCGTTTCAGGCGTGTTGTATCCCGGCGCTTGTTTGACGGGAATATATTCAAACGCCCAGCCAAAGGGTCGCTTGGGGGTGGCTGTAAACTCCAGCCCTTGATACGAGGATATTTCCGACACGCGCGCGCCTTTCCCGGCGATCCAACTTCCATCTTGAAGCATGTAGTAGATTCCATGCCCGGTGTCCACACGGTCGACATAACTGACGTAGACAAAGCCGGGCATGTATGCGTTGCCGGTCTCTGCGCCGGCGGGTCCGTTCAGGATCGGGACGGGAGCATTGTCAAGATGGAAATAGAGATAGGGGAGTTGAGGCAGGCTTGGGTCCGGGTGTTTCGAGGCGAGCGGACGCGGAGGAATCGTCAGCCCAAGTTGTGAAAGTCTAGTGATATATGTGGAGGGTCCCAGTGGAAGGCAATCGCCGGGTTCGACGAGGTATACATCCGGCGCGCAAAGCACGGCTCCGCTTTCGCGCTCAGGCTCGGTGTGCGCAGAGACGGGTTGTTGGGAGTTGACGCTGATGAAAATCGCGAGGATTAAGAAAAGGGAGGAAATTTTTTTCATGAATGTGTTTGAAGATTATAGCATTTGAATATTTGCATATCTGTAAATTTCCACAAACTTTGAAGCGGCTGGCTTGACACTTTTTACCCCGTAATCTAAAATACTCTAAGTTTGAAACACTCCTGCCGGTCGTTGGCGGGTGGATACCCTTGGAGGGCTGTCTTGTCTAAATCTCGTACCCAGCAAATGGTAGATCGTCTTCGTGAATTGCAAGCGTCGTCGCCGGATATCGAAGCGTCGGCAGTTGTCAGCGTCGATGGTTTGAGTATCGCATCCGCCCTGCCTCAGGGCGTGGAAGAAGATCGTGTTTCCGCCATGTCTGCCGCCATGCTGTCGCTCGGTGAGCGCATTGCTACTGAACTGGGACGCGGCTCGCTCGAGCAGGTGTACATCAAAGGCGAAAAGGGATATGTGTTATTGATGTCGGTGGGGCAAGAGGCTGTGCTTACTGCGTTGGCGCGTGAGCAGGCGAAGTTGGGCTTGATCTTCCTCGATATGCGCCGCGCCGCGGAAGATCTTGCGAAACTGATCTAATCGGAGAATCTAATGAGCCCTGTTCAAAAAGCCGGTCTGTATTACCCTAATAAATTTGGCTTGATCACGATCAAATCGCTCGAGGAGGTGATGGGCAAAAATGGTTTGAATGCCATCCTCAACCTCGCGGGTATGAATAACTACATCGACAATTACCCTGCCGATAATCTCGATAAAGGATTCGACTTCGGCGAGCTTTCCGCCATGGGCACGGCGTTGGAGGAAATGTATGGCCCGCGCGGCGGACGCGGATTGGCGCTACGCGCCGGTCGCGCCACCTTTTCAGATGCGTTGAAAAACTTCGGCGCTCTCGCCGGTGCGGCAGACCTTGCCTTTGTGGTGCTTCCACTGCAAGCCAAATTGAAGATCGGTATCCCGGCGGTGGCGAAGATATTTTCCCAGTTAAGCGATCAACATAGCACGGTGGAGGAAAAAGATACCGAATTTATTTACACCATTCATAAGTGCCCCTGCTGTTGGGGGCGCAAGAATGCGGATAAACCGGTGTGCTACCTCGCTACAGGGTTGTTGCAGGAAGCGCTCAAATGGGTGTCGGGCGGTAATGAGTTCCGCGTCAACGAGTCGAAGTGTGTTGCCGTTGGCGATGCCGTTTGTGAGTTCGTCATCCAAAAAGAACCGATTGCCTGATCGGGGGTGATGTGGCTGAAGCCAAATCGAAGATCCTAATCGTCGAGGACGATCTCGATATTGCCGAAATGTTGAACGCCTATTTTCGCGTTCAAGGATATGAAGTATTCACCGTCAACTGGGGGGAGGATGGCGTGCGCGCCGCGCAAACCGTGTTGCCGAACTTAATCATCCTCGATATTCGCCTTCCGGATATTGATGGCTTTGAAGTTGCCCGGCGGGTGCGCGAAGACCGTCGTACCAACGAGATCCCCATTATTTTCCTCACAGAAAAACGCGACCGTTCAGACATCTTGCAAGGACTCGAAGTCGGCGCGGATGATTACATTACCAAGCCGTTCGATGTGCAGGAACTGCGCTTGCGCGTGCGAAACTCGCTCAAGCGTGTGAGCCAGGCATCGCTGACCAATCCCGTGAGCGGATTACCGGAAGGCGCCCTCGTGGACGAGAAATTATCCGATGTGGTGCACAAGTCCGGGTTGTCGCTCCTGCATATTTCGATTGCCAACTTGCAGACCTTCCGGGAAGCCTACGGGTTTGTCGCGTCGGACGATGTCTTGCGAGCCATCAGCCTGATGGTCTCGAACGCCTTGAAAGAGACAGGTTCTGCGGATGATTTTCTCGGGCATATCAGCCCATCTGATTTTGTTGTTGTGGTCTCACCGGAGACTCGCTCCGCATTTCAAGAGAAGATCAACTCGCGCTTGCAACAATCCCTCGATTATTTCTATCCGCTCAACGATCGCGAGCAGGTGTCAAAAAGCAAGAATCGGCTGGCGATACAAGTTTATGAACTGCCCGCTGTTTTTGGCAAATATTCCTCCGTGGAGCAGTTGAAGAAGGAATTACTCAGCAGAAGTCAGTAATCGCGGGAGATGTTTGTTGTGTTCATTCAAAAGCGGAGCCGTCACGGCTCCGCTTTGTTGTTTCCGTACAATACGCATAATGCCCGCCATTCGTCGAGGTTCAAAGTCTCTGCCCGGCGCATGGGGTCGATGCCTGCCCGGTGGAGAAGCTCGACGATCTCATTGGTCGGTTTATGCAAGCCTGCGGAAAGCGAGTTTCTCAGGGTTTTTCTTTTTTGAGCGAAACCTGCCTTGATCAACTTGAAAAAAATATTGAGGAGCGGTTCTTCGATATATGGGCTGGGATAAATATCCACAACCAATACTGCCGAATCTACGCTCGGAGCGGGGAAGAATGCCCCCGCGGGGATGCTTGCGACGACACGAGGATTACCGTAGACCTGCACGCTCAATGCCAGCAAACTCAGATCGCCCGGCTTGGCGCAGATCCGTTGCGCCACTTCTTTTTGGATGGTCAGCACGATCCTGCGCGGCTTGTTCTTGTTTTCGAGCAAATGGCGGATGATCGCCGACGTGATGTAGTAGGGAATATTGGCTACCACCAAATATTCCGGCTGGGCGATCAAATCGCCTGGTGAGATGTCGAGGATATTGCCGTGTACCACTCGGACATTTTGATGAGGGGCGAGAATTTCTTCAAGCGGGCGGAGCAACCTCTCGTCTAGCTCGACCGCTACCACGTCCTGGGCAGACGCGGCGAGGTAGCGGGTCAGGCTTCCCAAGCCGGGACCGATTTCCAACACCGTATCCGCTGGCTGAATCTCTGCCGCTCGGGCGATCTGTTCGAGCCCGTGAGTATCTTGCAGGAAATTCTGCCCGAGCGATTTGTCGGCTCGAAGGCCGAAACGTTTCAAGATTGCGGAAACATTGAGCGCGGGAATATTCATGGGCAGAAGGGGACCTCCTCGCTCGAAGCTTCGGCAGGGGCGCTGGTTGCCTGCCATGCGCCCTCGTTGAACTGATGGACGTATTCGCGCAGGACCTCAAAATCTGTTTTGAGGATCGAAACGTTCTTGCCGAAGACCGGGTCGAACTCGCGAGTTTGAACGAAGAGGTTCTGAGGAAACCCCACGAAGTGAATATCGCTTGTTTGAATTTGCGTTCCAAGACAAGCCAGTTCGCTGATCTGCGCCGGGCTGAGATCGGTCTGGATGTTATCGTTGAAGGCTTGAATCAATTCTGGAATATCCTTTACAACTTCCGGGCTGGTCAGTTGGTCTCGCAACGCGCAAAGCACGCGGTTTTGATTCTCCGCGCGCGCGAACCCTCCCTCAATGCGGATGCGCGCCAGCGTGAGGGCGCGATCGCCCATCAGGTGAAGTTGCCCGGCGGGAAAGACCAGGCGGTCGCTTAGGTCTTCGCCAGCGCGTCCATCCACGGGCTCGGGCAGGTACACGTCGATGCCGCCAACCGCGTTGACGATGTTGACGAACGTTTTCATGTTGAGCGCCGCGTAGTGATCGATGCGCGCGCCGAAGTTGAGCGCCAGCGTGCGGGCGAGGAGACCCGGTCCCTGCGCGGGATCGTTTGTGTATTGGAAGCCGGGGTTTCCGTAGAGGTAGGATTGATTTAATTTTTCGTGAGTCTGCCCATCGAGATTATCAGCAATATCGGGGATTTCCACCCACAGATCGCGTGGAAATTCGAGCACGGTTACGGTTTCATTCACAAAGTCTACCCGCGCGAGGCGGATGACATCGGCAAGCCCGTAATTGTACGAATCGGCGCGCGCGTCACTGCCGATGAGAAGGATGCGCATGACCGGCGTATCACCGCACTGCGCGGGCTGGGTGATGGCTGGTTTGGTCGAAACAACCGCAATGGCGGAGAGAGGCGTTTTCGTCGCGCGCGGATCCGCAGTCCATGTGGCGGCGAGCGCGAAGGGAGTCCACGTCGGCAATTGCAAAGAGGGGCCGAGCGGGGCGCTCCATTTTTTGATGTAGAGGCTGTACACTGCGCCGGATAACAGGAGTGCGAGTATGGATAACAGCGTGAGGGCAGTTTTTTGCGCGCGGGTCACAACTTATTCCAATACATAAATGATGTTTGCGGGCACGGGCGTGAGGAAATACACGGTCACCCATGAGCTCCACGGCACAAAATCGTTATCGCTGTAAGCGACATCGATCCATGGCTTGCCCACGCAACCGCCACAGACATCTGCCACGCTGGCAAAGCCGTAACCGGGTATATAGAGTGGTTGCCCACCCATGCTCAGGTACCAATCTAATTTCATGCCGACGACGCCTTTTTGCACGGTCGCGCCGCTAGAGGTTCCGTTGTGGCATCGGTCTCCGCCCGAACGGCACGGCGAATACGACGTGATATACATTTGCGCGGCTCGCCAATATTCGATGGTCGCGCCATCCACTACGGTCGTTTTGATTTCGATCTTTGTGCCATAACCCACCACGCGATTTTCAGGTTGGCGCGCGATTGTCTCCGCTTCGCTGACGCGCGAAATTTCATCCCCGTCTTCGTAGCGGACGCGGATGCGCTGAACGGTTAGCCCGGTTTCGCCGGGATGCAAAACTTGAGTCTGATCGAGCGGAACATCCGCGGAGGCGATCAATTCACTGGTAAAAGGGATTGGCTGTTGAGCGAGGATCACCGCCTCGTTGACTCGCACCACTTTGATCTGCCCATCCTGGGGCAACGCCTCATTCTCCGACGGGAGGCTGTAATCGCCTCCGACCAGCGGAATCCCAGCCCCAGCCAATGCTTCGCCAACGGTGTGGGCGGAGGTTGTAAATTCCAGAAGTTTTCCACTTGTAGCGACCTTAAGTTGGCGGGAAGGCGTGACGGAGATTGGAGAATTGGAGATTGGAGATTGAATCGGTTGACTGGCGGCATCTGCGGCGCGAAGTTGTATCCCTGCCTCCTGGATGGCTTCGCCCACTGTAAAAGCGGCGGTTTGAAGTGTGATTTGTTCCTGGGGAGTGGAGAGAGTAACCGGAATCGCGCGGCGAATTTGCAAGAAGAGCCGGGAATTAGAAAGTAGAGAATTGGAGATTAGGTGATCGTGTGGACTAGGAAGCCCGTTGACGAGGATGGCGTCGTGGGAAGTAATTGAAATACCCGCTTGCTGTAGAATTGTTGCGGGAATGCGCTCGTCGGTTTGAAGCGTGAGGATTTGATCGCCGTCAATGATGGTGACGTATTGTGAAGCGGCTGGCTGGCAGGCGAAGAGGAGGAAAGCCAGCGATACAATCTTCAGAATGGAGGTTCTCATAAATTGACCAGGGTTTTTTCGCTTGCGCGGGGGAAATCGTCTGAAGTTAAAGAGAAAAGTTCGTTTGCAATTTTACCAGTTCGATGCGCCGTGACTGGCGCTCATCCAGACTCAATCTTTTTGTATCTGTTCGCCCGCTATGAACACAATCATTAAGACCGTCCATGCCGCAATCTGCGCCAACCGAAACCCGCCAAAGATCAATGTGCTATCCCCTCGAAATGCTTCAAGGAAGAGACGCGCGCCAGCTGTGAGCGCGACGAAATTGAGAAAGAGAGCGCCGAGGGATAGTTCTGAGTTCCGAAACCAGATTACACCAAAGATGACCAATGCAACAATCAACTCGTAGATTTGCGTTGGATGCCGTGTCGCGTTCCACAAGTCTATGCCCCAGGGGAGGGCTGTGGGACTTCCGAAAGCCCTCCCCGCGGCGAGGTGGGAGAGGTGGAGTCCGATGGCGAGCGCGGCAAAGATGGGTGTGAGCGCGTCGAGTGTTTTCCAGTAGACCTCACGGGTCTGCGAGACCTGTGAGGTCTTTTTGATATAAACAACCCCAACAAGAATTGCTGTAATGACTCCACCAATGGGATCGAACAAATCAACGTTGAGGGAAAATATATTGAGCGGGGAATCTGCGAACGCGGAGAAATTCGCCAGCGCGAAGAGAATCCGCCCACCGAGGAGGTAGCCGAACAAACTGTAAAAGACGAGGTTATTGAGCGCCTCTTTCGAGACGCCGTGACGCTCGCTCCGTTTTTCGGCGAGGGCGAGTCCGATCCACAGCGTGGCGGCGAGGAGGATGAGGTCGCGGGGAGGGGCGAAGATAGCGCGGAAGGATTCGATCATATTATTCTTTCGCGCTGAGCAGAGCGTAGCGCAGTCGAAGCGGCTGTAACATGTAACCATCCTTCGACTGCGCTCGTCGCAACCAGCGCTCCTCGCTCCGCTCAGGACGGATTGTCATTTCAAAATCTCCTCCACCCTCGTCCGCAGCAACGCCTCCGACATGGGTCCGCCGATGACGACTTCGTTGACGATTCCCTCGCGGGTGATAAAGAACGACGAGGGGAGCGAGCGCAATTGATACGCGCGCCCGACAATGGCAGATTCATCGAGCAGGATGGGGAAGGTGAGTCCATGTTCTTGGGCGAACGGCATCACGGCAGAGGCAGTGTCTTGATAGGTCATGTTCACCGCGAGGACAACCAAGCCCTCCTCTTTATATTCGTTGTACACCTTTTCGATAGCAGGCATTTCCGCGCGGCACGGCGGACACCACGTTGCCCAAAGATTCACAAGCACGGCTTGCCCGCGCAGGTCGGAGAGTCGAATCGTTTCGCCGCTGGCGGTCGGCAGGGAAAAATCGGGGGCGAGAAAGCCGACCTGCGGCGCGGCAGTTGTCCCTGTGAGTGAAGCGGCGTTTTTATCCGCGCTGAGATAAATCCACACAAGCCCGAGAGTCAAAACGATGGCGTAGGCGAGTCGGTGTTGAGTCGTGTGCATGTCGTTTGAATCGGCGCGCGCCGCCTCATTCACTTTTCTCCTGTTCGGGGAGGATTTCAGCAATCCTCTCCTCGATCTTCCCAACCTTTTGCAGGAGTTCCTCGATCTCCACCTCCGCTTTCAAATTGACGCGATAATCAAGTTCGCTTCTCACGCGGTCTTTTGTATCCTGCCTGTTTTGACTCATCATGATGATCGGCGCCTGCACGGCGGCGAGCATGGAGAGAAAAAGATTGAGCAGGATGAACGGATACGGATCCCACCTTCGAGGTTCAGGGAGAATCGAATTGATCGTTACGTAGACAACCAGGATGACGCCGAAAGTGGTGACGAACATCCACGAGCCTCCGAAGCGGGCGACCGCGTCTGCCGCTTTTTCCCCGAGAGTTTCCTTCTCTTCCATTTCTTCGTTCAGGTTGCGAGCAACGCGTGTTCGCATTAAGTTGTGAGCCTCACGCAAATGTTTTTCCACAATGGTCATCATATCCAACCCGGCGAGCGGCTTGCTGGTGACTAACGCTATAATGTCGCCTCGATCCAGTTCGATTGCTGTTGTGTCCTCGATGGCGACTGCGGTGGTGAGATGGTTTTCCTCCGCAAGGAGGGAAGACATGCCTACCAGCCCGCCTTCGTCGGCGATATCAATTACGATGGTCTCTTTGTTTGCGTCTTGAATGCTAACGTGAACCAATCCCTTTTGGATGATATACGACACCCCTCCGGGATCGCCTGTTTTGAACAAGCGCTGACCTTTTTTGAAATCTCGCATTGAAACTTGTTGGGCAAGGACTTTTTTTTCCTCCTCGTCGAGAAGTTTGAACAAAGGCACATCATCGAAGACGATTGGGTCAATCATGGCTACTCCAATTATAAGAAGGGGTTTTGGGCGCGTCTGCGCGTTCCCAAGCGTTTCGATTCTACGCCGATTTGCTTTTCAGGTCGAGTTAAGATTCGTTTATCGCGCGCTAAAACTACGATGGTACAATCTATAAAAACAAAATCATCAGGAACACTATGACAAACGATCTTCAATCGCGCGCGATTAACACATTACGATTTCTTTCGGCGGACGCCGTGCAGAAAGCGAACTCGGGACACCCCGGACTTCCGATGGGCGCGGCGGCGATGGCTTTCACAATTTGGACGCGCCACCTGCGACACAACCCGCGCAACCCAGCGTGGATGGGACGCGACCGCTTCATTCTTTCGGGGGGGCATGGTTCAATGCTGTTATATTCGCTCCTCCATGCGACCGGGTATGACGTGAGCCTCGACGACATCAAGAATTTTCGACAATTCGGGAGCATCACGCCGGGTCATCCCGAGCATGGATTGACGCCCGGCGTGGAGGTGACGACGGGTCCGCTGGGGCAGGGATTTGCGCAAGGCGTGGGCATGGCAATTGCCGCGAGTCATCTTGCCGCAGTTTTCAACAAGCCTGGGCATGAATTGATTCAATCGTTTATCTATGGCATCGTCACGGACGGCGACTTGATGGAAGGTATTTCCTCCGAAGCCGCGTCGCTGGCGGGACATTTACAATTGGGTCGCATCATTTATTTGTACGACGATAATCATATTTCAATTGACGGTTCCACTAATCTCGCGTTCACCGAAGACCGCGCCGCGCGCTTCGAGGCGTATGGCTGGCACGTGCAAATCATTGACGATGGCAACGACGTGGAGATGATAGACAAAGCCATTCAAAATGCGAAGAAGGATCCGCGCCCGTCCATCATTATGTGCCGCACGATTATCGGCTTTGGCGCGCCGCATCGTCAGGGGACATCCAAAGCGCACGGCGAACCGCTCGGCGATGAAGAACTCAACGCCGCGAAAGAAAATTTGGGCTGGCCCCTCGAACCGCGTTTTTTCATCCCTGACGATGTTCTGGCGTTCTACCGCAGGGCAATTGACACTGGACGCGAACGCGAACACGATTGGAAGATGAAGTTCGACGCGTATAAACGCCTGCATCCGAATCTCGGCGCGGAGTTAACGCGGCGATTGGCGGGTCAATTGCCCGAGGGCTGGGATGCTCAGTTGCCGACCTTTCCTGCCGACGCGAAAGGCATGGCAACGCGCGCGTCGTCTGGAAAGATCATCAACGCGCTCGCGCCGATTATGCCTGAGCTCATCGGCGGCTCCGCGGACCTGGCTCCCTCGAACAACACCATGATCGATGGAAGCCCGTCCTTCCAGAAAGAATCGCATGAGGGAAGAAACTTCCATTTTGGCGTGCGCGAACACGCGATGGGCGCGGCGTTGAACGGAATGAATTTATATGGCGGCGTGATCGCGTACGGCGGCACGTTCCTGATCTTCTCCGATTACATGAAACCCGCGATTCGCATCGCCGCGATTTCACACGCCCCCTCGATTTTTATCTACACTCACGATTCGGTCGGACTCGGCGAAGACGGTCCCACGCATCAGCCGATTGAGCAACTCGCCGCCTTGCGCGCGATTCCGAACATGGTGACGATTCGCCCCGCCGACGCGAACGAAGTCCGCGAGGCGTGGAAGGTTGCCATCTCGCGCCGCAATGGACCCACCGCGCTGGTTCTCACGCGGCAAGCGTTGCCTACGCTGGGAAATGTCAATGCGCCATCCGTTGATAAAGGCGCGTATGTGTTGAAGGATTTCGGAACGCCTGAGATCATTCTCATGGCGACGGGTTCTGAAGTTAGTTTGATTTTTGATGCTGCGCAGAAACTTCACGAAGAGGGCAAGGGCGCGCGCGTGGTTTCATTCCCATCGTGGGAGTTGTTCGAGAAACAAGACGAGGCGTACAAAGAATCCGTCCTGCCGAAAAATCTTACAAAGCGACTCGCTGTTGAACTGGGAGCCAGTCTCGGCTGGGACCGATACGCCAAGTCCACGCTGTGCATTGACCACTACGGCGCGTCTGCCCCGTATAAAGTGATCTTCGAGAAGTTTGGGTTTACGGTGGAGAATGTTGTGGCGCGGGCGAAAGAACTTTTATAACGCAGACCTGACAGGTTTCCGCGAAAGTTTGATGGAGTCGCGCCGATGTCCACGCAAGAGTTTCGATTGGGGAGAGCGCGAATGAAACCTGTCAGGTCTTTTGGAGAGTAAATGAAAATCGCAGTAGGCTTTGACCATGCGGGTTTCCCGCTCAAACAAATTGTGTTGGAGGCAGTCCGCGCCGCGGGACACGAACCGATTGACTTCGGCACAAACTCCACCGAGTCTGTGGACTTCCCTGACTTTGCCGAAAAGGTTGGACGCGCCATTCAAAACGGAGAAGCCGCGCGCGGGATTCTGGTCTGCGGTTCGGGCATTGGCGCGTGCATTGCCGCGAACAAGATGAAAGGCGTGTACGCCTCCATTTGTCACGACACCTACTCCGCCGCGCAAGGCGTCATGCACGACGATATGAACGTCCTCTGCCTCGGCGGTCGCGTGATCGGACCCGAACTTGCCAAAGGGCTGATCTCCGCGTTTTTGAATGCGCACTATTTAGGGAATGACAAAGGCGGCGAGAGGCTGGCGCGGAGGGTGGAGAAGATACATAGACTCGAAGAAGTTGGAAAGTTGGAAGGTTGACAGGTTTGCAGGTTAACCTGCAAACTTGATAACCCATAAGCCCGAAAACGGAGAGAGCATGCCGACAATCACGCGCTTCGAAGAAATTGAAGCATGGTAGACCGCCAGAGAATTGACCAAATTGATTTACTCATTTACTGAAGAAGGAAAACTTTCTCGCGATTTCGGACTGAAGGATCAAATTCGTCGGGCATCGGTTTCTATTATGAGTAATATCTCGGAAGGCTTTGAAAGTCAAACACAGCCTCAATTCATCCGCTATCTAGGAATTGCAAAAGCCTCCGCAGGCGAAGTCCGCTCGCAATTATATGTGTGCAAAGATCTTGATTGCCTAACTCAAGATCAATTTACAAAAGCTTTTGCGATCGCTGAAAAAGCATCCCGCCAGATCGCGCGCTTCATCTCTTATCTCGAATCGCATCCTCAATCCAAGAGGCTCAAGGAAGACGCCGCCGAATATGAAGTCTAGCCTGCCAACATTTCAATTTGTAAACCTGCCGACTTATTAACTCGCCAACTATCAAACCTTCAAACCTGGAAACCTTCAAACATGAAACCTATCGAAAAACTCACCTCCCTCGGGCAATCCCTCTGGTACGACAACATCCAAAGAAAGATATTGGAAAACGGCGAATTCAAAGCCATGATCGAACGCGGCGACATTCGCGGCGTCACGTCCAACCCGTCCATCTTCAACAACGCCATCGCCAAGTCAACCGATTACGACTCCGCGCTCACCCCGCTCGCGTGGGCGGGCTGGGACACGAAGAAAATTTTCTGGCAACTCGTCGTCGAAGATATCAAAGCCGCGTGCGACGCGTTCCTGCCGCTGTATGAAGAATCCAACGGCGGAGATGGCTACGTCAGCATCGAAGTTACTCCCGATCTTGCGTACGACACCGAAAAAACAATTGCCCAAGCGCAGCAACTTTGGGCGCGTGTGGCGCGCAAGAATCTCATGGTGAAAATCCCCGCCACCAAAGATGGCATCCCCGCGATTCGAAAATCAATCGCCGCGGGTCTCAATATCAACATCACGCTGATCTTTTCGCTCAAGCGTTACGCCGAAGTGATGGAGGCGTACCTAAGCGGACTCGAGGATCGCGTCAACGCGAATCAACCCATAGATCATATCGCCTCGGTCGCGTCGTTTTTCGTGTCGCGCGTAGACACGAAAGTTGATCCGCAACTCCCCGACGGCTCTCCGCTTAAAGGCAAAGCCGCCATCGCAAATGCAAAACTCGCCTATGACGAATTTCACAAAACATTCGCGGGTCGCCGCTGGGAGAATCTTAAAGTCAAGGGCGCGCGCGTTCAGCGTCCGTTATGGGCAAGCACCAGCACGAAAAATCCCGCCTACCCCGACACGTATTACGTGGATAACCTCATCGGGCCTGAAACGGTCAACACCATTCCGCCCGCCACCCTCGAAGATTTCAAGGATCACGGCGCTGCGGCGCTCACCCTCATGCGCGGTATGGACGAAGCTCAGAACGACATAAATCAACTTAAAGCGCAGGGCATCTCGATGGATGTCGTGACGAAAGAACTTGAAGACGAGGGAGTCAAAGCCTTCGACGAGGCGATCACGCATTTACTCGCTTCTATCGAAGAGCGGAGGAAGAACGCCGCTTCTTCTCTCGGACCGCTAGCTGGTTCTGTTTCGCAGCGTTTATCGCAACTGGAGGCTGATTCCGCTCCCGCGCGCCTGTGGAAGCATGATCCCACACTTTGGGCGCCCGCCAAAGATATCGCGGGTCAACACGAAGTCAGCATCCGCATGGGCTGGCTGGACTCAACCGACAAGGCTCGCAAGAAATTAAAAGAGTATCAAGATTTCACCAAAGAAGTTCAGAGCGCGGGCATGGATCGAGTTTTGGTCTTAGGCATGGGCGGCTCTTCATTAACTGCGGAGGTGTTTAGTTTGCTCTTTGACCATGAATCGTCTAACGTCCATCGTCCATCGTCCTTGAAACTTGGTATTCTCGACTCAACCGACCCCGCGCAGGTGGCGGAAACGGCGAAGAATTATCCGCCCGAAAAGACTCTGTACATTGTCGCCAGCAAATCAGGCGGCACGGCGGAAATGATGGCGAACTTCAACTACTTCTGGAAGTTGAGCAAAAAAGACGGCTCGCACTTTGCCGCCACCACCGATCCCAATACATCGCTCGAAACAATGGCGCGAAAAAATAACTTCCGAAAAGTTTTCCTCGCCGACGAATTCGTCGGCGGACGTTACTCCGCGTTGACGGATTTCGGTCTCGTCCCCGCCGCCCTGCTCGGCGTGGATTTGAATCGCCTTCTCGACCATGCCGATTGGATGCGTTCGCAGTGTGAGGCGCACGATCCTGCAGCGCGTAACCCAGGCATGGCGCTGGGAGCTGTCATTGGCGAATCCGCTTTGGGTGGGCGAGACAAGTTGACCGTCGTGGCTGACGCGGCTTTGTCCCCCTTCGCAAATTGGATCGAACAGATCATCGCCGAATCCAGCGGCAAGAACGGCAAAGGCATCCTGCCCGTTCCGCTCGAACCGATTGGAAATCCAGAAGTTTATGGCGATGACAGAATTTTTGTCTACCTGCGGCAAACGGGCGAACATGATGAAGCAATGGCGAAACTCCAAGCAGCAGGACATCCCGTCCTCCACTTTCCACTTTCCACTTTCTACGACATCGGCGCGGAGATCTTCCGCTGGGAAATTGCCACCGTTACCGCGTGTTCGATTTTAGGCGTCAATGCTTTCGACCAGCCGAATGTCGAATCGAGCAAGAAGATCACGAAAGCGAAGATCGCCGATTACCAGAAGAATGGCAAATTGAAGGAAGGCAAGCCCGCGTGGAAAAAAGACGGCGTGAGCGTGTTCTCGCCGACCGCCGTAACGGGCGCGTCGTTGAATGTGGTGTTGGGTAAATTTTTGAAGAAAGCCAAAGCGGGTGGATATGTTGCGATCAACGCATACCTGCCGCGCAATGATGAAATGTTTGACACCCTCCAAAAAATGCGCGTCGCCATTCGCGCCAAGACAGGCAATGCGGTGACCGCTGGATTCGGTCCGCGCTTCCAACATTCCACAGGTCAATTCCATAAAGGCGGACCGAAGAACGCGCTGTTCCTCGTCATCACTGCCGACGCTGAAAAAGATATTGATATTCCGACCGAAGGATTAACGTATGGCGCTCTCATCCGCGCGCAAGCATTAGGCGATTACGAAGCGTTGATCGAAGCGAAGAGAAAAGTGATGCGGGTGCATTTGCCGTCGGTGAAAGATGTTGCTGATTTGTTGAAGGCGTTGGAGTGAGAGGTAGACACGGAAACAAGTAGACAGGTATACAAGCGGCGCGCGCGATAATGGAACACGATATGAGAGTTTCAATGTTGAATGTTGGCGAGCAAGTCGTTCGGATTCGCATCGAAAAATTGCCTGAAGGTATATTTCTGGCTGCCTCAGATGATATACAAGGGTTAGTCGCGCAAGGTCGCACAATCGCCGAAGCAATTGAAATTACCCGCGACGTGTCGCGCAAGTTGTTGGAGGCGCAGAGTAATCGCAACACGGAGGGATCGAATGGCGTCCGTTGAAGATGAGTACATGGATGTTCTGCAAAACATCGAAATGACGATTCTGAGCGTATATCGTGAACATGACGATTTGCTGGATTACGATGTTGATAAGGTTTTGAATTTACTCTGGACGGAATATCGCCGCGAAAAAATAAACAAAACGACCCCGAAGCCGACGTTCAACGCAAACGCTCAATTGGTTTATGACGGGGTCAGGCAAATGTGTGAATGGCGGCTTGGGCGAATAGAAATGACTGCTGGCGATGGAACTGTCGGGCCAAAACCTGAGCCGATGTCCGTTGATGAAATCCTGGCTTGCTTGAAACGTATTCTTAAATCTATAAAACTATGGAACAAGGAAGGCGGACGCCAAGGGTATTTGTATTTCATTGACAACAATCTCGGCGGCTGATTGAAAGGATATGCGATGATGAATGCCCTTGCCATCGAAAAATGCGTCGCCTGCCGCGGCGGCGACCCAAGCCTGACCGACGCCGAAATTGCCGCACTGCAACCGCAAGTTCCAGAATGGAATCTCGTAGAGCAAGATGGTGTCTTGCGATTGCAACGAACTTTCAAATTCAAAAACTACGCCCAATCATTGGAGTTCACCAACAAAGTCGCCGCGATTGCCGAGGAGCAAGATCATCATCCGCTGATTGTGCTAGAGTGGGGGCGAGTCACGGTTCAATGGTGGACGCATGTGGTGAAAGGCTTGCACAAGAACGATTTCATCATGGCGGCGAAGGTGGATGAGCTGTTGTGACACCCCTCTTGCTATGAATTTGCTGATCGTTTGATAATCCAGCCGTAAGAATAATTATACTGACCACGGTCTCTCTACCGTGCAAACCCATTTTTGGGACGCAGACCCTTGCACCGCCCGCAAGGGCAGGTAAAAACGCTGATTTTCGCTGAATCTACATTGTAAAAGACCGATGGCGTCATCGCGTAAGGCGACAATGAGTATGTCGTCCTCCAGTCTTTTTCGTTGGCTTTGGCGGTGAGATTGATGCCGCCTATGTTGACGACCGGAGCGGCGACAATCCCGCCCGATCTGGTTACCCCACCGCTGTTGATGTTGAAATAAGCCTGGGTTGAGTCTTCATAATCGTAGGCCACCGGCACCAGTGGGATATTGTTATTAAGATTTCTGGTCGAGATAAATGAGGCGTCCTTGAGCTTCACCCAGGGTGCGGTCGTCGGGGTCGGAGTCGGGGTTGAAGTTGGAGCAAGCACCAAAATGCTGACCGTGTTTGAGAAGGTGACGAAGTTAAAGGTCGTCCTTGCATACGCCGTCCTGCCCGGAGGGATGCCAAAGACGGCTCCGGCATTGTTGACCGAGGTGACCGTGATGGGCGAGGAGGCGTTGGTATTCCAGTACCAGACACCGGAACTATCCCAGACCTGAAGTCCGCTCCCGTTTGTCCAGGTGGCGGTAATCGGAGTAGTGCCGGTGCCGGGATTATATGACTCAAAGTTTAGGGCGGGGTCCGACGGCACCGGACCTAGGGTCGGGGGCGGCCCGGCGGTTGGAGCCGGAGGGACAGGCGTATTGGTCGAGCCGGGCACGCCGGTATTGCCCGGGGCGGGGCAGACTTGAATTTGATAGTTCAAAGGGTTATTGATACAATCTCGGGTCTGGTAGCCTCCACTGCTACACGGCCCCCATGGACCGTATGTGCCGCCGGGACAAGGCTGAGTCAAAGGACAAGTAGTTGTACACTGATGGGTAGTCGTATTACAAGATGCAGAACAAGCCCCACCACAAGGAGAACCAGCACAGTAAGCGCCACACTCAATCGATAGACTGCATCCAATTATTGGTACGGAGGTTGGAGAAGCTATTATTCCTGTTGGTGCTGGCGCCGGTGTTTTGGTGGGGGTAGGAGCGGGAGGAGCGGTAGGCAGGATATAACTACAAGTACAAAAAGTGCCTTCATTGGTACAGGCATAGCCCGGGGCGCAAGTGCCCGCGTTTTGGCAGTTGCCATAAGCGTCCATACTACAAGCTTGGACTTTAACAGGAGTAAATAATCCGACCAATACTACCAATCCCACCAATGCTGTCAATTTGAAGAACCGCTTCATACAAAAAAGATAACAAAATTATCCAATAAAGACAATGACAAGAAGTTAAAAATTAACTATTTTTCTTACAACTCAAGTTGTCATTCCCTCGAAAGAGGGAATCCGGACTTAAATTATCTTATTTCAAAAAGTTGAGGTAGTTATTTTTATTTATCAGCGTCACTTTCTTTTTATAATTGTAGATTCAAGTGCGAAGTGCAACTTTGAAGGTTGCTGAGAGGTAAGCTGGAGTAGGATAATGCTTCTCAGACGACCAAGTCAAAGGAGCACTATGAGAACCTACCGCCAGCTTACCCAAGCCCAACGATACCAGATTTA
>CASGHD010000213.1 GCA_949319575.1 uncultured Anaerolineales bacterium | reverse complement strand
GTTTTTGGGTTTTTTTTTTTTTTTTTTTTTTTGTTTTTTTTTGGGGTTTTTTTCGGGGTTGTTTTTCCCCCCCCTTATACACCGCCTCTACGCGCTCGATTTCATCTTCAATCTTTCCTCTTTCGTCCCCTCTTCATCCACCCTCTCATCCACAATCACCACGCCATATTTTTCACGCGCGGCTTCGATGGAAACATATCCCTGCTTCACATCCTCCAGCACAAAGGCGGGATCGCGCTCGAGGGGCGAATAAAAGCCTCCGCCGCCGGGCAGGCGTAACGTCACGGTTTGACCCGGCTGGAGGGTGTAACGACTCTTCGGATGCGGGCGATAACCGTCCGAACGAATCACCTCGCCCGGCGCGCCATCCAGCCCGCCGTGGAAACCTCTCGCAGAAAACTTCGTGCGGTCGTACATGCACGAGTGAGTCGCGGGTTTGCCGGTCAGCACTTCGAGGATCATTTCCTGCCCCAAGCCGCCGCGAAATTTTCCCGCGCCGCCGGTGTCGGCGAGCAGTTCGCGCTTGCGCATGCGGATCGGCGCAACCGACTCGATCACCTCGACAGGCACGCCGGTGATCCCGCTGGGGAACGCCGTGGCAGACAACCCGTCGCGGTACGGACGCGCGCCCATGCCGCCCGCGGAAAAATAAATGTAGGCGAACACATCATGAGAATCGTTCAACTCGCCTTCGAACATCGTATTCCACAAGCCCGCCGATCCGTCGGCGATGACGTTGTTTGGAATCGGATTCGAAAGCGCGCGCAGAATCGGCTGTGAGACAAAATGCCCGATGAGATGTCGCGCGCTCACCGGCGCAGGTCGGCGGCAATTGAGAATCGACCCCTCGGGCGCGATGACTTTGATCGGACGGAACGCGCCCTCGTTGTTCGGAATATCGGGCGCGACCGCGCACATCAACGTGTAGGTGGAATAGGCATGGGTGTAGTTCATCACCACGTTGATGCCGCGCCGAATCTGCGGCGACGTGCCGTCGAAATCCACTTCGATATCGCGGTCGTTCACTGTGACCTTGCAGTGAATCGTGACCGGGTCATCGAAGCCGTCGATGGTCACCGCGCTTTGGTACGCGCCGTTCGGGATTTTTTGAATCGCATCCCGCAGACCTTTCTCCGTGCGGTCCAATATCAAATCGGCGAGTTCATCGAGCGAGTCAAGTTTATATTCGTCCATCATCTCGATCAACTTGCGGCTCCCCACCACGTTGCCCGCCTGTTGGGCATACATGTCGCCGATCACTTCATCTGGCGCGCGCACGTTGGCGCGGATGATGTCGAACAAGTCTTTGTTGGGCTCGCCCGCCTTGAATAACTTCATCAACGGGATGAACAATCCCTCTTCGAATAATTCCGTCGCATCGCCGCCCATCGTCAAGCCGCCGATGTCCATTGCATGACACGTGCTGGCAAACCAGCCGATGCCTTTGCCTTTGTAAAACACAGGCGAGACAATGGTTTGGTCGAACAAATGTCCCGACGCCGCCCACGGGTCGTTCGTGATGATCGTGTCGCCGGGTTGCAATGTCTCTATCGGGAATTGCTTCACCACATGGTCGCGCGCGCAATTCGCCATCGTATTGATGTGCCCGGGCGTGCCCGTCACCGCTTGCGCGAGCATGCGCCCTTGCGCGTCGAATACACCCGCCGAAAGATCGCCCGCCTCGCGCACCAGCGTGGTGAACGACGAGTGGATCAACGCCGCCGCCTGTTCGTTGACGATCGAGAGCAAACGCCTCCACAACACTTCGAGCAAAATTGAGTCGATCATATTGAAATCCTTTTTTTGCCACAGAGACGCTGAGACACAGAGATTCTATTTTTCTTCGCGTCTCTGTGACTCTGCGGCTACTTATTCCGTGTCAACACCAAACAACCAGTCACATCCACGCGCGCCGACCAGTTCGGCAACACAATCGTGGTGGACTCTGCTTCTTCGATGATCGCGGGGCCGGTCGCCTTGAAGGAAGATGAAAGCGACTCGCGCCGATAGACGGGAGTCAACGCCGCCTCATCCTCGGGATTGAAAACCACGTTCCGACTCCCATACGGCTGGTCCAGTTTCTGCGACTCTTCCCCCACTTTCAGCGCCTGCCCTTCGATCTCCAACGTGGGACCCGACGCCACCACGCGCCAATTCACCGCCTGAATCGGAACGCCCTCGCACAACACGCCATAGAAGCGCATGTACTCTTCTTCAAAGCGCTGCTCGAGTGTGTTCAACGTTTCCGCATTGATCTCATTCCCCTCGAGCTCCACGCGGATCTCATATCCCTGCCGCAGATAACGCATATCCACACTGCGCGCGACGCGAATATCCTCCGCCGCGACTCCCGCGTTCGTTACGATCGCGCGTCCCTCCGCTTCGAGGTCGCGCAAAATTTTCATCAGCAGAGGCTCGTCCACTTGATCGATGCGCGTGAGATAACTGCGCGTGAAATCGAACGAGATCGGCGCGAGCAAAAAGCCAAACGCGGAACCGACTCCCGCAATCGGAGGGACAATCACCGTGCGGACGTTCAACCGCTCCGCCACCCCGCTCGCATGGACAGGACCCGCGCCGCCTGTCGTCACCATCGCATACTTTTGAATATCCAAGCCCCGTTCTGCCGCATGGACGCGCGCCGCCGATGCCATGTTCTCATTCACAAGCTGATGAATCCCCCACGCGGCTTTGGTGATCGAAATATCGAGTTCCTTCGCCAAACCCTCGAAGGATTTCTCGGCGGCTGAGGCATCGAGTCGAATCGAGCCGTTCGCAAAATAATCCGCGTTGAGGTAGCCGATGAGCAGGTCGGCATCCGTCACGGTAGGATTGGCGCCTCCGCGGGCATAGCAGGCTGGGCCGGGAGTCGAACCGGCGCTTTCCGGTCCCACCGCGGGCAAGCCAAGATTATTCACATGCGCCACGCTCCCTCCGCCCGCGCCGATCTCGATCATCTCGATCATCGGCACGAGCAGGGGAAGTCCGCTTCCGCGTTTGAAGCGATGCACGTGCGCCACCTCGGAAACCGACGTGACGCTCAACTCGGATTTGTGCGTGAGGATGGCTTTCGCGGTTGTGCCGCCCATGTCGAACGCGAAGATATCGTTGAAGCCATTTTGTTTGCCCCAATAGACGCCCGCCAACGCGCCACCCGAGGGACCCGACTCGACGAGGCGGATCGGGAAGCGCGTGGCGGTTTCGATGTCTGTTGTGCCGCCGCTGGAAAGCATCACGTTAAGCGGAGCGTTCAAGCCTGCCCGCGCCAAACCCGATTGAATGCGCTCGAGGTAATTCGAGGTGATGGGTTGCACGTACGCATTCGCCACGGTTGTGGAGGTTCGTTGATATTCGCGCATGGCAGGCGAGACCTGATGCGATATGGAGATCGAAGCGTTCGGCATTTCATCGCGCGCGATCTCGTAGACGTCGAGTTCGTGGCGCGGGTTGGTAAACGCGTGGAGCAGGCAAATCGCCACCGACTCGATTCCCTCCGCGTTCAAAGTTTTGCACAACTCAGTTACGGCGTTCACATCGAGCGGATGCAATACTTCTCCGCTTGCCGTCATCCGTTCAGGGATTCCAAACCGCAGACGACGTTCTACCAGCGGCGGCGGTTTTACCAAACCCAGATCGTAAATGTCGTAACGTCCCTCGTTGCCAATCTCCAGCGCGTCGCGGAATCCTTCTGTGGCGATCAGCGCCGTGCGCGCGCCTTTGCGTTCGATGAGCGTGTTGGTGACGAGTGTCGTGCCGTGAATCACCTGACGAACGGAAGCGGGGTCAATGTTGTGGTTTTTCAACAACTGTGTAACGCCGCTCAACACCGCCTGCGACGGGTCGGGATACGTTGTAAGCGCTTTGCCGACGGCAATGTGATTCGATTCGGTGTCGAATAGAACGATGTCGGTAAAGGTGCCGCCGATGTCTACAGCGAGGAGGTGGGATGCATTGGGCATTCGATTCTTGTTATTCCTTAATTCTCTGCGGCAGAGCGATACGCGGATGGGTCGATCATCATTTCCAACAGCGCGGGCTTACGCGAGGCAACGGCGGTTTGCACGGCGACATCACACTCATCTCGATTCGTAACTCGCGCATATGCATAACCATATCCGCGCGCGATCAGTTCGTAATCCGGGTTGACAAACTCCGTGCCGAAGACTTGCAAGTCCCGTTTCGTTTGCGCGAAGCGGATCAAGTCCAGCGCGGAGTCGTTCATCACGACCACGATCAACGGCAGGTCAAGTTCAACGGCTAGCGCAAGTTCGCCCAACACCATTGCCAAGCCCGCGTCGCCGGTAATGCTCACCGTTGGCTCACGCGTCGTTCGCGCGGCGGCAATCGCGGCGGCGACTCCGAAGCCCATCACGGAGAGTCCGTTCGAGACGAAAAATGTATTCGGCTTCAACGCCCGCCAATTCAGCGACATGAAAATTTTATGCGAACCCACATCAGTGGAGACGATCACTTGGGGCGGAGTATGCTGGCGGATGGAGGCCAACACGTCTGCTGGGGAGATTCGATTCGGAGCGGCGCCAGCCCTCCCCTGCGGATGACGCGCTTCACGCCACATGGACAATCGTCTCTCACCCCAGGCCTCATCCACGCTGAGAGTCACGTCCCGCAAGGCATCCACCGTGTCGTTGAGGTTTCCAACAAGTTCACACGCCGAGTCAATGCGCGGGTCTTGATTCTCCCAATTACAAACCCAGATCAGCGGCTGAGGTTGCTTCCACGGTCTCACGAGTTCAACCACGTCAAAGCCAATAGCGATGATGCAATCGGAGACGTGGAGGATTTCATACGCGGGATCGTTCATCGTGAGCCCCAACGTGCCGGCAAACAGCGGATGATCCGCAGGCAACGCGCCTTTGCTCTTCGGCAGATCGATCACCGGCGCGTGAAATTTTTCGGCAAGCGCGCGGAGTTGCGAATAAGGTCTGTCGGGTTCCAAGCCCAAACCCGCCACGATGACCGGGCGTCGGCTGGTGGAAAGAATCACTTTGGCTTTGGCAATTTCGCTTTTATTCACCATTCTCCCCGCCGGGGAGGAGATTGGGAGCGGGACAGAATCCACTTGTTGATTCGCCAACGCCGCCGCGAGACTCAAATGGACAGGACCCGCTCTGCCCGATCTCATCGATGCAAAGGCGTATTCGATCGTGGCATTTGCAGAATCGGGAAAGAGGGCTGCGGTAAATTTTGTAACCGGACGAAACACGGCTTGCAAGTCCATCACTTGATGCGTATGTTTGCCGATCATTTTTGGGTCGTTCTGCGCGGTGATGAGCAAAACGGGCGAACGATCTAAATACGCATGAGCGATTCCCGCATACGCGTTCGCCGCGCCGGGACCGAGCGTGGCGAGGGCAACGCCGATCCCACCGGTAAGCCGCGCGTGGGCGTCTGCCATAAACACCGCGCTCGATTCGTTGCGAACGAGCACAAAGTCAATGCCGCGTTCGCGCAGGGCGTCCAACACCTCCACGTTTTCGCCGCCGGGGAGACCGAAGACCACATCCACTTTTGCTTCGGATAATTTTTGGGCGAGGAATTCGGAGAGGGTTGGCATGGCGCGATTATACATGTCGAGCATGTCGTTGCGAGGGCGCGCTGTTCGCCTGCCTAGATGATTCTCGGGGTCGCCGAAGCAATCTCCTCGCTTCATGCAAGTAATTGTTTGCAAGCTCGAGGGGATTGCTTCGTCAGCCCTTCGGGCTTCCTCGCAACGACATGTTGTTATTGTTATTTGCCTCATAAGAGTTTATACTTTCAAAAAAATCGGTGGTCGAGGTGTCTGTTCTCCCGCAGTTAAACTGCGGGAGAACAAGATGCATCGAGACCACCAGTATTCAAGCAATCAGATGTCTGAATCTAGCCTTTGGTCTCGACTGCTTGCGTCTCGACCAACGAACACCATCAAACGAACTGGATAATCCATGCAACCCCTCCAAAACATTCGCATTCTCGATATCACCCGCGCGCTGGCGGGACCGTATTGCACGATGATGCTCGGCGATTTGGGAGCAGACGTCATCAAGATCGAACGTCCCGGCGTGGGCGATGAAACGCGCGGCTGGGGACCTCCGTTCGTGGGCGCGGCGTACAACAACTATCCCGGCGAGTCGGCGTATTTTCTCGCGGCGAACAGAAACAAACGTAGCGTGACCGTCAACATCCAAAGCAAAGAAGGGCAAGAGATCATCCGCAAACTGGCGGGCGTCTCGGATGTGCTGGTGGAAAATTATCGCACGGGCGATCTCGATAAACTCGGCTTGGGCTACAACGATCTGCACAAACAATTTCCGAAATTGATCTATTGCTCGGTCAGCGGATACGGCCGCACGGGTCCGTATGCAGACCGCCCCGGGTACGACGCGATCATTCAGGGCGAAGGCGGCATGATGAGCATCACCGGTCCCGCCGATGGACCTCCGTCGCGCGCGGGCATCCCGATCATAGACATCACCTCCGGGATGTTCGCCGCCACCGCCATCCTTGCCGCGTTGCGCGCGCGCGATCTCAGCGGCGAAGGTCAACTGGTGGACATCTCGCTGCTCGATGCGCACGTCGCGCTGTTGACCAACGTCGCCTCCAACTATCTAATCGGCGATACGCCGCCGCGTCGTTACGGCAACGCGCATCCGAACCTTGTCCCCTACGATTCATTTTCCGCGCGCGACGGCTGGTTCATCGTGGGCGTCGCCAACGACAAACAATGGGCGCAGTTGTGCGATGTGCTTGCCCGCCCCGAATGGAAAACCGACGCGCGGTATGCGAACAACAAAGACCGCGTGTCGAACCGCGAAGGATTGGTCGCGGAATTGAATCGAATCTTTGCCGAACGGGATGTGGATGACTGGCTCGCCGACCTGACGAAAACTGGACTCCCCTGCGGACGCATCAATTCGATTCCCGAAGTGTTCGCACATCCGCAAGCGCACGCGCGAGATATGATTCTGGAAACAAACCACGCCTCCGCCGGGACGGTGAAACTGCCCGGCTTTCCGTATAAGTTTTCTCACACCCCGGCAGAAATCCAAAAGCCACCGCCGATGCTGGGTCAACACACGGAGGAGGTGTTGACGGGAGTATTGGGTTTTTCGCGTGAGGGCGTGGAGGAGTTGAAGGGGAAGGGAGCGATATAATATGAGAGTATTGTACGGAAAGTTTCCGTACAATATACAGATTAGGCCGTAATATGGAAGTGATTACACAACACTCACTGAATCGCGCCACGGACGAAGCCGTGCGACTTTGGGCACTCGCAAGCGCGCAGTATCCTGCACAGCGCCATCTAATCCTCGACGTGGTGGCAGCGTCAGTCATTGAGGCAACGAGCAATTTTGCCCTAAACGCGCGCCGAGCCATGGAAATACTGCCAAGAAATGACAAGTTTCCTCTCGTTCAGCATCGTTGGAACTGGGCACCAACGGTACAAGGCGAAATGGTGCAGGATCTATGGGACGCATTAAATCGAATAATCCATGCAAAAAAGCTCCGGGTCGGTTTTGAGAAACTTCCGTCGAAAATATCAGTAATTGAAGGTGGAGCCGTGGTGGTCCCATACATTCAGGCTGCCACTGATCGCAAGGAGCTCGCGTTTATTGATTTGTTCGCGTTGGCTCATGCCTATCTTTACGGCGCCTATTTGGAGCTCGTGGCGGAGAAGCGTAGCGGGAATGTACATTGAGTCACAACGTAGCGCCACCTGACGTGTGGGATTCTGCGGCATTTTCAAGCGTTTTCCTCGCTTCGAGTTTTTCCTGATCCCAAACAGAGTCCATGCTCGCCCAAACGCGGATAACCCAAACCATTAACCAGCAAGGAGATTCCCTCATAAATGAATCCTCAATC
>CASGHD010000212.1 GCA_949319575.1 uncultured Anaerolineales bacterium | reverse complement strand
CATCCGTTCACGCCGTTCGTTACCGAAGAAATTTGGGGACATCTTCGCAACGCCTTGCGCGAATCTCCAATCTCCAATCTTTCTAAAGAGTGGCCCAACGCGTTGATCGCCGCGAAGTTCCCGCAGCCGAGTCAGCCCGATGGGTGGGAAGAAGCGAAGGTCGCCGACTTCGAGTTGATTCAAGAGATCGTGCGTTCCATCCGCAACTTGCGCGCGGAGCAGAATGTGGCGCCCTCTAAAAAGATTCCAGCGACGATCGTCAGCGGCGATAAGATGGATTTGCTGAAAGAGCAAACGACAATCATCGCGACACTCGCAGGCCTCGACCAGTCTCTAATCTCTAATCTCCAGTCTCTCAATGAGAAGCCCAATGATTCTGTTTCGCTCGTCGTTGGCTCCATCGAAATTCATCTCCCGCTGGTGGGCATGGTTGACCTTGCCGAAGACAAATCGCGCCTTGAAAAAGAGTTGAAAGAAGCCGAGTCGCATATCGAACGATTGGAAAAATTGCTTTCGAGCGACTTCGCCAACAAAGCCCCCGCCGCGCTCGTCCAAAAAGAACGCGAGAAATTGGCGGGCTATAAAGACACGGCTGAAAAGATCAAAGCGCAGGTGAAGTAGGTTGGCGTTATAATCACAACAATTAAATATTAAACCTTCGGGGCAGGGCGCAATTCCCGATCGGCGGTACAGCCCGCGAGCAAGCCGTTCGTTCAGCAGTTCAACTGCTGAACGAACAAGATGCACGATACTGGTGAAATTCCGGAGCCGACAGTAACAGTCTGGATAGAAGAAGGATATCGACTCAACGCGAGTCTGATTCGACTTACCGCTACAGCGGTACGATGTAACTCCCCGGAAACGCGCTTCATGTTTTCGGGATTTTTATTTACGCTTCAGACTCAGTGGAGGCTTGATTCTGCGCCCCGACTTTTCGTGGCGCTTTTTGTTTTCCTCGCTGAGCGGAACGAGCCGATAGGCGAGTGTAGTCGAAGCGCCCGAATGAAAGAATCTTCGCGACCTTCGCGGCTTCGCGGTTCAAAAACATGATTAAACGTTTCACCCCCCTCTTCCTCTCCACCTTCGCCTTCCTCCTCGGCTGGGATCTGCTCACGCGCCTCAGCGGAATTCCGAACTTCATTCTCCCATCCCCGCTCAGCGTGTGGACTCGTTTCCTCAAAGCCATGAACGACGGAAGTTTGCCGCATCATACTGCCATCACGTTGACTGAAATCGTGCTGGGACTCATCGTCGGCGTGACGTTCGCCACGATTGTTGGATACATGCTCGCCAAGTCGCGTTCACTGGAAAAAGTGTTGTCGCCGTATCTCGTTGCGAGTCAGGCGATTCCCGTCATTGCGATTGCGCCGTTGCTGGTGATTTGGCTGGGAGATGGGATTCTCTCGAAGGTGGTCATTTGCGCGTTGATCGTGTTCTTCCCTGTGTTGGTGAACACAATTGTGGGAGTCCGCGCTGTGCCAACCGCGTTATATGATTTGATGAACTCCCTCCACGCCTCGCGCGCGCAGATATTGATGAAAGTGGAAGTCCCCGCGTCACTGCCTGTGTTCCTCGGCGGATTGCGGATCGGCGCGACGCTTTCGGTCATCGGCGCGATCGTCGGCGAACTCGTGGACGCGGAAAGCGGTCTCGGCTTTTTGTTGCAACTCGGCGACTTTCAATACGACACGCCGATGGTCTTCGTGGCGGTGTTCACGTTGATCGCGCTGGCGTTGATGTTGTATGGCATCGTGAGAGTGTTGGAGAATAGGTTTTTGAAGTGGCAGAATTAATATAAACAGACCTCACAGGTCTTTAAGACCTGTGAGGTCTACTGAACAAAAGGAGATTCTATGTTTCGCAAATTAGTTTTACTCATGCTGGGGCTGTCGCTCATGCTGACGGCGTGCGGCAAGCCGAACGTCGAGAATGAAGCGTTGACCCACATCCGCTTGCCGATGGGGTACATCCCTAACATTCAATACGCGCCGTTTTATGTTGCTGTCGAAAAGGGATATTTTGCCGACGCAGGAATCGAGATCGAGTTCGATTATTCGTTCGAGACCAAAGGCGTTGAGTTGGTGGCGGCGGGCGAGTTGCCGTTCGCGGTGGTTTCGGGCGAACAGGTTTTGTTGGCGCGCGCGCAGGGACTTCCCGTGACGTATGTCGCCGCGTGGTATCAGCAATATCCTGTGTCGGTGGTCGCGAAGAGCGAACTCGGCGTGATTGTGCCGCAAGATTTGAAGGGAAAGAAAATCGGCTTGCCCGGTTTGTTCGGCGCGAGTTACATCGGCTTGCGCGCGTTGCTTGCCGCGGGCAAACTCACCGAAGCGGATGTAACGCTCGATGCGATTGGTTTCAATCAAGTGGAATTAATGGCGGCGGGTCAACAAGATATTGTTGTTGGTTACGCGGCGAACGAGCCGATTCAACTGCGCGCGCAGGGCATCGCTGTGACCGAGTTACGTGTGGCAGATTATGCTCAACTCGCCGCGAATGGTTTGCTCGCCAGCGAGAAAGTGATCGCGGAGAATCCTGAGTTGGTGCGCGCATTTGTCGGCGCGTTTTTGAAAGGGCTGAAAGATACAATTGCGAATCCCGATGATGCGTTTGAATTGAGCGCGTCGCATATCCCGAACTTTGCCGACCTCAATGCCGATGTGCAAAGGCAAGTGCTTGACGTTTCCACCGGGCAATGGCAGGCGCAACGACTCGGCTACTCCGATCCGCAAGCGTGGGAGAACATGCAGAATGTGTTACTCGACATGGGCTTGCTCGCCGAGAAAATGGATTTGAGCAAAGCATTCACGAACGAGTTTATTCCGTAAAAACTTAACCGCTAAGGGCGCGAAGATCGCCAAGAAAACCCTTTAAAAATCTTAGCGCACTTAGCGCGCTTCGCGGTTAAAAAAATGCCTCACACACCCATTCTCACCATCCGCAACCTCTCCGCCGTATTCCCCAACGATAACGGCGGGCTTCACGCGCTTGAAAATATTTCTTTCAAGGTGCATCCGCGCGAATTTGTGTGCGTGTTGGGTCCGTCAGGTTCGGGCAAGACCACGCTGTTGCGAATTTTGGCTGGGTTGATTCCTCCCACGTCGGGTTCGTTCACATTCGGTCGCGGCGAACAGCCCAGCATCGGCATGGTCTTTCAACAAGCAACCCTCATGCCCTGGCGCACGGTTGTCGAAAATATCAAACTTCCGCTCGAAGTGGAAAAAATGGATGAAGCCGCCGCGCGCAAAAAAACAAATGAGATGATCGAACTGGTGGGACTAAAAGGATTCGAAGACTCGCTCCCGCGCGATCTCTCCGGCGGGATGGCGCAACGCGTGGCGATTGCGCGCGCGCTCATCCATGACCCCGACCTGCTTCTGCTCGATGAGCCTTTCGCCTCCCTCGACGCCCTCACCCGCGAACGCATGTGGACAGAGTTATCGCATATCTGGCAAGCGCGTCAGAAGACCGTCATCATGGTGACTCATTCGATCAACGAGTCGTTGTTTTTAGCGGATCGCGTTTTGGTACTGACTCAACGCCCCGGCAAAATAAAAATGGACATGCCAGTTGATCTGCCCCGTCCACGCAAGGATGAGATTCGATACACGTCCCAATTTGGAAAATTGGCAAAGAAGTTGAGAGGGGCGATTGAATGAATCAAAACGCCCATGCTATAATTTCAACGACCAAGGAGAATCTCATGAAGTGGAACGAAATTCGCGAGCAGTATCCGCAAAAGTGGTTGGTGGTAGAGGCGATCAAAGCCCGCACAAAAGCCGATCATCGGATTCTGATGCAACTGGCGGTGTTAGGTTCTTTCTCCAATTCCAAAGCGGCATTACGGAAATACACCCAGTTTCACCGTCTCTCGCCAGAGCGCGAGTTATATGTTTTTCATACCAGCCGTGAAAAATTGACGGTGACAGAAAGGATGTGGCTCGGCGTTCGAGGGGCAAGGTGAAAATACGAATCAAGAATGGTTTGCCGTACATCTCCGCAACACTGATCCATCGCCGCCAGCGTATGACCCTGAAAAATATCTTACTGGACACAGGCTCCGCTGGCACGATTTTTTCAACGGATAAGGTTGCGACCATTGGCTTGACCTATGAACCTGAAGATTTTGTCCACAGGATCCGCGGCGTAGGCGGCTCTGAGTTTGTATTCACGAAACGGGTAGATGAACTGAAAGTGGGAGGCTTGAAAGTTTCAGGGTTTGAGCTTGAGATTGGGGCAATGAACTACGGTTTCGATATGGACGGAATTATCGGGCTTGATTTTCTGACGGCCGTTGGGGCATTGATTGACTTGGACGAGATGAAGTTGCGCGCGGCGATTGAATAACCTACGCCAATTCCACTTTAAGTTTTTTCCCCAGCGCCGAAGCCGCGCGTTCCAATGTTGACAGGGTAACGGAAGAATTTGAGGGATCCAGCAAACGTTCCAGCGCGGCTCGGCTGGTCATCATTTTGTCTGCCATGTCCGTTTTGCTAAGTTTACGCTGCTTCATTTCCTCAGCGATTTGAAATGCGATGACGCGTTTGATGGCAACTGCCTGCGCGCGTTCAAGCATCTTCTCGTCGCGCAGGAAATCGTCGAAGTTGCTTCCAATATTCTTTTTCTTCATGATCTTATTCCTTTTCTAGGTCAGCCAACCGTCGGCGGGCGGTGTTCAACTCAATGGGGGGAGTTTTTTGGGATTTTTTTACAAAGCCATGTAACAGGATCATTGTGTTCTTGTTCACTGTGAACAGCACACGTGTAATTCCTTGTGTGGTGTTCGAGCGCGCTTCCCAAAGACCGTGTTCCAGTTTACGAATCAACGGCATCCCGAGGGGCCAGCCGAATTGCGCGGTTTTGATATCTTCGCCTATGGTTCTTTTATCCTCGCGGTTAAGACTTTTCAACCATTCGCGGACAGGCTCATTACCAGCGTTGGTCCGATAAAAGAATACATTTAGGATTGGTTGTCGTTGTTCCTTGTCCACCGCGATAGTGTACCATAAATGATACGTTCGTCAAGACGAAAGAAAACGGACTCGACGGGCAATATGTCGAGTCCGTTACGAAATGGATTGGTGAGTTAATCAGTGGCTAAAAATCACGGCGCGATTCACACCACAAATTTCAATTCAGATTGTTGACCACCATCTGCTGTAGTTCCCTGAGAGTTGTACAAGAATTCATTTTCTCCGAGTCTAGCCACAAGCGCGGCTCTTCGCCCATACACTTGGTGAACGCGGCGGGGAGGGGAACATCCCGAATCGCGTATTTCTTTTCAAGTTCGTCGCGGTGCAAAAATTCCACGTTACGGTTCAGCGATTGGACGAACTGCTTCCACTCGCGCTTCATGCCGGTGTTGTCCCACGTCACCGCGCACAGATTGCACGGATAGGTTTCAGGCGAAACGTTCTTGTGGATGAGGTCTTTGATGGCGTTGAACAGTCCGCTGTCGGCGTTGTAGACGAAGATCAGGGTGTCGCTCACATCTCATCGGATAGGTCGGAGAAGTTTACACTTACAAGCCAGCCTTGACCGTGATTTGTCGTAACAGTTTTTGTGTGGACAACGCAATTTCCTCAATCGCGTTAGAAAACGCCGCCTCATTGACCTTCGACGGCTTGCGATAGCCGCTGACCTTCCGCACGAACTGCAACGCCGCCGCGCGGATTTCCTCCTCGGTAGCGGGGACTTCGCTTCGTAATGTTTTGATGCTTCGGCACATATGATAACTCCTATTGTACAAGCGGCGGACTAGCGTTTCCATCCAGCGTGTACATATCCGCATCGGCGGGTTGAAGTCTAACGTTGAAAATCGCTTGTAATTTTCCGTTGGCGACTTCGAGCAAGGTATCCAGCTGCGCCTGATCTTTGGCTTCGCCGCGAAAGACAATATCTTTGTTGCCGTTCAATCGCTGGATGAAATGCACCCATGAAAACGCGCCGTCCTTCTTTTTCTTGGCGAGCAATTTATACATGCCTACTTCGGGAATGTAAGGCGTGATCCACGCGCCCGCGATTTCCTCGCCTTCGTCTATCGTCATCACAGCCAGTTCGCGCAGGGACGGTTGTTTCATCTTTCCTCTTTCTTCTTTCCTTTTTACACCTTCGGCAAATCCAACAAAAGAGTTTCCGCCAGCAGGCGCGGGTTGACGTTGCGGTCCAGTTGCTCCAACCCTTGTTCGAGTCTTTGCAACATGCGGCGCGCGGACGACAAATCCATTTGCCCCGCGAGGTCTTCGATTTCCACATTGCGGTCCACGTTGACCAGCGGAGTCGAGGCTTGCGAAACTCTCAGCATCACGTCTCGCCAGTACGAAAGCCAGAAGGTGATCGTCTGCCGCATCGCATCTTTGTCTTTCGAGAGTTTGTCGGCGTAGGAAAATTTCTGCACACGCGAGGCAGGCAGAAGGGCGAGAAGATCGTTCAGTCGTTCCTCGCGCGTTTCAAGCAGGGTATCGTTTTCGATCAATCGAATCGCATATCCCATCCGCCCGCCCGAAATGTGCGCGATCAACTTCGCGCGACTATTCTCTACTCCTCTATTCTCTAATTCTCTCTGCACTTCTTCAACACTCAACGGTCTCAACCGCAACACCTCACACCGCGAAACAATCGTTGGCAATAACTGTTCGGGGTTATCGGCAGTGAGAATCAAAATTGCAGACGGCGGCGCTTCTTCGAGAGTCTTCAACAACGCGTTGGCGGCGTTATCGTTGGCTTGGTGAAAGCGCAGGAACAACGCTATTCGATACTTCGATTGAAACGGTTTGAGGTTGATCGTTTTATGCAAATCTCGAATCTGTTCAATTCGAATTTCTCCATTTGGCGAAGGTATCAATTCTTTTGTGGCGGGATCTTTGATCGTAGGTTCCACAATGCTCAAGTCTGCGTGCTTCATGGACTCGATCTGCTTGCAATCCCGGCACGTTCCGCAGGGGACGCCTGCTTCGAGCGGCGTGGGACAATTCAACGCCTGAGCGAATCGCAACGCCAGCGTGCGGCGGCCCAAGCCCGGAGGTCCCGCGAAAAGATACGCGTGGCGCGTCGTCCCGCGGACGATGTGCTTCTGCAACATGTCCACAGCCCAGCGGTGACCAGTGAGA
>CASGHD010000211.1 GCA_949319575.1 uncultured Anaerolineales bacterium | reverse complement strand
CACCACCAAATGGACGAACGCTTCATTCGCCCCTGTGGCTTGGTGGTCCAAAAGCGACCTTTCGCGCCCCATCAACCAATCCACCGACCGCGACGGCCGCGCCCAGTTCTACGCTCCCCCGCGCGGGTATGCGGTGTATGCGATGAGGTAGAGCGAGATAGTATCTCGCTCTACAATAGACCACAACTATATTTATGACCGACATCCACGAACAACTCCGCGCGTTGCTTGATTCCGAAGGCGCGACGTACCGCGTCGTCGAACACGAACCCGAAGGGCGGACGGAACTCATCGCAAAGATTCGCGGCAACCACATCGAACAATCCATTAAGTCCATGACCTTGCAGGTGCGGTTGACGCGCAAGGAAAATATCTACTGCCTTACCAACGTCCCCGGCGATTGCCGTATTGATTTCGACGGAGTCAAACGTCACTTCGGCGCGGACAGTGTCGCGTTCGCGTCGCGCGAGAAGGCTCAAGAGTTGACGAGATGCGTCATCGGGGCGATTCCCCCGTTCGCGTTCAGCGACCAACTTCAAGTGTTGGCTGATCCGCTCATCCAGCAGAATGAAGAGGTCGTGTTCAACGCGGGTCGCTTGGACTGCTCCATCTTTATGAAATGTGATGATTACCTCCGCATCGCCAAGCCGTCGCTGGTACCAATCGCCCAGCGCGGATAATCTGCTTCGCTTGTAGAATTGCACATTCCCTAGTTCGTCCCGCACGATTTGCCAAGCAAATCGAACTGCGGGACGAACGTAATCTAACGTATCTTCGGAGCCTCATCATGGACAACTACGAAAAGAACGTGGATAAGGTATACAACACTGTAGAAAAAGTCGCAGGCGTTGGCAATCGTTTACAGATCGGCTGTTGGATCGTCTTCGGCAACCTGTTTCTTGCGGGCTTTTGTTTGTGGGGAGTCTATGCGGGGTACGTCAGTTGGAAGTTGGAACAAAACGGCGAAACGACGACAGGAATCGTCGCCAGTCTGGAAGAAAGTAGCAGCAGCGAAGGCGGTTGCTGTGTGTATTCACCCATCATCGAATTCGAAGCGAATGGGCAAACGTACTCCTTCGAAAGCGGCAATGCCTCGTCTCCTCCCGCGTATGATGTGGGCGAGCAAGTTTCCGTGTTGTACGATCCCGCCGACCCGAACACGGCGCAGATCAACAAATGGACCGAACGCTGGCTGATGCCCGTCATCCTCGTCCCTGCCATGCTCTTCACCGCGCTGATCCTCAACTTCTTTCTGATCCGTTCCTTTTGGCGGAATGATGTAGTAGATGAGTAGCCAGAAACACGAAGGGAGTATCCAATTAAGGAAGCGTCAAATTTCAGTACTGCGAGATTTATCTCGCGTTTTACTGGCGACATAAATGTCGCAATACTTAATACGTTCTAAATTGGACACTCCCAGCGCGAATGTCCCGCCTTCTGATTTTGGAATTGGAAATATAATCAGGCCTAAATGTACGAACACCACAAACAACCGCTTGCCAGTCGAAAAGTATTTGCCCGCCGCCTCATGCGTAACGGGCTGATCGGGCTGACGTTGCTTGCAATTTCGCTGTTCATTGGAATACTTGGCTACCATTTCCTCGAAGACCTCTCATGGCTCGACTCGTTTCTCAACGCCTCCATGATCCTCGGCGGGATGGGACCCGTCAACCCTGTAAAAACGAATGCAGGGAAAATATTCGCATCGTTCTATGCGTTGTACTCGGGGGTCGTCCTACTCGCCTCGGTTGGCGTGTTAGCCGCGCCCATCTTCCATCGCTTTCTGCACCGCTTCCATCTGGCGGATGAGAAGTAGCCCATAAAACAACTGGAGGAAAAATGAAATGCCCTGTTGACAAAACCGATACCCTCAGTCAGATCATCCTCATCGAAAGATTGCCCGCCATGCAGTGTTCGAACTGCGGAGGCGTTTGGATTGACTCAAACGCCTATCTTGCGTGGCGCAAGGGAAGCGGTGAAACGGAGTCTCGCAAGTCTGCCGAAATAAAAATTGACCCCGCCTGGGATGTAGATGAATTGAAACTCTGCCCCAATTCGGGTCATATCATGGGCAGATATAAAATTCTGGCGGATACAGATTTCCATCTTGATCGTTGCGGTCATTGCAACGGCATCTGGTTCGACAAGCACGAATGGGACGCGCTTATCGAACTGGGCTTGCATGACAACGTCAACGAGTTCTTTACCCGTCCGTGGCAGGAGGATATCCGCTCAAGTGAGGCGCGGAATCACATGGAAAAACTCTATCTGGAAAAATTCGGCGCGGATGATTATGATCAGATCAAGAAGGTCCGCGAATGGATAAAGGATCACCCACGAAAAGGGATGTTAATCGCTTATCTACAAGCCAGTGATCCCTATAAAGTCTAAAGTTGACTGAACACAGGAAGTTCTTTATGAAGGCATTCGCCATACACACAAATGGCAACATAGCATTAGTGGATCTTCCTCAACCAGAAGTCGGCGTAAACGATCTATTGGTAAAAGTGATGGCGATAGGCGTTGGTATCCACGACGGATATTTTTTCCCGCCGAATGCGCGCTTCCCATACACGATCGGCATTGAGGCGGCTGGCGTTGTCGAAAAAATCGGCAGAGCGGTTACCAACTACAAAGCGGGCGAGCGAATTACTTTTGTCAATGCCATGCAGCCCAAAGGCGGAACGTGGGCTGAATATACGGTGGTAGCCGACGGTTCCTTAATTTTGCGTATCCCCGAGTCTATGTCTTTCGAGACAGCCGCCGCTGTTCCGGTTGCCGGCAACACCGCCATCAAAGCCTTCCGGGCTTTAGACTTACAGCCCGGCGACAGTCTTTTCATTGCCGGGGGTTCCGGCGCTATCGGAACGCTTGCTATTCAAATAGCGGCGGCTCGGGGATATAGAGTCGCCGCTTCTGCGTCAGCCAAAAACCATCAGTACATGCGTTCTTTGGGAGCGGAGAAAGTGGTTGATTATCATGATAACGACTGGCAGGAACAGATTGCGGAGCGGTACCCCGGAGGCGTTGACGCGGCTATTGCCACCCAACCGGGTACAGCCAGCGATAGCCAGGCAGTCGTGAAAGATGGCGGCGAAATCGTAGCGGTCTCCGGCGATCAATTTGTACCCGTAAGAGGCATCATACTGAAGCAGATTCCCTATACTGCCGATGTAGCCGATGAATTATCAGACTTGTTGAGGCGGATCGCTTCCGGCGAATTTCAATTAACCATTGAAAACGTATATCCTTTTTTAGAAGGAATGGATGCGTTAGCGAAAGCAGGAACGAGACACACCCGCGGAAAACTCGTTTTAACAACGAAACTGGATGAAAGATCATCCGATGCGAAAGGCGTTGCTCGCTGATCTACAAGCAAGTGACCCACATAAAATTTGAACTTGACTGATTATTCTCCCCTCCACTTCCTCGACCAACCCATCCAACCCATCTTCGATTCCCCTCCCACGCTGGAGAAGAGTCCCACCTGCCCGAACGGATTCATCTGGGAGGGCAAAACCTATCGCGTACTCGAAATGCTCTCCGCATGGACGGATTTCAAACGGCGCGGGCGGATGGCGCAAAATATGCAGCCTGAGCACGCGGCGGTCGCATCCAATCGCGGGTCGTTGAACGTGGGCAGGTTTTATTTCCGCGTGCGTGTTGTAGATGTTAGTTCGGCAGTTGAA
>CASGHD010000210.1 GCA_949319575.1 uncultured Anaerolineales bacterium | reverse complement strand
CGTTCATCCGGGACGTTGGGCAGGGCGCTCGTCAACCGCGTTAACTCCGCCTCGACATTTTCCACCTCTTTGTCCAACCCTGAGATCTTGTCGCCCACTTCACGCATCGCGACGATTTTCTTTTCGCGTTCCGCCGCATCTTTCATTTTGCTAATCTCTTTCGAGACCGTATTGCGCTCAGCCTTCAACTGCTCCACTTCTGTGAGCAGGGCGCGGCGTTTTTCGTCGAGGCTGAGAATCGAATCAATGGGAGACGCGTCCATCTGGCGGTTCTTCAACGCCGCGCGGACAAGGTCCGGCTTTTCGCGGATTAGATTGATATCCAACATGTTACACCTCCGAGTGCAGATAAAAGAATACGCCCCAGTCCGTGTGCAGGACGAAGGGGCGTTTCGTGGTGCCACCTGCTTTTACCCCCACCGCTCCTTCGGAGCGCCTCCCCCAAATTCAAATGGGAAGGTTTTGTGCCTACCCAGATTCTGGTATTGAATTTGGGGGGAGGCTGGGAGGGGGTTTCTTGGGTTCGCGATAACGGGCGAAGTCCGATTCTCTTACGATTTATAGCACGACTGAAGTCGTCACTACGATAAATCCCTGCGAGAACGACGTGGTGAAGTGGATTTCGTCATCTGTCCGACCATCTCGCACTGTTGGTCGAGTAGGCGAGTTCTTCGCCGTATCGAGACCCGATGGCTCTCTGAACGGTTCAATGAGTACTTGCCTTCACGCTGTCTTGTTGACACGATTATACGCGCCGAGTTTAAGTTGTCAATGGCATGGTTGCGAAAATGCCGGGGCGGCGATGAAAGATTCCGCGGGCGAATCAAGTTTCCCCGTCGAGGGCGAACCGCGCGTTGAATCCGCCCATCAAATTATGGTATATTCTGTTCAGGAGTTTTGCCATGAACGAACGAATTTTGATCATCGAAGACGACCAGCAGATTCTCAAACTGCTTCAACGCGGACTCGCGTATGAAGGCTACACCGTGGATTCGGCGACCGATGGGCGCATGGGGCTGATCCTTGCGCGCGATCACACGCCCGATCTTGTGATTTTGGATTGGATGTTGCCCGGCATGGACGGGTTGGAAGTGTGCCATCGTTTGCGCACGGGCGGTTCGATTCCGATTTTGATGTTGACTGCAAAAGACACTGTGCAGGATCGCATTCAGGGCTTGGACGCGGGCGCGGATGATTACATGGTCAAGCCGTTCAATTTGGATGAACTGCTGGCGCGCGTGAGGGCGTTGTTGCGCCGTACTCAGCCGGAGCGAATCCCTGTTTTGAAATTCGCCGATCTTTCGCTCGATACCGGCACGCGCCAAGCCTCGCGTGTAAATCGCACGATCTCGTTGACGGCGAAAGAATATGAACTACTTGAGTTATTCCTGCGGCATCCGAAACAAGTGTTGACGCGCGAAGTGATCTTCGACCGCGTGTGGGGCTACGACTTTGGCGGCGAGAGCAATGTGCTGGAAGTGTACATCCGCTACCTGCGGCAGAAATTGGAAACTGAGGGCGAGGTTCGCCTCATCCACACCGTGCGCGGGGTTGGGTATGTGATGAGGGAAAATCCGTGAGGCAGATGGGCAAGCGAGCAAATGAGCAAGTTTGCAAAACATCAATCGCCAATCGTAAATCGTAAATCGTAAATCGAAATGTCCCTTCGCCTCCGCCTGACCCTGCTATACGCGATTGTTACAGGCGGAGTTTTGCTTGTCTTTGGCGCGACGGCAATTTTTGTTTTTAACGCTGTCCTGGTCGACCAGATCGATAACACGCTTGAAAATGCCGCAGGGTTGATCATCAGCGGAATTAACGTCGGCGAACTGGACGAACTCGAAGGCAACCTTGAGACGGTTGAACTTCGGTCGGATGTCTATGTGCAGATCTGGGAATTGGGCGGCGCTGCGCAGACAGGCTCGCGCACACTGGAAGGATTTACCGACCAACGCCCGTTTGACCCCGTCGGTTTGCGCCTCGCGACCCCGGTCTTTCAAGATATGCAGGCGGGCAGGGTTCACCTGCGCGTGGTCAGTGTTCCCCTCGAACAAAATGAGCGAAGGATCGGCACGCTTCAAATCGCGGTCAATCTGGATGTAGTCGATGCCGCGCGTTTGGGATTGACGAAAACCCTCGCGGTGATCTGGATCGTTGCGATTCTATTTTCGGCAAACGCCGCCTGGTTGACGCTTGGACAAACGCTCCGCCCTCTAAAATCCATCTCGCTGGCGGCAGAGCAGATCAATCGCGCCGATGATCTCTCGCGGCGCATTCCCTACGATGGACCCGCCGATGAAATTGGCAGTCTTGTCGATTCGTTCAATCAAACACTGGAGCGACTCGAAGCGTTGTTCACATCACAGCAACGCCTGCTTGCCGATGTGAGCCACGAACTGCGCACGCCGCTCACGGTGATCAAAGGCAACGCTGACCTCATGCGCCGCATGAAAAGCCTTGACGAAGAGTCGCTGACCAGCATTGACCAGGAAGCGGGACGCCTCTCGCGCCTGGTGGGCGGTTTGCTTTTGCTCGCGCAGGCTGAATCGGGCAAACTTGCGCTCGTCGAAAAGCCGGTGGAGCTTGATATGCTCGTCACCGAAGTCTTTCAGGAAATGAGCGTGCTGGCTGGAAACAAAGTTCATTTGCACCTCAACGAGATCGATCAAGTCATCGTCAAAGGCGACCGCGACCGGCTCAAACAAGTCTTCATCAATCTTGTGGCAAATGCAATTCAATACACCCCCCATGGCGGCGATGTGTTCCTGAGCCTCGAACGAATCGGCGAACAGGGGCGCGTCATTTGCCGCGACACGGGACCGGGCATCCCAGCGGAAGACCTGCCTCACATCTTCGAGCGGTTCTATCGCGCCGAAAAATCGCGCGCGCGTGGAAGAGCCGCCGGCTTTGGGCTTGGGCTTTCCATCGCCAATTGGATCGTGGAGCGTCACGGGGGAAGAATCGAAGTCAATTCAAAAGAGGGGCAAGGCACCGCGTTTGCAATTTGGTTGCCGGCGATTTAGTTTCTTGGTTATATAGTTTCCTAGCAGGCTGTCGGTGAACCGGGGCGGCATCTTTTTTACCGTGAAGCGTTCGAAGATCGCCAAGAAAACCTTTTAAACTTCGCGTTCTTGGCGCTCTTCGCGGTTCAAATTTTCTTTTTACGACTCTCAATCCTGCTCTTCGACAAGCTCCTAGTTATCTAGTCCCAACCTCTGCGCGGCTTGGCGGCATAACCCCGCGCCATAATTTTGATACCACTCATCGAGAGATATGCTGGATGAAAACCCGCCTCGCGCGTCATTGTAAATTGGTTCGCCATAGCGGACGTATCTCTGCGTCTCTGCGTGCCATGCCCACTCGTCGATGCCGATGACGCCAATGCCGCCGTTGTAGCCAGCCAGCGCAAGGCGCGGATTCCCGTTGGCGGTTTGGAGTGAATTCGACAAATACTCCAGCCCGCGCCGGGCATTGGTTTCAATATCGAATCCGTTTTCGCCGTAGTGGAAGTGGAACGGCATCACTTGGAAGAGTCCCATGGCGCCGGAGCGCGACAACGCGCGCGGGTCGCCGCACGATTCGATCTGCATCACTGTGGCGACCAGATTGGGGTCCAGAGAAGAAGCGTTTGCCCAGCGGATGATGTTAGTCCCCCAGTATTGGACCTCCCGCGTGAAGATGGGGGAGAGTCCGTTTGAAGTGGTCGAAGCGATTGAAACAGGCTGAACGATGGGCGAAGCGGAGGTTTGAATCGGCAGGTTCGACGCGAGCGCGGCAAGCAAGCACGCGATCAAAATCACGGCGAGAGGCGGTAAGGCATAAAAAGACAAACAGCCGCTTGCATTGTTATCTGCCGCGGCTGTTTGCCAATCGTCGTATTGTTGTGAGCGAGCGCGGGGCATGGTGGGTTCCTTTAATTTTGATTCAGGGACCCGAGCTCGAAATGAGTTCGGATTATTCAGTTGTTATTTGTCATTGCATCGCCCTGAGCGGAGCGAGGAGCGGTAGCGACGAACGTAGTCGAAGGGTTACGCGTTGTGGGAACGGTCGCTACTCGGTTCGTTGACCGAATGATAAGTTGGCTCAGCCCGCATGAAGGACGCTTGTTGCGCGGGTTTGGGCGTGGGGCGATAGGCTTGATTTTGAGTGGTTTGCACCGGGCGATTCAAACTGGACGCGGGGCGGAGCGACGGTTGGCTCGCCGGGCGATACGTTTGTTCCTGTGGGCGGGGATAGTTGTTGCGAGCCCGGTTCTCGTCCGTGCTGAACATGCGATCACCCGCGACAGAGAACGTGCCAATGATCAGCACGCGGATGAGCAAGACCATTCCCGCAACGAAGATCGGCACGATTTTGGTCATGGACTCATTGCTAATTACCGCCCCGCCGGAGAGGCTCGAGTGGTTGACGATCGCCACCGAAACGCCCCACCACGTGAGTGAAGCATTGAATGCCGCCGCCAGCAACCACGCGCCGAACAAGTAATAGATTTCCTTTGGCTCGTCGGCGCCTTGTTCGGGGGTGAAGATGCGGGCGATGCCGGCAAAGTCGATGCCGCAGAAGGCAATGGCGAGGACGGTTGCCCAGCGCATCCCAGCGAAAGACAGGTTGCCGAGCACGTCGGCGAGGGCGAATTGGGTGGTGCTGAAGTTGAAAATCTCGAAAGCCAGCAATGCGCCAATGATCATCATGCCCCACGCCGCGCCGCGATTGAAGCGACGCCCACGGGTGAGATCACGGAACAGGGCGAGCAATCCATCCCCTGCATTTCTACGGTACGTGGTCATCTCGACCTCCTTTGTCGAATGGGTGACAATGGCGTCGAGTTTAGAACAATTGTTCTAAAATGTCAAGGGTGAGGAATGTCGATTTTACTGGATGCGCGCAACTTGCCGCGCTTTCTCGGCGCAATAGCGATTAATGTCCGCAAGGCTTTGTTCACCGATTCTGCATCGGGGAAATATTCGCGCACGTCAGGCTCCAGAAGGATTGCCCCTTCCTCCAACTTGAAATTCTGCACGACAGTTGTTCCATCCTTTTTGTGAATGGTAACGGAATGTTCTTGACGATATGCCGCCGCGTGTTTGCCGCGCGCGCCACCACTAAAATTGTATTCCGCGCGCATTTCGCCGATTTTTTTGGTTTTATTTGATTTGTTCTTCATATATCCTGCGTTCTGCCAGCGCCGCTTTTTCTTGAAATTGCTCCGGGCTTTTTCTTCATCCCATTCAAATGACAGCGCCATGTTGTGTTTCCTTGGCGAATATTTACCTTGCGAAACAAATTATACATCGCTCAGCGGTGAAGCGGTACTTCGCAGGTTCATGCCACCTTACGTCGTTCGCTTGCGCGCCATGCGCGGGCGATGCGCGCCGCCAGCCGCGCGTTGTTCAGCAACAACGCCAAATTTGCGCGCATGGATTTCCCCTTTGTCAACTCATTGATGCGCTGGAGGAGAAACGGCGTAACTTCCTTTCCGTGGATTCCCTTTTCCTGCGCCTCTTTGGATGCCTTCTCGATCAACGGGTCCATCTCGGACTTGGAAATTGCCTCGCCCTTCGGAATCGGATTCGCCACCAAGACCGCGCTCTGCATGCCCGCGTTCCAATGCGCCTTCGCAAACTCGATCACATCTTCCGCAGTGTCAACCGTTGCGCTCACCTCCAGACCGCTTTCGCGGGAGTAGAACGCGGGGAATTCATCCGTCCCATAGCCGACGACCGGCACCCCGTTCGTTTCCAGGTATTCCAACGTGGCAGGCAGATCCAAGATCGCCTTCGCGCCCGCGCAAACCACAATCATCGGGATAGTCGCCAACGCTTGCAGATCGGCTGAAATGTCGAAGGATGATTCGCGGTGCGCGCCGCCGATTCCGCCGGTGGCAAAGACTTTGATCCCCGCGTGTTTACAGGCAAGCATCGTCCCCGCAACGGTCGTGCCTCCGCAAGCCTCTTCTGTGATCACCGTCGCAAAATCGCGCGGACCGACTTTGTAAGTGTCTTTCTCGTTGGCGAGTCTCTTCAATTCCGCGCTGTTCAAGCCGATATGCAATTCCCCATCCAAAAACGCGATTGTGGCTGGCGTCGCGCCTTCCTCTTGCACTGCGCGCTCCATATCCTGCGCGAGTTCCAAATTGTGCGGGCGCGGCAAGCCGTGTGTGATGACCGTCGACTCAAGCGCGACGATAGGTAAACCCGCCCGGTAGGCTCGGCTTACGTTGGCTGAATATTTTTTCTCTTCCATTCGTTTTGTCCTTTCGTGTATTACCCGCTCGGCGGAGGGTTATCGTTCCCCTGTTCCGCATCGTCTGGCGGCGGGTTGTTCCCAACGCGGAACACAAAACGATTCAAATGCTGGATCGCTTCGGTAATCGAGGTGGGAGGCGTTTCGCCTTTGTTGCTCCAAATTTCGCTCGCCTGAATTAAAAACTTCCGATAATCTTTCAATACAATGAACATCACAGGATTCGAAGCGCGCGTTTTGTTCAGTGCCTGCTCATACGACGCGATCGGTATCTCTTGAATTAACCCCGCAAATTTTTCCGAGGAAGTGTCGCGACTCAACCCTTCGAGCGCCTTGCTCGAGTCTAGCCTGTTGGTCTCGATGAATAGTTTCCAGGCATCGATGTGCTCGCTGATGACTTTTTCAACCTGCGATGTCCAGGTGCCGACGCCGATCCAGTGCAATTTGACGCCGCGTCGCTTTGCAAGGCTTGCGAATTCACTTTCCAACTCAGAGAATAGCCGAGTGATCTTCGGGCGCGGAACGAATTCCGGCACCTCAGGCACTGTGCCAGCGTTAGGCGGGGATTCGCCTTTTGGCATTAGACTTCGCATCTCTCGCGAGATCGCCTCTTCCCGTTTTGTTGCCACATCCACTTCCGGGATGCCAAAATTCGCCAGATACTCGGTCAGGTTTCGTTGCGCCATGAATTTGCCTAATTCCCCATGAACCAGGCTGGTCATATTTTTTACCCAATCCGACTCGAAGACCGACGGTCTATCATACTCATTGGTCACCTTGGAGGCGGCGTTATACACCAGGGTTGTAACTGCCTCGTCGGTATATGAGTATGGCAGATCGGTTTTGGCTTTGCCATCTTCCTCCTTGCGGTCAATACTAAAGGCAAAACGAACATCGGTTGCCGAAACAGGAATGCCGTCTTTGCTTCGACTTGTCACCGATTTGAATTTTTCGCCCATATCGCGTAACTCAACGAAAAATTCGCGCAGGTTGAAAGCCTCCCTGAACCTTTCAAACCCTTCGATGATCACTTGATGCTTTTTCTCGTTGCCGGTGGGACCGATCACTCGCGGCGTGCCGTCGGGGAGTTCGAACACGACCACCGTGTCCAACTCAACCACAACTTTGCCCGGTCCACCGATGAGAAAATTGGCTGATTTTTTACTCTCCTCGACGATCGCGCCCTCTTTAAAACGAATCGTTTCATCGCTGCCGCCAAGCGCCACTTCTCGAATATGCCGGCGCGCAACGGGAACTTGAGATTCCTCAAGATTGAATATATCCGCCAAATAGATGGCGGCAACTTGAATCGAAATAAAATAGGGGGCAAGCAGGAGGGGAATTAACCGGAGGTTTCGCGGGTCGATGAACACTTGAATTAAAAACAACAATAAATTCCCGAAAGGGCTCCCGAGATAATCAACTCGATACGCGGGGTTAAGCAAATAGTACAATAGATCTTGAACGTGCGCGAACCATTCGGTGATGGAGTAATTAAAGAGGCTGAGCGAAAAACCGCTGAGGAAGAACAAGAGCACAAGCGCCGAGAATCGTCTGCGGGCGGCGCGCGACGAGAGATCGAAAAACCGGTTCAAAAACGCGTTGGCGAGACGCGCCGTTCCCTCGCGGAAGAGGCGATATTCGCTCTGTAAAGCCGATTCAGGCGCGTTTGAGTTGTTCATCGCCCGTTGACCTCGATCCAGCGCAGGATATCTTCAAGATACTGTAACTCAGTCGCCATTTTGCGACGGATGCCGTCCGATCGAATGATCATGGATCGCGTGCGCTTCAGCAGGGCTTTCAGCGTATTTTTCATATCGGGGGGAGGCGCCTGCATGATTCCTTCACCGAGCCACACCCCATACTCCTGAATCGCCCGGTCTTGCGCGGCTGTTTCATGTAACTCGCGCCTTTTGTTGATTCGATTTTGTTCGTCCTTTGCGTATTTCAACCAGCCCGCCTGCCATTTACCAATGATCGCTTGGTCCACGGTGTCGCTCAATCGAGGATTGTTAATGCTGACGCTAATCACTTTTAACCCGCGTCCTTGCAGTCGTTGAAATTCCCTGCTCAATTCTGGAACATGCCCTTCCACCCAAACGCCGTGTTGATCAAGGTGTTCGACAAATTCCTGAGTCAACCGCGCCTTAACCATTTCATTGATTGCTTGCAAGGCGGTTTTCTTTACCGTTTTCGTTTCCGGCGATGGCGGTTGCGGAGGGGGGATAGGGGGGTGTTTTGTTGACGAACTAGGGGGGCGTTTTTCCAACCACGCGATCGATCTTGAGATGATATGGTTTGCCACGCGCAAGATTCGCGCAAGCGCGATTTGGAATGATTCGCGCCCGCTTTTCATTTGAATCGCCCGCGTAAGCGGGTCGATCTCTTCTTCTGTGGGCGCCACCGGCGCTTCGTACGGGGGCGGCATCTCGACGCAGGGTTCGAAGAATTGACTCAACGTAAATTTGGAAGCGTACTCGCGCCATATATCCACCGCAAGCATGGCGGGCAGTTGGTTCCACGCCACGCGGTAACGGGGCGATTCCGGGTTGTAATTTGGGTTGATACTTTCGCCCAAGACCGCCCTTCGGATGGACTCCTGGTCCGCTTTTTCGTTCTTCTTGTCTTTCGGGGTTACGCCGCTGCGATAGCCAAACCGCGAGCCGGGCTGACCTTCCTCGGGAAAGCCTGTGTCGATTCGGAACGTCACTGAAATATTTGGAACAATTTCAATCCCATCTCTTGTCCATGCGCTGACCTGCGCTCGCCGGTCTTGTATCTGTTTATATTCCTCGTCTGATTGAGTTTCCGCTTTTTCAGCGAATGGTTTTTCCTGACCGTTAAGCCCGACTGCATGATTTTGAATATGCAAATCTACAGTGCCGGCAATGGTTTCCTTTTTGCCAATGAAGTGAAACCCCGGCCCCAGCGTTCGTTGAATCTTCGTTTCGGTTCGAGTGACCGCCGCGCTGGCGGAATCAAGCCATAGCACTCCTTTGCCTTTTCGATCTTCTTCCCCTGGTTCTTTCTCCTGTTTGCCGTTCTTGATAAATATGGCAGGTCCTTTTACCCCAACAAGGCGGCTAAGCACGCGTGTAAAGATTCTCCAACGGTCGCCGGTTTTGGTCAGCGGCAAGACGAATTGCGAGAAAAATGCCATCCACATAAGTAGCAGGATGGGAAATAAACACAACGCATCGAAGAGGATTCGCACCTGGTTGAGTTGAAATCCACCTGCTCGGACGATCTCCCATAAATAGGCGATTACAAGCACAGACAACCAAAAAAAGATAAAAAACCACGGCCTCTTATAGATCGGGGTATCGCCCATAGGTTTGAATTTTATTCCAAAACCTCTCATTGTGCCACTGACCCGGCACGGTAAAATCGGAGATATGTTACACCTTGAATTTCACTGCCACACCATCGCCTCGAAGGATTCGCTGACGCATCCGCGCGATCTCGTGGAAACGTGCCGCCGCAAGGGCATTGACCGCGTCGTCGTCACCGATCACAACACAATCGCGGGCGCGCGGGCGGCTCAGGCTCTGGACCCGGAACTGGTCATCGTTGGGGAGGAGATTCTCACCACGCGCGGGGAAATCCTTGCGGCGTTCGTGATGGAGGAGATTCCGGCGAGGTTGACTCCGCAAGAGACGATTCAGCGGCTCAAAGAGCAAGGCGCGTTCATCAGCGTGTCGCATCCGTTTGATGAATTCCGCGAGGGTGGCTGGGCGGAGGATGATTTACTCGACATTTTGCCATATGTGGATGCGATCGAAATCTACAATTCGCGGTGTATGGTTCCGCGCTTCAACCGCGCGGCAAAGCAGTTTGCAGAGGAGCATAACATTGCTGGCACAGTTGGTTCGGACGCGCATGCGGCGTTCGAGGTGGGGAGAAGCCTCCTACGGTTGGAGCAGTTTGAAGGTCCGGATGGGATGCGGAAGGTCATCCGCAATGCCCAGTTTGAGACGCGTTGGTCGCCTCCGTGGTTTCATCTTGCATCGCGATTTGCCGTTCTCCGAAAGCGATTGAATCCGAGTCTTGACATGCAAAATCAGGCGTGATAATCTTGCGCTCACGTGTCTGGCTTGTGGCGTTACGGCGCCATGATCGGGCATAAAATATTCTTAGCAGGAGATGTTGTACGATGTCAGATAGATTTGTTGGTACGGTCAAGTGGTTCAATGCCACCAAGGGCTACGGCTTTATCGGCCGTGAGAATGGCGAGGATGTGTTCGTTCATTTCAGCGCCATCCAGTCCGATGGCTACCGCAAGTTGGAGGCTGAACAGAAGGTGGAGTTTTCCGTCGAGGACGGTCCGAAAGGTCTGCAAGCCGCCAATGTGGTACCCGTCTCGTAAGACATAGCCTCTGGCTTAAGTTTTGCGAAATGAACAGAGTTGCCGCGAGGTGACTCTGTTTTTATTTTAATAACTGATGTTACGCACCCTCATCCCCAGCCCTTCTCCCGTTGGAGAAGGGAGTCTGTTCCCTCTCTCTTCGGGAGAGGGTTAGGCGTCGCACTGAGCTTGCCGAAGTGGTGAGGGAGAATGAGCGTTTCTTGCAAAACAGCGTAAGGTGAATTAATAACTCACCTTACGCGAGATCGCTTCTGGTCGAGAGATTTTCTTTCGCAGGATTGATTACCGTCTACGAATGCGCGAATAAACGAATTGGGGCGCCGACATTCGTGGATGGCTAACAGCAAAAGCAAAGCTACATCACATGAGAGTTAATAACGAGTTATTCAACGACGGGCGTCAGCGCCGCTTCGTGGTTATTTTCGATGTTCATGATCGCAGGGACGAAGAACGCGATGAAGGTCATGAGGATGAAGACCGCGCCGCCGAAGATGAACCAGAAACGGATTCCGAATTGGTCGGCGATGGGACCGGAGACAAGCAGGCTGAGCGGCATCATCGCTGTTGCGCCCGCGCCGAGGAGCGAGAAGACCCGTCCTTGTTTATCGGGAGCGACGGTGGATTGCAAAATCGCCATCAGGGGACCGTTGGCAAACACTTGCATAAAGCCTATGATGAAGTTGGCAGTGAGCAGGATGTAGAACTTATCCGCTGGCACAAGCCCGGTCATGACGCATCCGATACCGATGCCGATCACGCCGCATAACGAGGTGATGATGCGGCGTTTGAATCCGCCCCAGGCGCCGAGCAAAATTCCGCCCGCGATCATGCCGATACCGAACAGCGCTTCGGACCAGCCGAGTTCCTGCGCGCCGCCGTTGAAAATTTTCGTGATCACAAGCGGGAGAAGCGCGGAACTTGGCGTGATTATGAAATTCAGGATCATGGCAAGGATGGTCACGCCGAGCAGTCCGCGCCAGCGCACAACATAGTGGAAACCTTCTCGCAGATCTTCCCAGTACGTGGATCTCTCTTGGAGCGCGCCGCGCGCGGGTTGCGGCACAGGGATAAACAACAACGGCAGGATGGCAAGCATGGCGGTTGTGATGTCAATCAGCAAAACGTTTTCGGTGGAAAACGCTTCGAGCAACAACGCGCCCAGCGGAGGCGCGGCAATGCCGACCAAGCCTTGCAGTAATTGATTTGCGCCAGCCAACCGCGCAAGATGTTTATCGGGAACCATCAATGAGGTGGACGAGGTCATGGCGGGCGAATGAAACGCTGTGCCAAGCGAGCGGATGAACATCACAACGTAGATATGCCAAATCTGAACTTGACCGGCGGCGAACAGATAAAATAGAAACGCGGTCGCAAGCGCGATGCTCCCGTCTGCCACGATCATGATCAGGCGGCGGTTCCAGCGGTCAACCAACGCGCCGATGAACGGCCCGAAAACGATCTGGGGCAACAGCGCCACCAAGGTTGCGGTCGCCAGCACGGTGGCGGAACCGGTCTCTTTCGTCAGCCACCACACGAGCGCGAATTGAACTAACGACGAACCGAACAACGAAAGCGCCTGCCCGGTCCAGATGGTGAAGAATGGGCGCGCCCAATTTTCGGGGATGGGTTTTGAAGTTGAATCCATGTGTTCCTTTGAGGGTGGGTTGGCTTATGATACCATCACATCCATCTACGAAAATAGCTCAAGAAGAGGTTCACACAACATGCTGAATTTTTCATCCCATCGCTCGCCTGTGTATTCGACAAATGGAATCGTCGCGACATCACAACCTCTCGCGACAGCCGCTGGCTTGGAGATTCTTTCAAACGGAGGCAACGCGGCGGATGCGGCTGTGGCGGCGGGCGCGGCGCTCAACGTGACCGAGCCAACCTCCACTGGAATTGGCGGCGACATGTTCGCGCTGTATTTTTCTGCGGATACGAAACGAGTCACTGCCCTCAACGGATCGGGACGCGCTCCTTCCGCCCTTACGCTTGATCGGCTAAAGACCGGCGGATTCGCATCTTCGATTCCCCCGTTCCATCCGTATACGGTGACAGTCCCAGGCGCGTGCGCCGGCTGGTGTGATTTGATTCAAAAACACGGTTCGTTTTCGATGGCTGAGATTCTCGCGCCCGCGATTCGACTCGCAAGCGACGGCTTTCCGGTCGCTCCGATTATATCCTATTTTTGGGAACGCGGCGTGGAACGACAATTGAAATCCGCATTGAACGGACACGAGTTAACGATTGATGGGCGCGGACCCAACGCGGGAGAAATCTTCCGCAACCCGGGCTTGGCGAAAACATTTGAAACTGTCGCAAGTGGAGGCAAGTCGGCGTATTATCAAGGTGAAATTGCCGAATCAATCGTCAACGTGTTGAAAGAAGCGGGCGGATGCTTGACGATGGATGATCTCGCGTCGCACACATCCACGTGGGAAGAACCGATCTCGGTGGACTATCGCGGTTATCGAGTCTATGAATGTCCGCCCAACGGACAGGGCATCACCGCGTTGATCGCGTTGAATCTACTCGAAGGATTCGATTTAGCTTCACTCGAATCGCTCTCCGTTGAAAAGATGCACTTGATGATCGAAGCCATGCGGCTTGCCTTCGCCGATTCAAGTTGGTATGTGGCTGACCCAAAGTTTTCAAATATCCCCGTGAAAGAATTGTTATCGAAAGAATATGCAAACGAACGCCGCAAGCTAATCAATACGCAGGCCGCAATACGCAACATCGAGCGCGGTTTCCCCGTCTCCTCCTCCGACACCGTCTACCTCAGTGTCGTGGATAAATTCGGCAACGCCTGCTCGTTCATCAACAGCAACTACATGGGATTTGGCACAGGCATTGTCCCGAAAGGTTGGGGCTTCACCCTGCAAAATCGCGGACACAACTTCAGCCTAGATGAGAATCACCCGAATGCGCTCGCCCCGCGCAAAAGACCGTATCACACGATTATTCCTGCGATGGTGACAAGACTCACCGCTAAGAACGCAAAGAGCGCGAAGAATTTAGAAAACCTTAGCGACACTTCGATAAAACTCAGTGCAAGCCTTAGCGGGCTTAGCGGTTCAAATAGTGAAGTTGAAGAATCTCTATACGCCTCCTACGGCGTCATGGGCGGATTCATGCAGCCGCAGGGACACGTCCAAGTGTTGTCAGCTTTGGTAGATGATGGACTCGATCCCCAGTCCGCGCTAGATCGTCCGCGCTTTTGCATTGACGTGGACGAATCGGGCGGGCGTGTTGCGATTGAAGAGGGAATGACGCAGGAAACATTCTCAGGTTTGGAAAAGATGGGGCACCCCGTATATTCTGTCTCTGGTTATGAACGCGCCCTGTTCGGCAGGGGACAGGTGATTCTACGGGATGCCGAATCAGGCGTGTTGTGCGCAGGCAGCGATCCGCGCGCGGATGGGTGCGCGATGGGGGTGGTGTAACCGAGCCTGAGGCGTTGAAGGGTGACTAAAGCACGTCCCAGTTTTCGGGGAGCATGGGCGGTGACCAGTTGGGATCAGGTTTCCAGTTCAGCCATGAGCCGTCGAAGGGATATTTGCGACGCTCGATCTTTTCGAAAATCTCTTGCTTTGCGATTTCAATTTCCAGAACCCATTCCTGGCGTATGATTCCGCTTTCAATCCCTTTCTGGTAATCGTCAATATCTTTCCACGCAAAACTAAAATCGGGGTTGACGGGAATCCACATCGTTTTTCTTATTCCTTCACTACACAATTCTTCATCGTTGTCCAAACGGGATTGCTCTCCGACATGAACTCATCCTCCGCCTTATAAAATCTCATTTCAGGCTGGCGTTCGTGGAATATCTGCCGCTGTTCGGGCGTGTAGCCTTCCAATTGATACGGGAGGAAATTATCGGGATGCAACGCGGAGAGCAAGAGTTTCCCTTCGATCACAGGAGTAGGTTCAGGCGGCGCCTCAAATCGCTTGACATTCTCGATGACGAATCCGTTGTTTTGGCAGAGCGTTGGAGCGCCGAAGATCAATCTTTTTTCTGAAAAGTGGAAATCAGGTTGGAGTGTTTGCGCCTCCCATGCAAAATCTCTTGGATACGATAAGCCGAAAGAGGCTTTGTAATTCCACGCGGCTTGGAGGATGACGATTAACATCACTGCCCGCGTGAGTTTCCCCCCGAAAGAAAAATTTTGTTCGAGATGACCAAGCCCGCTGGCGGAGAGGAGGAGGAGGAACGGAAGCATCTGTCGCGCCAGCCTGCCGTAGACGACGAAAGAATGGAGATAGACAGATGGGATTACAAGACAGGCGTAAAGAAAGGCGATACATCCTGCCCAGAGAAGCGAAGAATTATCTCTTCGTTTGACTGCCTGCGCAACTGCAAGAATCGATAACGCGATCCATGCAACGAACAGCCAATGTTCCGCGCGCCAGAAATATTCAAACGGAAGACTCCAGCCCTCTTCGAAACTCCCCTGGCTGACGGTCGTTGAAAAAACGCGATACTCAGCGAGCAGATTGGTTCCTGCAAGCAAGGCAAGGAGGAACAGCAAGATGGCGGGCAGGGCGAATCCAACTGCCGCCAGGGATGCTTTGCGAACCCATTCGCCTGCCATACTGTTGTTTCGAAAAATGTGAATCAACATCCCCAGCCCCGCCAGCGACCAATATCCGTTGTACGTGATGAAGCAGAGAAACGCCGAGGCGCCGCAAAGCAGGGAGGTCTTCGGCGACGGTCTTTCCGTAAGGGCAATGAATACAGCGAGCAAGCCGAAGGTCATGGCGGTGTCGTACGGAACGAGATGCCGCGAGAAATACAGGAGCGACATGCTACATGCGGCAAAGAGCAGCGCGAATAAAGATTCCCGCTCGGTTGCGCCTGCGCGTTGCGCGATTTTGTATATGAGATAAAGAGTGAAAACGGAGAATAAACTAAAAAACAAAGCAGGGATAACGAGGCTTTCGCGCGTCAGCTGTTCGAGAAGCGACGGAATGATCCCGAGGATTTTGAACCCCAGGTGTTCGGGAGCGGTAACGAGTTGGGCAAAGGCGGAAGAGAACTTCCCCGCAAGCAGTAAATTGATCAATGTTCGCGAGGTTTCGTAACGCCCCTCGTCTGAAAAATAATATTGACCGCCGCGCAAGACAAGTATCCAACGCAGGACGAGCGAAGCAAATAATATGACTGGGACAGTCCACGGGCGATTCTGCCCAACGGGGCTCGAGGAACTGGGTTTCTGCATCGCCCGTTTAACTTTCCAGCCCCATCCGAATTTCATTCGACGGGATCTCCGCTACGCTTCAACCTGCCAACGACTTTCACGCACGGGCGGGTGAATACATCCTCTTCGTGAGGCGCGTCGGGGAGTTCGCTGGTGAGGTCTTGCCCGGGGAAGTGCAGATTCTCGTGCAGGTCGAGCCGCCATTTGGGGCAATCGGTCACATCGTAGACGATGCCTTGATAGGCAATGAGCTTGCGCGCGCCGCGTTCGCCGTTTTGTTTGCGCAGTTCGAAGTCTGGGATGACGCGCTCAGGGATATCCATGCGGCGATTATAAAGGGTCTTTACGAGTTGCCGTGATGAACCGCCAGTTCCGGCGGCAGTTGCACTGCCGCCCGCCAGCAGTGCAACTGCTGGCGTAACAATCACGGCAATTCCCAGAGAGCCATTATAAAGGGTTTTGAATCGGACATCTTCGCTGGTAAAATATCTTTGCACTATCGACTGAGGAGTCATACATGGCAAATCTAATTGGACCAGACGTCAGTTTCTATCAGGATGCCGAGACCACCCCGCAGGGAATTAACTTTGGAAAGATGAAACAATCGGCGGGGTATGTCGTCATTCGCTCCGGACAAAATGTGTGGATCGATTCTGATTTCAGAAATAACTGGACCGGCGCCAAAGCCGTGGGCTTGCCGCGCGGCTCCTATTGGTTTTACGACAGCCGCGCCAACCCAACCGAACAGGCAGACCTGTGGTATTCCGCTTTCGACGGCGACCTCGGCGATCTCCCGTTGTTCGCCGATTTTGAAGAAGCCTACGGCGGCGCCTATACCGGCTGGCGGCATTGGAAAACATTTTTAGAGCGGATTAAGTCGCGCGTTGGCAACCACGAGATTGGCATTTACACCGCATACTATTATTGGGTGAGAAACGCGCCTAACCCCAACACCGACGCCGCCAACCTCGCCTACTTCAAACAATATCCCCTTTGGGTTGCGAACTACGGCGTATCCACGCCGCTTGTGCCAAAACCCTGGGATACCAACGGCTGGACGTTCTGGCAATATACCGACAGCGGCGATGGGGACTTGTACGGTGTGGAAAGTTCGCGCATCGATTTGAATTATTTCAACGGCGATCAAACCGCTTTCAACGCGCGTTTCAAACTCGGTACCCCTCCTCCGCCTCCTCCGGGACCGGTGTGGTACAAGGTCACCGCCTCCGCGCTCAACGTCCGCTCTGGCGCCGGCGTCACGTTTGGAGTCGTCGGGGTGTTGAAGCAGGATGAAGTGGTGAAAGGACTCGCCATCTCCGCAGATGGGGCGTGGGCGAAGATTCGCCGCGACTCGGATAAACTCGAGGGCTGGTCCTCGCGTCAATATCTGATCGTGACGTCTGCCCCTCCACCCCCGCCGCCTCCGCCGGGTGACGAGAAATGGTTCAAGGTTACCGCATCCGCATTGAACATGCGCGAGGGGCCGGGCGCGCAATATCGGTCGCTTGGCTTGGTGTACCGCAACGAAGTAGTGCAACGGCTCGACACCTCAAGCGACGGGAATTGGTATCAGGTCAGGCGCTCGTATGATGGGTTTACCGGTTGGGCGTCGAAAGAATATCTGGAAGCCACCACCGCGCCCCCGCCTGTTTCAGAAGAAAAGTACGATTGGTATCAAGTGACCGCCGCCACGCTTAATGTTCGCGAGGGACCCTCATCGTCGTTTCGAGCGATCGGGTACCTGACCAAGGGCGAAACCGTGAAGTCGTTGGAAACGTCCCCCGGCGGCTGGCAGAAGATCGAAAAAGCAGATGGGTTTACCGGCTGGGCATCGGGGCAGTTCCTGACCAATGTGGGGAAAACCCCCGCCTCAGCGATGCAGAAGTTGTTCAAGGGCGTGTTGTATTACCGCAAGACGCGCTCCGCCCCGAGGCGTTTGGTTTCTCACACACTGGCGCTGGATTTGAAAGGCGCGACGTTCGAATTTCTCGTTACGCCGCCGTTGAGAGCCGCCGAACCGTTCTTGTGCGCTCAAACCACTTCGAAGTTCCTCGAGAAGAACAAATTGCACATCGCCATCAATGCGGATGGTTTCTACTCCCTCGACCCGGCAACCTATCCTCCCGCCACCTATTGCGCGGGTGGCGGCGAGCCGGTCAAACTCGTTGGGCTGGCGGCTTCACGCGGCAAGCAATATTCCGCCAAGGCGCCGGGTCGCCCGATCCTGTACATCAGCAAAAAGAATGCGGTTTCGTTCGATTCATTAACTGGCGCCGCATTCAACGCGATCACCGGCGACCGGTACCTGGTGACGAAAGGCAAAAAGGTTACCTCGCTGGAATCCATCAGCATGGATCCGCGCACGGCGATCGGCGTCAGCCAGAACGGGCGTTACCTCGTGATCGTGGTGGTGGACGGGCGCGAGTTTAGCGAAGGCGCCACCTTCCCCGAACTGGCAGACCTTCTGCTGGCGCATAGCGTGTACACGGGTGTCGCGCTGGATGGCGGCGGCTCCTCGGCAATGATCGTCAAAGGCGCAGACGGCAAACCGCGCGCGGTGAACAAGTTGATGAACGACAATATCCCCGGTAGCGAGCGGGAAGTGGGCAATCATCTCGGCGCGTTTATCAAATAGAACATCCATGAGAATAAGCATGTCGTTGCGGTGAAGCAATCTCCTCGCAACGACATGGATCATTTCGCCCCTGCGGGTTGCGCGAATCGCAACAACCAGTCGCCGGTTGATTCTTCCGTCACCATGGTTTCTGGGGTAACGACGATGATCCACGACTGACCAAATTGGAGCGGGACTAATTGATTCCCATCCGCATACAAAAAACGAATCGGTCTGCGTTGACCCGACTGCAATTCCTCCTCGCTGAGCTCTGTGCTCCAGCGGATATCATATTTCAATCCGTCGCGGAAGAGAATCGCATCGCCTGTTAGATTTGCTTCAAGATGAATATCCAAATTTGTGGGGGAGACAACATCATGGCGAGTAAACAGAACGATCACATTCTGGTATTGCAATTGACGACCCGTGAGCCTGTCTACTTCGGGGCGCAAGATGCCTGCGGTGTCCGAGCTTGCCTTGTCCACAAAGCGCCAGTAGCTTTGCGAGAGCGCGTCGTATTCCCAGCCCGATTGATTCAAATACGCGATGAACACATGCAGTTCATCAGCCAGCGCGCCTCCACTGGGCGGCTCACGTGAAAATGTGTTGCTCGTGTAATCAATTTTCACCTTCGGCTCTTTGTAATTTTGCGCTAGTTCGCGCAGGTTGTCTATGTTGTACATGTATCCGCCGCCCTGAATATCATGCGTTACCAGCGCGCACTGCGGAAGTTCCGTCAGCACTTCGGGCGAGGCGAGCGCGTAGATCAAACACGAGTTGGTGAACATGGCGGCGATGTCGGCGTACACAAGCCGCCCCGAACGGATCGGTCCGATCTTGGGTTCGGGGAGAGTCGCAGAGGAGGAAATGTCGCTGGACTGAATCAAGCCGACATCCAGAGAGAGAAGCGTGGATGCGACGTTCACCGCGTCAGACCACCCCGAGGCTGGGTCCACATCGGAATCCTGACTCTCATCCCCGACATTTTTCCGCGCGAACTCCAACTGCGGTGGATTCGCCACCGCGACATGATACGTCCCCGCGCCGACGTTGAATCCGTAATAGCCGTTGCTGTCGGTCGTCGTCTGTTGAAGCAGATTCAGATTCGCATCGTAGAGGTTGACGCACACGCCGCCGACGCCGCGCTCCCACGCATCTTGCATGTTGTTTTGATTCGCGTCGAGCCAGATGCGGTTGCCGAGAATGAAATTTGTTTGCGTGAAAATTTCGCGGCGCGTGTCGCACCCGCCAGTGACGGGCGCTTCGGGCGCGGGGAGTTCGCCGTAAAACGTTGCGAGGAAACGCGTCGCGCCTTCGGTGATGTAAATTTCGAACACAAGCGGCGAAAACGACAAGCCCGCCTGCGGCCGCGCGGTGACGGGGAAATGCGAGATCGAAACGAGCAGCGCGGGGAGGTCGAGCAAAGATGGGTCTTCAACCTGCAATCCCGTGAGCGGATTTACAACTTGCACAGGTTCGATGGTTTGTGTTGGCGGCGGGGGAGATGTTGGCTCGGGGGTATTCGTTGGCGGAGGTTTGGTTGCAATTAAGGGCGTGCAACTGACAAGCGCGAGAAAAATCAAAGAAATTAATTTTGCCATATTCCGTGAAGTAGGGGCAACCCGCCAATGCCAAACGTGACCATTGTTAGTATTGGCGTCATGCAATTTATGACACGTGGATTGCCCAGACAGGTCGCCCCTACCGTTACGATTTCTCAAATTCACTCTTCACGCGGTTATACGTTGACTCAAGTTCCTCTGGCAATACACGCGTCTCCCCAACCGTAGACATAAAATTCGTGTCCCCTTTCCAGCGCGGGACGATGTGGATGTGGACGTGTTCCTTCACCCCCGCGCCCGCCGCCTCGCCGATGTTCGCGCCGACGTTGAATCCCTGCGGGTTGTAGATATTTTTCAAGGCGGTTGTGCAACGCGAAGTCAATTCGATCATTTCGGCGCGCGTGGCAGAATCCAATTCTTCGAGATTCGGCTTGTGGAGGAAGGGGATGACCATCAAGTGTCCGCTGGTGTAGGGATAGCGGTTGAGGATCACGAAGGCATGTTCGCCGCGAAACGCGATGAGGTTCTCCGCGCTGTCTTCCTTCGCTTGCGCGTTGCAAAATACACAGCCTTCTTCTTTGTCGTGATTTTCGATGTATGTCATACGCCACGGTGACCAGAGGTGATTCATTGTTGGAAGGTTGGAAGGTTGGAAGGTTGAAGGTTGGAAGGTTGGGGTCAATCGCCTTCGACGATTTTGATTTCCTCGGGGGTTAGATCGTATAGTTGGTAGACCAGTTCGTCAATTTGGCGGTCGGTGGATTTGATCTGACGTTCGAGGAGTTCTTTTTCGTTGGACGAGATACGCGAAGCGTCTCGTCCTACCTGTTTGTGCAATGCCAGCATTTGCTCGACCAGCGAGACCATTTTTGTGTGTTGTTGCTCCGTTGATTCAACAACCTTTATGGGAAGTTCTTTCAACTGAGGTGGTCCAATCCTAAAAAAACCACCCTGTAAAGATAATCCAGAAAATACGGTACGATAATAGTGAGTAATCAATTTACTGTTCAATATACCAAGCAAATAAAGCAAATTGACCTTACTTGAGTGAATGATAGATGTTGACTTGCCAGCCATAATTTTTCCGTCATCATAAACACACTCTAGGTGTTTGTTCATTCCGCCAACGATAACTTTCGGTTGTCGTGACTGCGAAAGGCGGTTGGCTGACAATTTCTTCCATCTTGATTTAGATATCGCAGGTTTGTCATACTTGCCCTTAATGTAAGTAGTAGGCTTAAGTCCCCATAAGATTGAATACCGATCAACAGTTCCCGTATTGACGAAAATTAAATATTCCTCCTCCGTCGGCTCATTTTGAAGAATTTCTTTATACTCATAAGCCTCAGACACAGTTGCCGCACCGCCAACGCTTGCTATTTTTTCAAGAGAACTGCTATTGTTTCTTATCTTCTCTACAATATTTCCTTTTTCTCCACTGAATAATACTGACCAACTTTCCCCTTCAAGATTGTCAAGTTTCTCATGCGAGAGCGCAATTTTAGTTTCTACCTCAACCTTATCCCTTTCGATTTGTCTCATTAATTCATAGACAATAGATTCGTCGTTGTTTAGTTTCGTAGTCTTCGCAACATAAACAATGGGATATACAGCAACAGGAAAGACTGGGACATTTGAGAAGTCCCGAATTTTGATAAGCAAATGTTTAGATGTAATGAAATTTCTTGTATAGCGCGCATAATCTGCTGAAAGTAATTTGTTCGGAACAATCATGCTTGAATATTGCCTCGAAAGTTTCAAGCATTTCTCTACAAAAACACAGAAGATATCCCAGTTGCCTTTTGCGCTTTCATAGTGAGTGACACAATACTCCCTCAATTTTGGATTTGTTTTTGTTAACCATTCAGAATCAATATACGGCGGATTCCCAATCACCACATCGAACCCGCCGCGCTTGAACACTTCGGGGAATTCATCTTTCCACTCAAACGGCTTCACGCGCTTCATCTCTTCCATATCGCCGAACATCTGCCCGCTGAAATAGTCCATGCCGATCAGGGCGTTGCCGTTCTTGATATTCTTGTTCAGGTTCGGCAGGATGTGCCCCTCTTCGAACATCTTCAACTGCCCAGGGTCTTCCACCACTTTCAACAACAGCGAGAGTTTGGTCACTTCCACGGCTTGCGGGTCAATATCTACGCCGTGAATGTTGTTGAGCAGGACGCGCTTCTTCTCGTCGAGGCTG
>CASGHD010000209.1 GCA_949319575.1 uncultured Anaerolineales bacterium | reverse complement strand
GAAACGCGCTATGCTTCGGGAACGACGCCTACGAAATATACTTACACTGGTCAATATTCGTATGTCTCAGATTTCGGTTTGCATTTCTACAATGCGCGCTGGTATGATAGCTCGCTGTCCCGTTTCGCGCAGGCGGATACGATTGTGCCTCTTGAAACACAGGGGATCCAGGCATGGGATCGTTTCGCTTATACCAATAACAATCCTGTACGATATACCGATCCGTCTGGGCACAGATGCTCTGGAGGTGGGGACGAAAATATCTGGGGATATTGCGAACTGCCTTCGCCGAATAAGGTCAAGACATATCAGAATGTTTATCTCAATGCAGTAGCAAGAAAATATGGAATTCATTTGTCGCCAGATGATGTATGGAGTTATAGCAACACAACAACCATTAGACTTGGCGAGTACGATCAAAAAGAGGAGACCCCATATGGATTTACACCTCATGGCTCTCGAACTGACGATTACTACGATGACGAAAATAACTTTATTGAAACTCCAGATAACACTGTAGTAATTTTTAAAAGAACATTTGATGAATGCGGGGATGATAATTGTGTTGCGGGTATTTTAGCGCATGAAGCGACGCACTCATGGCTTGAATGGTTTATCGAAACAAATACCAACTTGCCAAGAACTGGTCAACTTTATGCTGAAGAAGTGCTTGCGGACAATGTTGCACTAGAAATAAGCCCTGCAAACCCTATTATTGTTGGCAAAGGAATAGACCAAGAACATCTGTCTGTTTGTCAAACTGGAGCTAGTCTAGACTGTTCAAATCCAGAGCAAATATTATTTGATTACTATAAAATACAGGAAATATTTAATGTCTCCGATCTGGTGTATGGAAGATAAAAGCTTTCGTTTTGCTACATTTAGAGTTTTAGAGTGTCGCTTGTCTGATACACAGAAATTGCGAGGTTGTAATGATGAAATTGCATTTCATGATCAATAAAGTAATTTTACCTCTGTTTCTGGTTGTCTTTTTATGTTCCTGTAAAACAAACCCATCAGAAAATGTTCAAAACATAACCGATGTGCCAACTTCAGTTTCAGTAGATTTGTTGTTTGAGGCTAAAATTGAGAATGAGAAATGCAACTCCGCTGGACAACCTATTGATGTAATGTTGTTTTTTAGCAACTTGACCAATAATAAAATCCGATTAGGTGAACAGTTCCTTATCTCGAAAAACAGATTTGGATCGGGAGGAAATATTATTCCGTTCATTCGTTTGAATGACCAAGACATATATAGCCTACAAGACAACTCAATGCTTGATTTTCCATTGCCAGATATCAAAACATTTATTGAGATATCACCTCACGAGACATATAATGTGTCAATTCAATTTTACTTCCCAAGAGAAATTCTTGAATCTCGACAAACCAATCAGGAGATTGTAATAACACCTAGCCCAGGCATATATCAAATCACACTTGTTTACTCTCAGAGCTCTCAAGTGTTTGATATTTGGAGTGGATCTGTTGAATCCAATAATTTTGAAGTGTGTATATCTTAGATTGGATTAATTTACACAGAAGTACCCCCTCCCTTCACCCGACCTTTACTTCAACAGTTAAGCTAACTTCTTCAACTCCTGTATTCACTCACCACCGCCTCCTTCGTCTATGACGGCGACGGGAAACGGGTAAAATCAATTCTCAGAATGAGCAACGGTTCAACCACAACGTACTTCGTTGGCAGTCACTACGAGGTTGCGAATTAATAAAAGCAGAAGCAGGGCATCAATGCCCTGCTTCTGCTTCGGGGGATTCTTGAAGTAATTTTATTGCATGTTCCAACACGGGGATTATCACTTGCAAATTTTCCACCGCGCCTTTCGGACTACCCGGCAGATTGATAATGATCGTTCGCTTGCGGATGCCGGCGACGCTGCGCGAGAGCATGGCGTGCGGCGTGATTTTGAGGGAGGCAGCGCGCATTGCCTCCGCGAGACCGGGCGCTTCGCGTTCGATGACGGCGCGTGTGGCTTCGGGAGTCACATCGCGTGGGGCAAATCCGCTACCGCCGGTGGTGAGGATGATGTCGACCTCGCCGGAGTCTGCCCACTGGGCAAGTGTCTCACGGATGGGCGATTCGTCGTCAGGGAGGATCAGCGTCCGCGTGACAGACCAGCCCTCCCCGTCGATGCGACGCGCCAGCGTGGGACCCGATTCGTCCTCCCGTTCGCCGCGCGCGGACCGGTCAGAGAGGGTCAGAATCCCAAATCGGATCGTCATGCGCCATTTTTCTTGATGAGAGCGAGCAGGTCGTCGGGCATGAATGGCTTGAGTAAAAAATCGTTCGCCCCGTAGCGTAGACACTCTTCTTTCATGTTCAGCCCGGATGTCATGATGATACGGAGACTGGCGAGCGCGTCATACTTGCGGATCGCTTCCACGATTTCGATGCCGCTATGCGGACCGAGATGCACGTCCATCAAAAGCACATCGGGGTTCTCTTGAATTGCCAGCGCGGGGACATCGGAATCCACATCTGCCGTAACCACTTCAAAGCCTTCCATTTTCAAAAGCGTTTGAAGGAGCGACACCATTGTGTGGTCATCTTCGGCGAGCAGGATTTTTGACATGTTGTTTTACTTTTCCGTTGTTACGGCTTTTTGCTTTCGACGCCGTTTTGCCATTTTCGAGCGTAGCGAGCGCGGACGAGAGCGCTTCATCGACCGTTTCGACATACACAAATTTCATGGCGTCCTTGATCTCGTCGGGCACATCTTCCACATCCTGTTCGTTGTACTTCGGCAGGATGATCGTTTTTAGTCCGTTGCGATGAGCGGCGAGGACCTTTTCCTTGACGCCGCCGATCGGCAGAACCTGGCCGCGCAGGGTGATCTCGCCGGTCATTCCCACGTTCGGCTTGACCTTGCGCCCCGACGCCAGCGACACCAACGCGGTTGCCATCGTGACCCCGGCGGATGGACCGTCTTTGGGCGTCGCGCCGGAGGGGATGTGCATGTGGATATCCGACTTGTTGAAGAATTCGTCGTCCAAGCCCAGCGCGCCGGCGCGTGAACGCACATATGACAAAGCCGCCCGCGCCGATTCATTCATAACGTTGCCGATTGAGCCGGTTATCTGAAACCCTTTTCCGCCGGGCATGCTTGTCGCCTCGACGAACAACACATCGCCGCCGTACGGAGTCCACGCCAGCCCCGGCACCACGCCCGGCATCGAAATGCGGCGGTTGAGTTCCTCGGTTCCAAAGTACAGCGGATGATCGAGGTATTCCTCGATCACATCCACGCCGATCCTGGCTTTTTTGAGTTTGCGCTCGGCGATGCGCGTTCCAACTTTTCGGCACACCGCGCCGATCTTGCGTTCCAGGTTGCGCACACCGGCTTCGCGCGTGTAATCTCGAATGATCTTTTGCAAGGCATCGTCGGTGAACGAAATTTCTTTGACGCGCAGGCTGTTCTCGCGGATCTGTCGCGGAATGAGGTAGCCTTTGGCAATGGCAATTTTTTCTTTTTCAGTATACCCCGATAACGCGATGATCTCCATGCGGTCGAGCAAAGGTCCCGGAATGGTTTCGAGCGTGTTTGCCGTGGTGATAAAAAACACCTGTGAAAGATCGTACGCCACTTCGAGATAATTATCGCGGAACTCGCTATTTTGTTCTGGGTCGAGCACTTCGAGCAAGGCAGAGGCGGGGTCGCCGTGAAAATCGAAGGTTAACTTGTCGATCTCATCCAACATGAAGACCGGGTTGCGCGACTCGATGCGCCGTAGCGATTGTAAGATACGCCCCGGCATTGCGCCGATGTACGTGCGGCGGTGACCGCGGATCTCGGCTTCGTCGCGCACGCCGCCCAGCGAGGCGCGCACAAACTTGCGATCCATGGCGCGGGCGATCGACTGCCCCAGCGACGTTTTGCCCACCCCCGGCGGTCCCACAAAACACAGGATCACGCCTTCGCGCTCGCGCCGGATTTTATCCGCGTTGGTGGTTTTTACTTCGTCACTGCGGTCGATCCGCAGTTTGCGAATCGCAAGAAACTCCAGGATGCGTTCCTTGACATCCTCCAGCCCGAAATGATCCTGGTCTAAAATTTTTCGCGCGTGCGAGATTTCAAGATTATCGTCTGTGGCTTTCGCCCACGGGATCGTCACCAGCCAATCGAGATACGTGCGGATGACGCCGTACTCCGCCGCGGCAGTTGGCAGGCGGGATAAACGGTCGACCTCCCGTGTTGCCTGTTTCGCCGCTTCTTCGGGCATGTTCGCCTCTGCGATCTTTTTGCGAAACTCTTCCACTTCGGCGGCTTGCTCGTCTTTTTCGCCCAATTCTTTTTGAATGGCTTTCATCTGCTCGCGCAGAAAATAATCGCGCTGAACCTTTTCGATCTCGCCGCGCGCTTCGTTTTGAATCTTTTGCCCCAGCGTGAGCACCTCGGCTTCGCGCGCCAGCAAGCCAACTAATTTTTTGAGTTTTTCAGAAACCGAATCGATGGTGAGGATTTCCTGCGCGTCTTTCAAGTCCATGCGTTGGAAGTTGGCGATCGTGTAGGCGGTTTGCAAGGGGTCTTCCACAGAAGTGATCGAGCCTGCCAACTCCTCCGGGAAAGAGGGGATCATCTGGGTGATCTGTTGGAATTGGTCGCGGGCGTTACGCGCCAGCGCGTCGATCTCCAGTCCCTGCTCCACTTGCTCGGGGGCGAGTTCAATACGCGCCTTGAGGTAGGGTTCCTCCTGCACAAATTCGCCGAGGCGAAAACGCGACATGCCCTGCACCAGCAGGCGGATCGTTCCATCGGGAGCGCGCAAAAGCCGATGGACTGTGGCAATCGTCCCAATGCGGTAGAGATCCGCCGGCGAGGGGGTTTCAAGTTCGGGGTTTGTCGCCGCCACAAGTCCGACTAGCTTATCCCCGCCTACCACTTCATCCACCAACCGAATCGAGCGCGGCTGACCAACCGTCAGTGGGACGGCGGTGTTCGGGTAAACCACCACGCCGCGCAAAGGCAAAATAGGAAGCACGTCCGGGAGTTTCCCTTGTTCAGAAACCTGAACGGGCTCATCTTTGTTGCCGGTTTCTTTTTTCGGCGCGCGCGAAAACAGGGATGGCATGATCATGGAAAGCAATTCGTCATCCGTATCGCCGATCCACTGATAGAGTTCGTTGAAGTTGGAATTCCACCGCGAGGCAGGCATGATTATTCGTCCGCCTTGCGTTGTTTTAAGCTCTGTGTTTTGGGTAGGATGATTGTAAGAAAGCCGTCTTTATATTCCGCCGAGGCTGATTCCATGATCGCCGGGATCACAATTTCCACTTCGATCTCGAATTTTCCTGAAAGAATTTCCATTTGGTGATAGGCTCGTCTCCCCACGGAGTCGGGGCGGATGCCTTCGATGCGCAATAATTGATTTTCGGCCGCTACCACAAAGTCTTCATCGCGCATGCCTGCTATTTCAATTTTCACGATAAAGTCGTCTTCAGTTTCGTACACATCCGTAGGCGGACGCCAAACGCTCGAGCGCACTTGCCAGTGAATGGCATGCAGGATGTCTCTGCGAACTTCGATGGTCGATGGATAGGATTTACGAACGATGGTGGGCATGGCGTGCTCCTTGCCGGTAACGGCAACAACGCTAAAAATCATTTCTGGAGGCGCCCCCGGCGGGACTCGAACCCACAACCTGCAGCTTAGAAGGCTGTCGCTCTGTCCATTGAGCTACGGGGGCGTTGCTACTCTATTGTATTACGACGCGCTCAAGGATGCAAACCGCGCGCGACCGGTTCCTCATGGCGGCGCCAACGTCCGGGCTTCGATCCTTTTTGCGCGCGGATTACGCGGATTGAACGGATTTTATTCCGCTTTTTACGGAGGGTTCCGCGTTGTTCGCGCAATCTGTGTGCTGAAATTGCTTTGTGTCAAGCTATTTTGGCAAAACCATAACCGGTTCCCCTATTCCACTTAACCTTAATCAGATAACTTTGAGTGGCGTCATGCTGAGCGGAGCGAATCATCTCTACGACTGAGAACCAAGACTCTTCGCCAGCGCTCGGAGTGACAAACTGTAAGTTGATTCAAGATAACCTGAATAAGGCAGGGATCAGGAAGCGAAAGGACGGATGCCCTTGTACACGCGCGGGCCCGCAAGGGTTCGCAAGATCGTTTCAGACGGGCGGTTTAGCCGCGTCCCCAAATCTTTGGAAGACATCGGGATATTGCCGTTCGTCAGGAACAAGCGGAATACCGCCTCCACGAGCGCCGTCTGTTCAGTGAGGAAGTCCGGCTGTTTGACGCAGTGCGACATCAAGGCGTTTTGGACACCCTCCACCTGCTTCACTTCGGCAGTCACGGGATCCACCCAGTCGATGACCTGCCCCTCTTCCGTATCCATAAAGGCGTCACGGTGCTCGGCGCAAAGCAGTGAGCGCAGGTACACATGCCAGTCGCGCTCGTTCTTCTTCCACCAATCGAAGTCGATGTGGAACGGGGTCTCCGCGGAGGGCTTGACGAGACTGAATCGTTTTGTTTCGGTCATGTTATTCTCCCTCGCTCATCCGAAAATGCAGGTCGCCAACGTGGGCGAACTCGGGCTTGCTCGCCAATAACGCCAACAATGGCGCCGGCGGCGTGCGGCGGACAATATTTACCGCGGAATATAATTCCTGGGCATGCACATGCCCTTGCGGGGTTAATTTGGAAAGTTCTCGGGTCAAATCCGCAACCAGTTTTTCAAACGAGCGCTTCGAACCCTCTTTCCACAATTGATCCACCGCGTCGAACGATGGGATGGCAAATGCCATGCGGTCGTTGAATTCCGCAGAGACGGCTTGTTTTAACATGGCGAAAACGATGCCCCCATCCGCGCCGACGATGGCGGTGCGCATCCAGTCTTTTGTGGCGCGATACGTCCGCGCTTCGATGACCACCTCGCCCGGCGTATCGCCGCGGCGGATTCGCACCAGGCTCCCCGGGATTAATCCGTTGGATTTGTACCAGTCGCCCAAACCGAAGACGTATCGCTGTTCACGCATCACCCACGCGGGGATGCGCTGACGCGTCTTTCCGTCTACCAGCGCGAATCGGACGCGGGAAGATTCGTACGCCGTTGGGAAAAACGACCGAACGCGCGCCGAAACGGGCAACGTCCCCGCCCGAAGGTGAGGGTAGATGAGCGCGATCGAAACTTCCTTGAGGTGCGAATCGGGTTTTCCCTCCAGATCGCTCAGTTCATCGTCAAGTTGCGCTTCCAGGTCGAGCATTTGTTTATCAAGCAAAGCGCGGTCGTGTTCAACGGGATGGTATTGCAAGAACGCCGGCACATTGCGCACTTCTTCAGGTTCAAGGCGCTTAAGAAACCACAGCACTTCACCGGCAGGACCCACCTCATCGAAGCGGCCGTCCTCCTGCAAAGCCAGATTAAGCGAGAACTCAGCCAGCTTGGGATTCACGCCCTCGGGCAACGCAATGTCCTTGAGAAGCGCGGAGGCAGGAAGCGGCTCGCCCGCGGATACATCCAGCACCGCTTCAGCCAGGTTGAGGTTCCCCTCATTTACATCCACCAGCAATGCGCGCGGAAACCACCTGCCCGCGATTCGGATCAACTGATCGTCGTCATTAAACGCCGCTTCGAGTTTCCGCTCGATCTCATGCCCATGTTCTTGCATGATCGCGTCGGGCTCAAAGCCTTCATTCTCCACCGTGACCGGTTTATCGTTCAATGAGTGAATTTGCAGATTCGAGGCAAACATCCGACGGGAGCCGTCGTCGAAGTCTATGGCTAGGACGTCGAACCCGCCTATTTCAGGATTTACACCAGGTCGCACTTCGGCGACCTTCCCGTGCTTCCATGCCAACGCGGGGAAGACAAGCGCCTCGCCTGTTTGATAAGAATCCTTCGGGAAATAAACTTTCCCGCTTCCCTCCTGTTGCTTGCGAACCGCGGCTCGTTCCGCGCGATTGCGTTCGTGAATCAATACAAACGCGAGCTCGCGCGCCGTGAGGGGGGTCTCGTGTTCAAATAAATAATTGTGCAGGAATTCAACGTCTTGCCGGGTGATCTGAATTTCAGCCCATGTATCGAGAGATTCGAGTAAGTTGCTTACCATACCATGCCTTGTTGAAAAATTTTGACGTCAGCCTTGTGCGCCGGGCAGTATTATACCGTACCTTAACGCAGGATGTATAATCAGTACTTCACGAAAGTTCAGGCGACAGTTGCACTGTCGCCTGCCATGACGCAGTGCAACTGCGCCATGAACTTGATTCGTGATCTACTGATAATCGAAACATGAATCTTACGCTTGCGCAGGCGTTGCGCGCGGACACATCGAATTGTATTGCGTTTGTTGGGTCGGGTGGAAAAACAACCGCTGTGTTTCAACTCGCAAGACAATTGACGCCGCCTGTCATCGTCACAGCCACATCGCATTTGGGGATATGGCAAGTTCCATTCGCGGATACGCATATTGTTGCAAAGTCTCACGGTGATTTGGCGAATCTCGAAAAAGACTTGAAGGGAGTAGTCTTAGTCACAGGTGATACGAAAGACGATAAATTCCAACCTGTTCATCATGAAGTTA
>CASGHD010000208.1 GCA_949319575.1 uncultured Anaerolineales bacterium | reverse complement strand
CTCTCCACTGCTTTGCCCGAAGGGGAGCTTGCGTGCTTGCCGCTTCGGAGTATACTTCCGCTGTGACGCGACGGTTTCTCTCGTAGAAAATGATGTCCCTCATCTTTATCGGTGCACCCGACAAGTGGGATTCTGCGCGGTTTAGGAGCATTTTTCTGGCTTATCAATTAATGACTGAGGATTCTGCACAGCTCGTTTTTCAGACAAATCGTCTTCGCAGAAATCAAAGAGGTAAAGGGAAATTCACTTCGCCAGCCTCTCCTCCAACCGCTTCTTCACTCCTCCCCACTCCGAATCCAAAATCGAATAGAACACCGAATGGCGGATAACCCCATCGGGCAAGATCATGTGATTACGCAACACGCCTTCCTTCACCGCGCCGATGCGCTCGATGGCGCGTTGCGAGCGTTCGTTGCGCGAGTCCGTTTTCAACTGCACGCGGATCGCTCCCAGGGTTTCAAACGCATGTCTGAAAAGCAGATACTTGCACTCGGTGTTCACTGCCGTTCTCTGGAACTCAACTCCGTACCACGTCCCGCCGACTTCGAGTCCGCAGTCATTGGGCATGATGTTGAGATAACGCGTCGCGCCCGCCACACGCCCTGACGCAAGATGGACCGCGACGAAGGGCAGGTCTGTTCCTTTTTCGGCGCGTGAAAGAATGTCCGTCACCCAGCCGCGCATATCTTCCGCATTTTCCATTTTGCCGTACACCATGAAATCCCAAAAATCGTGACCCACGCCGATCTCCGCCAGACGTTCGACGTGTTCGAGCGTCATCGGTTCAAGCCGCGCGTGTTTGCCGGTCAGCGTAATAGGTTTTACTTCAAAGCCAGCCATTCTTTTTCCTCCATATCTTGTGTTGGTAGATAAGGCATCATCGGTCCGTCCACGCCCATCAATTCACTCACCGCCGCGCGGACAGCGACACGGTCGTCCCATAAAAATTCTTTCACGCCGAAACACAACGACTGTTCGTGTCCCTTGCCGCAAACCAAAACGATATCGCCCTCACGCGCCAGATTAACCGCAAAGCGGATCGCCTCTCCGCGGTCCGGGATTCGCCAAAACGATTCGTTCTCGCGTCCTCTCCTCGATGTTGCGCCTGCCGCCATCTCTTCAAGGATTCCATCCAGCGATTCGGTGCGCGGATCCTCCGCCGTGAGGATGCACACATCCGCAAGTTCCGCGCCGATTTCCGCCATCATTTTCCGTTTGGCATTATCGCGCAACCCCGCAGAGCCGAAGACGGCAATCACACGTGATGCGGGATTATTTGAACCGCGAAGCTCGCTAAGAGCGCGAGGATTTTCTTTTCCCTTCGCGTTCTTCGCGTTCTTAGCGGCAAGAATTTCTCTCGTCGCCTCGAGCGCCGATTTCAACGCGTTGGGCGTGTGTGCAAAATCAACGATGGCGGTGAAGTTTTGCCCCATGTCAATCCGTTCCATGCGGCCGGGGATTCCCTCCAGCACGGCGATTCCCCGCGCGGCGGTTTCGGGTTTGATTCCCAAGCCGTAAACCGTCGCTGTCAACGCGGCGAGGCAATTGGATACGTTGTACCCGCCAACTAATTTGCAAGAGATGGGAATCTTGAAGTCTTTGCTCTTTGCGGTGAAATGGATTCCCGACGGCAGGTGCGTCACTTCTACCGCGCGGACTCTTGCATCCTCGCTCAAACCGTAATCTATTTTATTTGCCCCTGAAATCTTTGCCAGAAATTCAAAAGAGGAATCGTCGCGGTTCAACACAGCCAAGCGAGGATTACCCTGCGGCTTTTCAACTGTCTTTTCCAGCGATTCAAAGAGCCTTGCCTTCGCCGCGCGATAATTTTCATACGAGCCGTGTTGATCCAGATGTTCATGCGTGATATTGGTGACAACGCCAATGTCGAATTCGCAGGCATCCACGCGGTGTTGTTCCCAGGCGTGGGATGTCGTTTCGAGAACAACGTGAGTCAAACCCGCTTCCGCCATTTTCGCCAGATAAAATTGAACATCATGCGCGTCTGGTGTGGTGACGTGGAAGCCGGTATCGAGAACTTCATTGCCGATCACCGCGTTGACGGTAGAGATCATCCCCGCTTTGAGTCCCGCCGCTTTGAGGATATTGTAGATGAGGTTGGTCGTCGTCGTTTTGCCGTCGGTGCCGGTCACACCGATCACCGTCAGCTGGCGCGAGGGCCACAGGAAAAATGAACCCGCTATCCACGTCAGCGCTTGACGCGTGTTTGCGAGTCGGATGTAGGGCAAATTAATTTGCCCCACATCCTTTTCCCCCACGATTGCAACCGCGCCATTGTCCATTGCCTGTTGAATGTAATCGTGTCCATCCGTTGTGCCGCCCTGCATGGCAACGAACAGATGACCGGTCTTGACCGCGCGGCTGTCGAGTGAAATGCCGGTGATCTGCGCGTCGGGAACATCTGACATGCAGAACGGCATGGGGATTTCGGTGAAAATTTTTCGGAGCGATGGATTCGTGTTCATAAAAACAAAATGGGTTCCGACGAGTATATCGTCAAAACCCATTTTCAGTAAACAAGGTTCTCGCTTAAACGCGCCACAGAAACGCCGAGTCGCAGAGTTTTTGAAATCTCCGCGTTTCTGCGACTCTGCGGCGAGGGAGTCTACGCGGCGGCTTCAGCTTGTTTCGACATCTTGGTCTTCAACCACTTGAGGCGGAAGGTTTCTTCGCGCTCGCGTTCTTCCAGCGAACTGACGATGAACTCGATCTGATGCTGGTAATTTGGAATGAAAATATGCTGGAGCGCGTTCACGCGGCGTTGTGTTTTCTTCAATTCGTTGGCGAGGCGCCACACCGCGGCAGTGAGCATCGAAAGTTGCGGGATGCGCACGAGCACTTCGCGGAAAGCGTTGCTGGCTTCATCGAGCACGGCGGCGGTGTCGCCGGGGCTGTAGAGCAGTTTCGGCGGCTCGCCGCGCGATTCGATTTGCGGAATCGCCACACCCATGATGCCGCGCAAACGCAGGCGCACGTCCACGGTCTTGTTGACGGCAAGCGCCGCCCATTCGACGTGGTCGGATCCCATCACGAGACGCGCCTTTTCCATCGCATCGTACGCGGTGGCGAGCATCGACCACACTTCTTTTTGAAGCGAGTCCGCTTCCTTCGCCACGCGCACGAGTTCGCCGGTGAGGGCTTCGCGTTTGCGATCGAGGATCTCATAGCCCTCTTTCGCAAAGCGGAGATCCTTCTTGAGGCGGATCAGGTTCGTGCGGGTTGGCGCTATGTTAACTTGAGGCATCGTCGCCTTTGTAATATTGTTTGATCTCGTCGAGGGTCACGCGGGTGAGCTCGCCCTTCGGAAGCATGGAGAGAAGTTTCCAGCCGATCTCGAGCGTGCGCTCAATGGTGCGGTTTTCGGTGAACGCCTGATTGACGAACTCGCGCTCGAAAGCGCGTCCAAACTTCAGGTACTTCTGGTCCACCTCTGAGAGTTCTTCCTCGCCGATGACAGATGCCAGCGCGCGGATGTCCTGCGTTTTGGCATAGCCCGCATACAATTGCGCGCCCCAGCGCGGATGATCGTCGCGCGTGCGTCCTTTGCCGATGCCGTCTTTCATCAAACGCGAAAGGCTCGGCAAAACGGTCACAGGAGGATACACGCCCGCATAGTACAACTCGCGCCCCAGCACAATCTGCCCTTCGGTGATGTAGCCGGTAAGGTCAGGCATCGGGTGGGTCATGTCGTCGTTCGGCATGGTGAGGATGGGGATCTGCGTGATGGATCCCTGGCTGGTGCGGATGCGCCCTGTGCGTTCGTACAACGACGCGAGGTCGGAATATAAATATCCGGGATAACCTTTACGGCTTGGCACTTCGCCGCGCACGTTCGAGATCTGGCGCAGGGCTTCGCCGTAGTTGGTCATATCGGTGAGCACCACGAGCACGTGTTTCCCGAGATCGTATGCGAGATACTCAGCGAGAGTCAATGCCGCGCGCGGGGTGACGATACGCTCCACTGGAGGATCGTCTGCCAGATTGAGGAACATTGCCACACGGGTCAACGCTCCGCTTTCGGTGAATGATTTGCGGAAGTAATCTGCCACATCGTTCTTCACGCCCATCGCCGCGAACACGATGGCGAACTCTTCGCCTTCGGTTTGCGGCGCGCCAGCAACGCGACCCAATGTCGCCTGGCGCACAATTTGTGCGGCGAGTTGGTCGTGCGGCATACCCGCGCCAGAGAACAACGGGAGTTTTTGTCCGCGCAGGAGGGTGTTCACGCCGTCAATGGTGGAGATACCGGTCTGGATGTAATCGCGCGGGTAAATACGCGCGGTCGGGTTGATCGGCTGACCGTTCACATCGCGATACACATCGGTGAGCGGTTCGGGACCACCGTCAATTGGGGTGCCCAAGCCGTCGAAGATGCGTCCGAGCATTTCTTCGGCGACGGGCATGTGAAGCGTGGCGCCTAAAAAGCGCACGCGGGTTCCGTCAATCGAAAGACCAGTGGAGCCGGCGAACACCTGCACAACCGCAACACCTTCACCAACTTCAAGGACGCGTCCACGACGCAGGTTGCCTTTTGAATCCTGGATTTCAACGACTTCGTCGTAGCTGACGTTCGCCGCGCCTTCGACGACCATGATAGGTCCTTCGATACGACCAACGCCGACGACTTCCTGACCGCCTAATACTGTTGCTTCGCTCATTATCTATACTCCGCATCTAATTGACCCATTTGCTGGTCAATCATCTTTTGGATATCGTCCAACTTGTCGATCTCTTCGTTGGTGACCGAGGACTTGGCGCGGATGATGGTGTCCACAACAGGGAGGTCGTGGATGAGGTTGATTGGCGCGCCGCGCTTGACAATCGCCATGCCGCGCTCGTGGAAGTACAACACCAATTCGAGAAGGCGAATCTGTTTTTCAACAGAGGAGTACGCGTCCACAGAGTCTGTCGCATTCTGTTGCAGGATGCCTTCGCGGATGAGGCGGCTTGTTTCCAGCACCATGCGCTCCGCATACGGCAACGCGTCGGGACCGACGAGTTTGACGATCTGCGAGAGGCGCGCTTCTTCGCTCAACAACTCCATTGCTTTCGTGCGCATTCCAAGCCAGTCTTTGCCGGTCTTTTCGCGCCACCAATTAGCGACATCTTCGATGTACTCGCTGTACGAGTCCAACCAGTTAATGGCTGGGAAGTGACGAGCCGAAGCCAGCGATTTATCCAGCGCCCAGAAACAGCGGATGAAGCGTTTGGTGTGCTGGGTGACCGGCTCCGAGAAGTCGCCGCCCGGAGGCGAAACTGCTCCTACGACGGAGACCGAACCTTGAGAGCCGTTCAAATTTTCGACATAGCCAGCGCGCTCGTAAAATTCTGCGAGGCGGCCAGCAAGATAAGCCGGATACCCCTCTTCGGCGGGCATTTCTTCGAGACGACCTGAAACTTCGCGCAATGCCTCAGCCCAACGGGAGGTTGAATCTGCCATGAGCGCGACGTGGTAGCCCATGTCACGGTAATATTCCGCAATGGTGATGCCGGTGTAAATGCTCGCTTCACGCGCCGCGACCGGCATGTTGGAGGTGTTCGCAATGAGGACGGTGCGCTCCATCAACGGGCGACCAGACCGGGGATCGACGAGGTGCGGGAATTCCTGCAACACTTCGGTCATCTCATTACCGCGCTCGCCGCATCCGATGTAGACGATCACTTCCGCGTCTGCCCATTTGGCGATACTGTGCTGTGTGACGGTTTTGCCCGAGCCGAACGGACCGGGGATGCCAGCCGCGCCGCCCTTCGCCACCGGGAAGAACGTATCGAGAATGCGTTGACCGGTGATGAGCGGGATGTTCGCGCCGCGTCGTTGCACGAACGGCCGCGGACGACGAACGGGCCAGCGCTGTAACATTGTGACGGATTTTTCTTCTTTGCCCGTTTTGATCTTGGCAATCGTATCATTGACAGTGTATTCACCGGCGGGGGCAACCCAGGTGAGCGCGCCTTTATCGTCGGGGTGAACCATCACGCGATGTTCGAAGGTGTCAGTTTCCATGGCGACGCCGAGAATCGTGCCGCCTTTCACTTCATCGCCGACGTTTGCCTTCGGCGTGTATTTCCATTTTTTCTCGCGGCTGATCGGGTCGAAGCGCGCGCCGCGGGTGATAAACGACCCCACTGCCTGCTCAATGAGCGGCAGAGGGCGTTGCACGCCATCGTAAATGGATTGCATCAAGCCGGGTCCGAGTTCGACCGAGAGCGGCAAGCCCGTGCCGTAGATCGGCGCGCCGGTCTGCATACCGGCGGTCTCTTCGTAGACTTGCACGGTCATCTGATCGCCTTTGAGACCGATAACCTCGCCCACGAGTCGATCCTCGCCCACTTCAACCAGCTCCAACATGCCGACGTGGCGGGAGCCGCGGGCGCGGACGACGGGTCCGCTGATCCAGGTAATTTTTCCTACTTCATTTGCCATGCTATTCTCCCATCAACACTTTGTAGACCGAGGCGCGCAACGTGCTTTGCAATCGGCTCAAGCGGGTTTCCAAAGTGTTATCGTAATGGATTTTGCCGCCGGAGGCGTCCACGATCACACCGGTGCCTTCGTCCAGCCCGCCGCCAATCGTAAACTCGCCTTTGAGTTCTTTTGCGATCTCGTCAAGGGCGCTTTTTTTCAGCGACTTCTGCGTCGATTCATCTGCTCGTATTTCTGCCTTGTTCACGCGCAACTGGGTCAATGCCTCGCGCAACAACAGCGCCGCGATGGCATCGTACTCCGGGCGCTTCTTGACGGCGTCCAGTTGTTTCTTCACTTCTGTAAACACGTTATCGAGGACTTTCTCGCGATGCTCCAACTGGGAGGAACGCGCTTTCAACTGCGCGGTGGCGGTCGCCTGACTTCGAAGACGATCCGCATCTTCCCGGGCGCGGTCAAGGAGGGCTTTCCGTTCGGACTCAGCCTGATCCTGCGCGCGTTTGTGGATGGCGTCTGCCTTTTCTTTGGCTTCCACCTGCATCTGCTCAGCCTCTTCGCGGGCTTCGATCAGGATCGCCCGTTCGAGCTCCACAATGTTTTCTGCTTCAGAATTCATAGATACACTTCCAATTCATTTTCCTGAGTCAGGAAAGGGTTATAACTTGATACCGATCGCGCGCAGGACAATATCGCCAAGCGATGCCTGTCCCTCTGGAACGCCGCCGCGCGAGGGAATCTCCACCACCAGCGGAATCGTGCTCCGCAATTTGAGGCGCTCCATACGGGCAAGGATCATCTCAGCCACATCCTGCGTAACGAGAACAATGCCCACGTCCTTCGCGGACGCAACATCGTCTAGCGCGAGGTTCACCTCGTCGGCTGTGGATGCAACCCTGCCTCCCACGCCGGCAAGCGAGAAGCCCAGCACTGCGTCAGGATGACCGATGACCAGAACTTTCATGAACGTTCCACGCCTTACGGAAGAACCAGGAACGAAATGATCAAACCGTAGATCGCGATACCTTCGGAGAGACCCACGAAGATCAACGCGCGACCGAACGATTCGGGCTTCTCAGCAGTGGCGCCAACCGCCGCCGCGCCGGAGCCGCCAACCGCGATGCCTGCGCCGATGCAAGCCAGCCCAGTGGAAAGAGCCGCCGCGAGGGTCGCGTACTGGTCAACCACGCCTTCCTGCGCCGCGCCAGCCGCAAAAGCCGACGAGGGGGAAGCCAGCCAGACGAGGGCGAGTCCGCCCGCCATCAAGCCGACGATGAAATTGAATGCGTTGAATCCAGTAACCATGCGAGAGACCGCCTGCGAAGGGCTGGTCTTTCCGTTTTGGAACAAATAGATCACTGCCGGAACGACCGGGATCAAACCAACCAGAACAGCAAAGACTAAGAACATTGTTTATCTCCTTATTGAGTAGAAATATTTTTCAATTCGATATTCGTTCACGTTCAAGAATGTGGTTTTGAGCGCTTCTTTCTTCGGGCTTACGCCTCCTCTTGTGAGGAGTTCAGCCGCAACGGCTCGAAGCGCATGCCTCCACCGTGGAAGAACTTGCCTAAAATTTCATAGTAGTGCAAACGCATGGTCTGGATGTACACGATCAGACCTTCGAAGCCGATAATGAAGATGTTGCCGATCAGCAGGGTGATCCAGAAACCGATGGTCGGTTCTTCGCCTGCCAGCGAGAAGAATGCCAGGCTCAAACCACCGTGCGCCACTGCAAACGCGCCCACACGGACGAACGACAGCGTATTGCTCAACATGCTGATCGCAGACTCGAACAAGTCCATGAATGCTGTAACAAGGTACATCACGATACCGCCCTCGATAAGCGGGCGATGCCCTTCTGCAATGTTGCGGAATAAGCCGTTGAACATCACACCAAACGCAAAAACAGGCGTCAGGATGTTAAACGGAAGAGGCAGCTGGCTGATTGCCGCGGCAATTTTCGGGGCAATGGGCGTCGTTCCCAGAAGTCCGTTTAGGATCGTGAGGAAGCAAAAGTAAAAAGCGATCGCCACAACGCCGGTATGACCGAACCAGAAATGCGCCCAGTCGCGCGCGCGCGCCATATTGAACAAGCTCAGCAGATAGCTGAACAGCAGGATCACGATACCCGCGTCGATGGCGAAACCCAGGATGGTGAGGATGTTCTCCAGCGGGCTGAGCCAAAGAGGTTCGAAGTGGAAGTGGAGATATTCTTCGATTAAGTGACCTTCAAAGCCGAAAATGCTTCCGTACAGAACGCCGAAGATCGAGGCAAAGAAACCGCAATACACGAGGAGCAAGCCCAGGCTGGACAACCCCTTCATGAAAATCTTCTTGTGCGAGAGAAAGCCGACAAGCATCAATACGAGTCCCTGCCCAAGATCTCCAAACATCGCGCCGTACAAAATGGGGAAAGTCAACGCAACCAGAATGGTCGGGTCAAGTTCGCCATAGGAAGGACGACCATAGGTGGTTACCAATTCTTGAATCGGTCTGAGCCATTTGTTGTTCAATAATGCAACGGGCACATTATCATGATGCCCCGAGCGTTCGGTTGGAAGGGCTTCGATCAAAATTTCCCTCGAAGCCTGCTTCAGTTTCTCGGTGAGCAGAGCCATGTCGGCGGTGGGAACCCAACCCACCACAACGTAGGTGTGCCGCAATTGACCGAAACGCGCGATCGCATCCGCGATCAAGCGGCTGACGTGCGCGTCCCACCACAGTTTTTGCAATTCAGTTTTATGAACGCCGCCCAGTTTTCCCAACTGGGTTTCGAGTTCGAAAATCTTCTGCTTCGATTCCTCGATGGCTTTGCGGGTTTTCTCCACCACCTGCTCGGGCGTGCCGCTGAATTCTTCGGGTAAGGTAAGCGGATTCAAAAAGGCGCTTTTTGCGGCGCGTTCGAGTTCATCGGAATTGTTCTTCGACCCGAGCAACCATACGACGGCATCTTTCGCGTCGCGTTTCAACTCGAACAACACGTGAGGCACGCGGATGCTGTCGAGGCGCTCGATCACTTTGGTGTCGGCTTTCATCACGCCCAGGATGGAATGCACATGATCCGACTTGCGCAGGGAGCCGACTTCGAAATTCAAATGCGAGATCGGTTCGAGTTGCTTCAACTGCGCTTCGAGCGACTCAAGCCGCTTCTTTTCGACGCCAAGCTGGTCGCCCACTCCTTTGACATCGCCCTCGATCCGATCCACCGCCGGGCGAACGGATTCAATATCCACAATCGTCTCGAACTCGGTGGAGCCTTTCTGCTCCTCGGTGAGTCCCAACGTCTGCATGATGGACTGGAGGCGGCGTTCCAGCGTGGAATAATTCGCGGCTTTATCCTGCCATGTGCTGGGTCCGAGGCTCTCCAAACCCAGGAAGGCGCTATCCACCTGATGGAACACGCCCCTCCCGCTCAACACCTTCGTCACCGGCACGAGGTCCTTGGAGGGGATGATCAACTCAACTTCGGTCATTTCTCTTGGAAAAAACATGTCATCTCCATGAATAAAATTTCAAACGCATCAGTTCAGCAAACTGGTCTTCAACAACACAGAACGGAAATCGTCATCCTGCACAGCGGAGGATTTCGCCTCGATCAACACGACCAAATCCTGGATCTCAAGGTCGCTCAAGATGAGGAACGCCAGCGGAAGCCCGATGTGGAACGGATTGCCGATGAACGCCGCGGTGCACTGTCGAATCACCTGTCGTTTGAGCAAAACTTCCAGTTTGGGCAAACCAGCCTGGGGGTGTTCGAGAAGCGTGTTCACATCCGCGATCGACGGGAACGCGCGCGAGACAATCGCGGCAATATCCCCACCCGCTGCGATCGCGCGGACATCCTCATCGCGCACGCGGAACCCGAACGGCAATGTGTAGTTGATGATCTCTTCTTCCGAAAGTTTATGATACACGCGGTAACGGATCGCCCACATCAAATTATTCATGTCGAGCAATCCGCCTACGATCTTGGTGGCGGCTTCACGGTCCAACCCGCTCAACTTTTTCGCTTCCGCCCACAAGCGCCGCCAGTAGTCCAAGTCGAGCGCCACTTCGAGCGGGAAAAGATTCTGCTCGGCAGAGAAACGCTTCATGGCGAACGACATCGTCGATTCGTAGGGCGTGCCTTTCAACAACTCGACCGCCGCGGGAACGTTGCCCGCCTCCACCATGGCTTGGGCTGGCAGGGTGGAAAACGAACCAAACGGAAACAATACTTCGTTCACACGATCCCATGGCGCCACGTCGGGGTTCCACGCGGAGACGGTTTGAATGCTCCGCAAGACAGCCTTCAAGTTGCCCAACTCGAAATAGCGAAACAACTGCTTGACGAGCGAACGGGTTTGCTCGGGCGACATCTGCACCACGCTGGAGTATGAATCCGCCAGCCGCCGCCTCAATTGCTGGATGGCGCGGCGCGGCGTCAACTCGTTATCTTTCAACGAGGCGAGGTAGGGTCCGTATTGTGTATTTTTCAGCGAACTGATTAAGGATGGAAAATCGGGGGAATCGCTTAAACGGGAAATATCCTGCGGGGTCAGAAGGTTGGAATACATCGCCCGCACTTTCGTGCTGATCGCCGCGTAGCCGGTAACGCCGCTCGCCATGATTACGCCTTACCGAGCACGCGATCCAACACGTAGGAAACGGCTTTATCGAAATTCTTTTTCGACTGCGCCTCGAACTCGCTGTTTTTTGCATCCACAGAAGCAAGCACATCCTTAGACTTGTCTTCCGATTGCGCTTCCGCAACGATACGGCGGGCTTCATTCTGCGCTTCTGCGCGAGCGCGAGAAAGCATGGCTTGGGCTTCCTGCTCGGCGCGCACCGGAATTTCCTGCGCGTCACGCTTCGCCTTCTCCTGCAATTCCGCCGCTTGTTTTTCGATTTCGAGCACCAGTCGGATATTCTTTTCGTTCATCGCTTTTCACCTCGCTAAGATACTTGCATCGCTTCGCAATTGTAAAGGATAAAACCTTCATCATCAAGGCTTGAGCGTCAACTTGACAATTCAGGTTCTGATTGTGCTATTATGCACAATTATAACGGGACGTTCTGCAAATTGTCAATCGATTCGGCAACTCGCTTCTTTCCTAATTTCAGCCTGCCTCCCCACTCCAACAGGGTCGCCATCCCGAAGGGATGGGATGATCTCAAGAGCCGCATGGCAAGTTTTCACAATGCGGAACCGCAAAGCGAAAACTTGCGGTACGAGATCAAAATAAGTTCAACGCGCCCGCGTCGGACCAGTTGAACCACGGCGCAAAGATTGTCCCGATGAGGATCACGCCGAGGGTCAGCGCCACAAGCGCAATGGCGTAGGGGCGCGAGAGCGGGATCGGGTGATTCTCTTCATCTTGATTCGGCATTCGGTAGAGGTATACAAATTTGAGCGCGTTCAAATAATAGTACGCGCCGATAACCGATGTGATCACGCCGAGGACAACCAGCCAAACGTAACCGGCTTGAATGCCCGCCGCAAAAACAACCACTTTTGCAACGAAGCCGCCGAACGGAGGCATCCCCGTCAGCGACAGGAACGCGGTTAACATCATCAGTCCCAGCCACGGCGAGCGGCGACTCATGCCGGCGTAGTCTTGAATATTCTCCAAACCAGTCGCTTTGCTGAATGCCATGGCAATGCCAAACGCGAGCAGGTTTGTGAGGATGTATGCGGCAAGATAAAATACCACGCTTGCCGCGCCCAATTGCGTTAGCGCGACGACGCCAATCAACGTGTAGCCCGTGTGGGCAATGGAGGAATATGCAAGCAGGCGTTTGATGTTGGTTTGCGGCAACGCGAGCAGGTTGCCAACGATCATGGAAATTGCGGCGATGATCGCCAGGGTCGTCGTCCATGAGGCGGAGAGGCTAGGCTCAGGGAAGGCAATGAAGAACAGGCGTAAAAGAACCGCGTAGCCCGCGGCTTTCGAGGCGGTGGATAAAAACCCAGCAACCGGCGTGGGCGAGCCTTCGTACACATCCGGCGCCCAAAAATGGAAAGGCACGAATGCAACTTTGAAGCCGATACCCACAAGGATTAACGCCAAAATGCCGAACGCCGCCAGCGGAGCGATGGCGCCCACGCGGAACATTTCAGCCAATTGGTAAATGTCCGTTGTGCCGGAGAAGCCGAAAACGAGACTGAACCCGTAGAGCATGATCGTTGTGGTGAGAATGCCGAACAGCAGGTATTTGAACCCGGCTTCAGTGGACTTGTCGTCTCCCAACATGAACCCAGCCAGCGCGTAGAGAGGAATCGAGGCGGTCTCAATCGCGAGGAAAAGCATGATGAGGTCGGATGAGACCGCCATCAAGTTCATTCCGATCAGCGAGGCGAGGAGCAGAAGATAGGCTTCGCCGCGTTTGCCGAGTTGTTCGTGATCCATCATCAAGAGCGCGGTGGCGGCGCCGGCGAACATGAAGAGCATTTTGAAGAAGAAGCCGAGCCAGTCGAAGCGGATCATGCCGCCAAGCGCGGAGGTCGGCGCGCCCGGCTGACCGGCGAGGAAACTAATGAGCATCGCGGCGAACAATCCACCGGCGGTGAGCCAGCCCACATTGCGGCGTTTCTCCTCCTTCCAAAATGGCTCGATGATGAGAACTAACATTCCCACAATGAGGATCAAGATTTCAGGGAGGATGGACGCGAAAGATATCGAAGTGAACATTATGAACCTCCCAGCAGGCGCATGATATATTCAACGCCGGTCTGCACCATCGGCGCCATGAATTTTGGATAGGCCCCAATCACGATCATGAAAATGCACAAGGTTGTAATCGCCACTTTGTCGAGAATCGTGATGTCTGTGATATGACCTTCGAATTTTTCTGGCATATCTCCAAAGAAGACTTGCCGAATATTTCGCATGATGTAGGCGGCGGTGATGACGATGGAGATACTGCATATCACAGCCACAAACCAATGTACCTGCCACACGCCCATGAAGATGGGGAATTCGGCGATGAAGCCTGAGAACAACGGCATACCCATCGAGACCAGCCCGCCGATGATAAAGCCGACTGTGGCAAACGGCATCGCTTTGCTCATGCCTCCCAGCTCGGGGATCTGCCGCGTGTGCGCCCGGTCGTAGATCATACCGACGACAGCGAAGAAGAGCGCGGTCATTGCCCCGTGCGAGAACATCTGCAAACCCGAGCCAAGCAGCCCGTCGGCGTTGAGCGTGGAGAAGCCAAGCATCACGAGTCCCATGTGCGAAACAGATGAGAAGCCAACCATGTATTTGAAATCTTTTTGCACGAAGGCGATGTACGCCCCGTACACGACGGCGATTGCGGCAAACGCCATGATCAGCCATTGCCAGTATTTCGCGCCTTCGGGCAGTAACATGATGCCCACGCGCAACGCGGCGAACGCGCCCAGCTTCATCAACACGCCGGCATGGAACATCGAAACGGCGGTCGGCGCGGCGACGTGACCATCCGGCGACCAGTTGTGGAGGGGCCAGATGCCGCCCAAGACCGCGAAGCCGAGAAAGACCGGTAGAAACCAAATGATCTGGAAGGATGGAGAAAAGCGCGCGCTTTCCATTGTCAACATGTTGAAGGTCAACACGCCGGTATTTTGATATTGCGCAAAGTACATTGCTAACGCGCCGACCAATGACACCACCGAGCCGATCAACAAATACAAAGTCAATTTCATCGCGGCATATTCGCGCGTGACGCTCCAGCCCCAAATGACGATGAGCAAATACATTGGGAAGACGGCGATCTCATAGAAGAAGATCAGCATGAAGAGGTCGAGAGAGACGAACACACCGAGCACGCCCCACGCGAGGATGAACAGGAAGGCAAAGAACTCGCGCGGACGGTCTTGGATGCCAGCCATCACATGCGGGTTGTCGTCGCCCCATGAGATCAGCACGCCGGTGAACATAACCACGCCGGTCAGCAGAACGAGCGGCGCGCCGATCCCGTCCACACCGAAGTGCAGGCTGATGCCCAAGGCGGGAAGCCACTCGTATTTTTCGACGAATTGATAGCCAGCGATGGATTGGTCGTAATTGAAATAGACCCACAGAGAAAGAATCAACGCAAACGTGGCAGACGCCAGCGCAACGACTCGCGCTTCGTTTTTTCGGTTGACAGGCATGAGCAGTAGAATCAATGCCGCAACGAGGGGAGTGAAGGTGATGATACTTAGGACGGGGAAGGTCATGATTCCTCAGGAGGAGATTAGAGAGTAGAGAATTGGAGAATTGCCTTTTCAGAACAGCATCATAACGGCTTTGTTGATTACGTCTAGAATCCATGCGGGATAGATGCCGATCCACAACATCAACAGGATGAGCGGAGCCATGACGAGCATCTCGCGCGTGTTGATTTCGGTCAATTTGTGTTCGCCGTGCGACCAATGTTCGTTCAGGGGGCCGTGCAAAACTTTTTTGAGCGCTTTCAAGATGTACGCGCCGGTGAAAAACAGTCCCAGCATCGAGACGGCGGTGTAAATCGTGAGGATGGGCCACGATCCGCGCACGATGAGAAACTCAGAGATGAAGCCATTGAGCCCGGGCAAGCCGAGCGACGCCATGCTGGTGAAGATCAAAATTCCGCCGTAGATTGGGACGAGCGTGAATAATCCGCCGTATTCTTCGAGGTTGCGCGTGTGAGTCCGCTCGTAGAGAACGCCGACGAGGAAAAACATGCCGGCGGCGGATAATCCGTGATTGAACATTTGCAGGATGGCGCCGTTGAGGGCAATCGTCGCGTCGGGCGTTCCGTGCGCCAAGCCTGCCGCGGCAATGCCGAGGACGACAAATCCCATGTGATTCACGGACGAGTACGCGACCAGCCGCTTGAAGTCTGTTTGGGCGAAGGATGCCAATGCGCCAAAGATAATCGCGGCGGTGGCAAGGAAAGCCAGCGCGCCGGCGAAATATCGCGCTTCAACGGGATAGAGCGGAAGGATGAGGCGCAAGAATCCGTATGCGCCGAGTTTGAGGAGCACGCCAGCAAGGATCATCGAGCCTGCCGTCGGCGCTTCGGTGTGCGCGTCGGGGAGCCAGGTATGGAAGGGCCAAATCGGGACTTTGATAGCGAAGGCGATCGTAAACGCCCAGAAGGCGATCGCTTTCACCGTGGAGACCGACATGCCGAGCAGGGTCGAATCAGGCTGAAGGGAGGTCCAACGCTGGGTGAGGGCGAGCAGGTCATACGTCTCGAAAAGAACGCCGAGAAGTTGAATCGCAAGCAGGAGTCCGAGCGATCCGCCCATGGTGAAGATCAAGAACTTCATCGAGGCATAGTTGCGGTTCGCGCTCCCCCACTGGTTGATGAGGAAGTACATCGGGATGAGACCGACTTCCCAGAAGACGAAGAAGACGAGCAAGTCTAGCGACATGAAGACGCCCAACATGCCCGTCTCCAAAAAGAGGAAGAGCATCATGTATGCTTTGACTTTGTCGGTGATGTTGAACGAGGCGAGGATGGCGAGCGGCGTGAGGAGCGTGGTCAGTAAGACCATCGTGAGCGAGAGACCGTCTACGCCGAGGTGGACAGTGGAGCCGAGGGCTTCGTACCATTCGTAGCGTTCTTGAAACTGAAAGCCCGGTATGGACGATTTGAATTGGAACCAGATTGAGACTGACAGCAAAAACGGGATCAGACTCGCGCCCAACGCAAACCAACGCAGAAGTTTTATTTCTTCCTTGGGCAGGAAGAGCATGAACACCGCCGCCAGCGCGGGCAGGAAGAGGATGAGCGAGAGGAAGTGGGTTGAGATGAAATCCATTCAGTGTTCCTTTTTTTACCGCGAAGCGCGCGAAGATCGCTAAAAGACTGTTTCTTACTCTTTCTTTGCCACACAGCACACAGAGAGCTTTGAGAAAACCTTTTAAAAATCTCTGTGAACTCAGTGTTCTCTGTGGCTGAGGCTCTTTTTCATACCTTCAAGAAACACTCACTAAGAAAAACCTTTAAAGCTTCTCTCCGGTCGCTACGCGGAAAATATAAAGAAATACAAAATCGCGCCGATAGCAAGGAAGAGGATCAACGCGAACATGAGATATTGCTGGATGCGGCCCGTTTGGATGACGCGCAATTTCTCGCCTGAGAAGTAGGTGACATTTGCCGAGCCGTCGCCGAGGAATCTGTTGATGAAGGGCAAATCGAAATAGTTTCGGATCCCGTCGCCGATGCCTTGCGTGCCGGGACCGAAGAGATGCAGGATGCCGTCAATGAAGCCTTTGTCCATGATTTGGTAGACGACCTTGTCGGCGAACCAGATAGCGGGATTGATGAAGACCGCGTTGTAAATTTCATCCACGTAATATTTGTTCTTGAGGAAACCAAGTTGCAATTTGTCCTCGGCAGATGAGTTGACGTTGCGATACGTCAGGTAGCCGAGTCCAAGCCCGCCGAGGGCAACGACCAACGAAGTAAGCAGCGGAACGAAATTGAACTCAACCGCTTCGGGGCGCTCAGCAAGAGTCTCGCCAACGAATTCATGGAGCCAGTTCGGGAAGAGTCCGCCGAGGATGGGGAAATTTTCAGGGATGCCGACCCAGCCATACCCGATGGCTAAGACCGAGAGGACGAGGAGTGGAAACGTCATCGTCCACGGAGTCTCATGCGCGCGCCTTGCTTCCTCCGTGCGCGGCTCGCCGAGGAAGGTCAGCGTGATCTGGCGCATCGTGTAGAAGGCAGTAAGAAACGCGGCAATCGCAAGCGTGATGAAGACCGGCAGGTTGTGCGCGAACGCGTCGGCGAGGATTTCGTCCTTCGACCAAAAGCCCGCGGTGACGATCGGGAAACCCGAAAGCGCAAAGCCGCCGATGAGGAACGTCCAAAACGTGATGGGCATTTTATTTTTCAAGCCGCCCATGTTGAACATATCCTGCGGATCAACCTTGTGATCCCCCGTGTGATAGGCGCCATGTTCCATGCCGTGGATGACCGAGCCTGAGCCGAGGAAGAGCAACGCTTTGAAGAACGCGTGCGTGATGAGATGGAACACTGCCGCCACATACGCGCCGATGCCGAGCGCGGCGATCATGAATCCCAGTTGCGAGATCGTGGAATACGCCAGCACGCGCTTGATGTCGTTTTGCGCAAGGGCGATGGTGGCGGCAAACAACGCGGTGAACGCGCCAATGAATGCCACAACAGACATCGTCTGCGCGTCGAGACTCAACAACGGGAACATGCGGATGACCGTATAGACTCCCGCCGAAACCATCGTCGCGGCGTGGATCATCGCGCTGACAGGAGTCGGTCCCTCCATCGCGTCGGGCAACCAGACGTGCAGAGGGAACTGCGCCGATTTGCCAACCGTGCCGATGAAGAGCAACAATCCGATCAAGCCAGCGGTGGAGAAACCAAGCGCGCCGCTCGGAATCATCTGTAAAGTGTGTAACGTTGTTTCTGTGAAAATTTCACGGAATGAAAGTGTGCCAGTGACTGAATACAGATAAGCAATACCCAACAGCATGAACACGTCGCCGATGCGTGTGGTCATGAAGGCTTTGACCGCCGCGTCGCGGGCGGATTTCTTCCCGTACCAAAAACCGATCAACAAATACGAACACAAGCCCATGATCTCCCAGCCAATGAACAACGTCAGCAGGTTATCCGAAACCACGAGCGTGAACATGCCGAAGGCGAACAAACCGATGAAGGCGAAGAAGCGCGAATACATCGGCTCAACGGATGGGACAACATGCTTACGCCCATGCTCTTCGATTGTCGCGCCATGCGGAGGCAATCCTTTGTGGTCGTGATCGCCCTCGGGCTGACCGAAGTTGTGATAGCCGATGCTATAGATGAAGATCATCAACACGGTCCACGACACGAAGAACAACATCAACGCGGTGAGCGGGTCAACGAGTACGCCGACCCTGAACCACGTATCCCCCATCGCCAGCCAGTTCATGGACGAAGTAAACGGACGCTCTCCCAAATGCTCCACGCCAAGCGCGCGCGCGAACACGATCATGCTTCCGAGCCACGAAAGCAAAGCCGCGCCGACAGCAACCATATGGCTGAGCGCCTTGTTCCGATTCGTGAACAAGACGATCAAAAAGAATGCCAGAGCGGGCGGGAGAGGAATAAGCCAGATGATGGTTTCGGTTGACACAAAGCCTCCAAAACTAGAGAGTAGAAAGTAGAGAGTAGAAAGTAGAGAGTAGCCGCCTGCTCACTACTCATCCATTCTCTAGAATTTCAACATATCAATCTCATCCGCAATGACCGTATTGCGTTTGCGGTAGACGGAAATTACGAGAGCCAAGCCCACCGCCACTTCCGCGGCGGCGACGGCGAAAACGATGATCGTAAACACCTGCCCAGTGATATTCGTCACATCTCCGTAACGCCAGAACGCGACAAGATTCACGTTCACCGAGTTCAACATCAACTCGATGCCGAGCAGGATGGCGACCAGATTACGACGCGACAGCGCGCCGAATAATCCAATGCTGAACAACGCGGCGGAAAAGATTAGATACCACGATAAAGGAACCATACAAACTCCTTCGATCAGCCACAGAGACCTGCGAGCACTCTGAGAAAACTCAAAATCTCAACGCACTCTGCGGCTACATTATTTTCGATTGTACGCAACGTACACCGCTCCCACCAACGCGGCAACCAACAACACGGATGCGACTTCAAACGGCAGGACGTACGCATCGGGCGACACAAGCGCGTTACCCAACGCCGACACCGCGTCAAACCCAGACGGGAAGGCTGACGCAGTCTTCGTGACGCCGCTCCACCCGTGGACGAGAAGCGCAAGCCCGACAAAGGCGAGCGCCGCCAGCAACGCGCCGAAACCCCAATTCCGATTCAACTGCGGACCCTGGTCGCGCATGTCTTTACGCGTGAGCATCACCGCGAAGATGAACAGAATCGCAATCGCGCCGATGTACACCACCACCTGCACGACCGCAAGAAAACTCGCGTGAAGGACGGCAAAGATCACCGCCACTCCGAACAAGGTGGCGATCAGCCAAAACGCGGCATGGATGAGGTTCCCTGTTGTCACTACGCGCAACGCGGCGATGAGGGTCCCAGCGGCGACGATGAGGAAGATGATTTTGTCAATGGTCATAAGACAGTCTCCAGTCTCCAGTCTCCAGTCTCTTCAATGCGAGACTAGGACTGGAGATTTCGCTAATGTTGCGCCACCTCTGGCATTGATGCTTTCGCGCCCTCCACCCTCTCCCGCTCCCGTCGGCTGGTGGAGCGCGCTACTTCAAGCGAGATCCACGCGACGAGGATGTTCGAGAGGAACATGCCGCCGATGTAGAGCCAGGCCGGGGCGTTGGCGAGAAGCGCGTTCATGAGGGCGGTCGTCATCAGCAGGACAAAAGCGACAGGTGTGAGAAACTTCCAGTTGAAAGCCAGCATATGATCGATGCGGATGCGGAGCAGTGTGTACTTCACCCACATGATGATCCAATAGCCGATAAACGCTTTGAAGAAAAGGATGGCAACGGCGAGGAACGCGCTGACCTGCTCCAAGCCAAAGAAGCGATAGCCGCCGAAGAACAGGATCGCCCAAAAACCGCCGAACGTGAAGGCGCGCAAGAGTTCGCCCGCGTAGAACATGCCGAACTTCATGCCCGAATACTCGATGTTGTAGCCGGAGATCAATTCCGATTCCGCTTCGCCCATGTCGAACGGAGCGCGTCCGAGTTCGGCAATCGCGGCGATGAGGAAGATGACGGCGGCAAGCGGCGCGAGGAAGACAAACCACGTGTCCTGCGCTTGCGTGATCGCGCCGATGCCCATCGAGCCTGTAAAGATCGTCGGGATGAGCATGACGGTGAGCATGGGGATTTCAAAAGACAACATCACCGCCACTTCGCGGAACGCGCCGATGAGCGAATATTTGTTGTTCGACGACCAGCCCGCCATGATGATCGAAAGCGCACCGATCGCGCCCGCCGCAATAATATACAGCGCGCCGATGTTCAAGTCTACGCCGAGGATGGATGGGGCAAGCGGCACCACCGCCCACAGAATCAACACCGACATCATCGAGAGGATCGGCGCAAGGTTGTACAACGTCTTATCGGCGCCTTCGGGCGTGGTGTCTTCTTTAATAAGGAGTTTGATGATGTCGGCGAATGGCTGGATCAGCCCGAACGGTCCGACACGATTCGGCCCGATGCGGGATTGAAAGCGCGAGACCACCTTGCGCTCGATCCACACGAGAATAATATCCAGCGCCATCAGCAGGGCAACTAGAATGAAAATTCCGAGGAAGCCGATCAGGACGTTCGCCCAAAGTTCGGGCATACCCCAACCGGCAAAAATCCCAAGCAACCAATCTGCCGTAACTTTGAGAGGGTCTTTAAGAAAATCCATCATTACTCCTGCAAAATCTGTTCTTCCACTATCCTCCGCAAATCTTCACTAATCTTCTTTAATATTCGCGGGGCTCGGGTAGTATTGCGAATTCGTCGTTACACAAAGAAAAGGCTGAACGGGTTAAACCAATTCAGCCTTTTCCATTAATCCTTTGGAAATTACACCCACTCCAGCATCCCTTTGCGCCATGTGTACGCCAAACCGACGATGAGGATGAGAATGAAGATGATGCCTTCGATGACCGCAAACATGCCGAGCGAATTAAGCTTCACCGCCCACGGGAAGAGAAAGACGGTCTCCACATCGAAGATCAAAAAGACGAGCGCGAAAATATAATATTGGGCTTTGAACTGCACCCACGAATCGCCCACCGTTTCGATGCCGCACTCGTATGTCATTTGCTTGATCGGATTCGGTTTCTTCGGCGCCAATACCCACGCCGCGCCGATCGCGCCGACAGGAATGATCAACCCGACGAGCAGAAATAACCCAACATATACCCACGAACTCATAAAATCTCCTGCGAATTTTTTTTACGAGCGGCAAAATTGTACCATAGAGGATTTCCGACCCAAATTGACGGAGTATTCATCTTTGAGTGATTTTCATCCTATTTTCTCCCACGCCGGCGGAAGATAAATTTCACAATATCCTCCAAAAACGGAAAGCCGATAACCGTGCCGGCGATGGAGCCGACCACTCCAAACGACCGCGCCAGATCGCCCGATAAGCCGAGGAAGTTCACCGCTTCGATCTCGACGGGTTGGGCTGATACCGCTTTCTGGCTTTCTTCGCCGCTTGCGCGTTCGACAAAGCGCAGATACAGCCACACCGTACCGCGATAGACACCGACTCCATC
>CASGHD010000207.1 GCA_949319575.1 uncultured Anaerolineales bacterium | reverse complement strand
ATGAAATTAACCGTTGACCAATTCCGCGCGCGCGCCGAAAAAATCGAAACCGAAGTGGGACGCGTCATCGTCGGGCAAAGCGACGTGGTGCGGCATGTGCTGGTGAGCATCCTCGCGGGCGGACACGTTTTGCTCGAAGGCGTGCCGGGACTCGGCAAGACCATGTTGATCCGCACGCTGGGCGACGTGTTGGATTTGAAATTTTCACGCATCCAATTCACCCCCGACATGATGCCCGCCGATATTATCGGCACGGAGATCCTCAGCGACCAAAACGGTCAGCGCGAGTTTCGTTTTCGACATGGACCTTTGTTTGCTAATTTAGTTTTAGCAGACGAGATCAACCGCGCCACGCCGAAGACTCAATCGGCGTTGCTCGAAGCCATGCAGGAAACGTCGGTGACGGTGGCGCAACAGACACACCGACTCGATGAACCGTTCTTCGTGATGGCGACTCAAAATCCGCTGGAGATGGAAGGGACGTATCCATTGCCCGAAGCGCAACTGGATCGTTTCTTTTTCAAGGTCAACGTTGCCATGCCGAATGTGAACGAGATGGTCGAGATCATGGATCGCACAACGGGAAAAGAATCTCCGTCGGCGAACAAAGCCGTCAGCGGCGCGGAGATTATCCAAATGCGCGAACTGGCGCGCGGCGTGCCGATGGCGTCACACGTCAAAGATTTTGTCGCGCGACTGGTTCTCGCCACACATCCCGAAGACCCGAACGGTTCTCCGCTGGTGAAAAAGTTCGTGCGCTACGGAGTCTCACCGCGCGGCGCGCAAGCGTTGACCCTCGGCGCAAAAGTGACCGCGTTGTTGAACGGCCGCTTCAACGTCGCTTTTGATGATGTCAAAGCCGTCGCCCCCGCCGCGTTGAGGCATCGTCTGCTGTTGAACTTCGATGGTCTGGCGGAAGGCGTCAAGACTGATGATGTGATTGGTGAGTTGGTGAGCGCAATCCCGGTGCAGGGGTAGAGGCATAAACAAGTAAGCAAGTAAACAAGTAGACAAGTAGACAAGGAAACAGGTAGACAAGTAAACAAGTAGACACGTAGACACGTAGACAAGTAAAGACGTTACGTGGAACTGATCACTGATCACTCGTCCCTCTTTCTTTTCATCCTTCATAATTCATCCTTCATCTTTTGTTACCCAATGCTCTTCGACGAAACGACCCTCCGCAAACTAAACCAACTCACCCTCCTCGCCTCGCGCGTGCGTAGTGGAGCGATGAAGGGCGAGCGGCGTTCTTCGCGGCGCGGCTCCAGTGTGGAGTTTGCCGATTATCGCAATTACACGCCTGGTGATGACTTGCGCCGACTCGATTGGAATATCTACGCGCGGCTCGAACGTCCGTTCATCAAATTGCTCGAAGAAGAGGAAGACTTAGCCGTCCACATTTTGATTGACGGATCACAGTCCATGAATTGGGGCGAAGGCGATGAAAATAAATTCCAATATGCGTTGCGTGTTGCGGCAGGACTCGGGGCAATCACGCTTGCATCGGGTGATGTGCTGACGATTGGATTACTCCAGCATGGCAAAGTCACTGCTGAGTTTGGTCCCTCGCGCGGACAAGCCTCACTCACGCGTTTATTCCGCTTCCTCGAAAGAATCGAACCTGACGGCGAAACAGATCTCAACCGCGCCATGCGCGATTACTCCATCCTCCCGCGCCGCGCGGGGCTTGTGATTCTCATCTCCGATCTATTCGCAAACGACGGATACGAAGCGGGTCTGCGTCAACTCATGGGGCGCGGACACGAAGCCGCGCTGGTTCACGTCCTCGCGCCCGATGAACTCGATCCGCCGCTCGCGGGCGATATTCAACTCGTGGACATCGAAACGAATCAAACACAGGATGTCTCGCTCGATGGCGGCTTGCGCGAACGCTATCGAACCCGCGCCCGCGCATGGATTCAATCCACGCAGACCGAATGTCGCAAACACAACATCCGCTATCTTGATGTGGTCACGAGTCAAACGTGGGATCATGTCCTGTTGCTTGAAATGAGAAGGGCGGGGTTTGTTAAGTAGACAGGTAAACAGGTAGACACGTAAACACGTAGACAAGTAGACACGTAAACAAGTAGACACGTAAACACTTCTCATGAAACTGATGACTGCTCACTGATCACTGGTAACTGGCAACTTGTAACTCGTAACCCGCATCTAGCCCCCATGCAACTCCTCACCCCTCTCGCCCTCACCCTCGCCGCGCTCGCCATCCCCATCATCCTCCTCTACATGCTCAAACTGCGCCGCAAGCAGGTGTCGGTCTCATCCACTTTTCTCTGGCAAAAACTTCTGCGCGAACAACAAGCCAACGCGCCGTGGCAAAAACTCAAACGCAACCTGCTTCTGATCTTACAACTCATCATCCTCGCCGCGCTTGTCTTTGCCCTCGCGCGCCCCGCGTTGCAAGTCCCCGTCGTCGCCAGCGGATCGGTGATCGTCTTGCTGGATGCATCCGCTTCGATGAACGCGACGGATGTGAACCCGACTCGATTTGAGTCGGGACGCGATTCTGTACTCGACCTCATCAACGGACTCTCCCCCGCTTCCTCCCTGACCTTGATTCTGGTCGCCGAGAAGCCCCAAACTTTAATCGCCGCTGAAACAGACAAACCGCTCCTGAGGCAAGCCCTCGACAACGCCCAAGCGACTCAAGGAGTCGCCGATTGGAAATCCGCGTTTGCGCTTGCGGCAGGCGCGGGGAACAACTCGACGATTGTGATTGTCTCGGACGGCGGCTTGCCCGAAAGCGGACTCCCCTCTCTGCCCGGCGAGGTTCGCTTCATCCCCATCGGTGAATCGCAAAATAATATCGCCATCACCGCGCTGGCATTACGCCCCGCGCAAACATCTCCGCAACTGTTCGCCGAAATTTCCAATTACGATTCGACAGACCGCAATGTTTTGCTCTCCATTTATTTCAACGACCAACTTATTGACGCGAGGCAACTCTCCCTGTCCGCAAATTCTCATGGAAGCCTCACCATAGATAATCTCTCCAACGCAAGCGGCATTTACAAAGCGACCATCACAATCCCCAATTCTCTAAATTCTCTCAATCCTCCCAATTCTCAAAGTTCCCTCAACTCCCTCGATTCCCTTCCCCTCGACAACACCGCCTTCGCCGTCTTCCAAGCCTCCACCTCTCGCCGCGTCCTGCTCGTGTCAAAAGGGAATCTGTTCCTCGAACAATTACTCGCGTCACTGCCGGGCATTCAACCTTTCCGCGCCTTGCCCGCCGCAGATGGGACGATTCAGATTCCCAACGATCCGTTCGACCTCTACATCTTCGACGGCATTATTCCTCCCGAATTGCCGAACGCGAATCTGTTGTTGGTGAATCCTTTATCCAACCCGTTCTTTGAAGTCGGCGGCGTCTACAATGAATTTCAAAACATGCAGGTCAATCAACACGCCCTCACCAACTTTGTAGACTGGAGCGCCGTCCACATTCTACAGGCGAAACTTGTCGAAACGCCGCCATGGGCAGAGACGTTGATCGAATCCGACGCGGGTCCGCTTGTGTTTGCAGGCGAGACAAACGGTCAACGCGTCGCGGCTCTCACCTTCGACCTGAAAGAAAGCGACCTGCCGCTACAGATCGCCTACCCGATTCTGTTTTCCAACTTAATCAACTATCTCGCGCCGCCCAGCGCCTTCGACGCGACTCAATCGTTGACGCCCGGTGAGAGCCTGTCCATTCTCCCGCAATCGAATGTGGATCGAATCGTCGTCGCCTCGCCATCGAATCAGGCATACACACTCTCACTCGATCAACCGACCTTCACCCAAACCGACGAACTCGGCTACTACGCGGTGAATTTCATCTCTGGCGATTCAAATCATGTTGAATATTTTGCTGTCAATCTCTTTGACGAAAACGAATCAAACATCCAGCCGCGCGAAACGATTCAAATTGGTCGCGCGACAATCGCGCCCACCGTCTCACAGCAAATCGGTCAACGCGAGTTGTGGACATGGCTCGCCGCGCTGGCGTTACTCGTGCTGATGATCGAATGGCAGGTGTTTCATCGCCGCGCATTCCCCTCTCCCTTTGGGAGAGGGCTAGGGTGAGGGTGAAAGCAAAATGAGATTCACTTCCCCTCTCTTCCTCCTCCTTCTCCTCCTCGTGCCGATCGCGGTGTGGATGGGCAAACCCGCCAAAGGTCCGGGGCGGACGCGTGAGATCATCTCATTAATCTTGCGCGTCATCATCATCCTGTGTTTGATATTTTCATTGGCTGGACTCGAAATTGTCCAGCGCGGAGACGCTCTCGCCGTTGTGTTTTTGGTAGATATCTCCGACTCGATGCCGCCTGCGGCGATCAATGCCGAGGTGGAGTATGTGCGCCTCGCCATTGAAGCGATGTCGCCCGACGATCAGTCCGCAGTGGTGTTGTTCGGCGCGGATGCGTTGGTCGAACGGCAGATGTCCGCCGCCAAAGAGTTGAGCGCGTTCACCTCCGCGCCGGTTACCAACCAGACGAATCTCGAAGAGGCGATTCAACTCGGCTTGGCGTTGTTCCCATCAGGCTACGCAAAACGGATGGTGATTCTTTCCGACGGCGCGCAGACCAGCGGCGACGCGCTCGAAGCGGTGAAGTTCGCTGTCGCGTCCGAGGTGCAGATCGTTGTCTTGCCGATCATCGCCCAACGCGGCGAAGAAGTATTGATCCAAAATGTGGACGTGCCGACGCGCTTGCGACCCGGCGAGCAGTTCGATCTCACGATCACGTTGCAAGCGAACGAACCGACTCGCGCCACCGTGCGCGTGTTGGGCGGCGGAGAAATTTTATATGAAGGCGAACATGACCTGCGGCGCGGAACACAATCGTTGAGCCTGCCTCTCGTTGCAGGTGCGCCGGGCTTTGTCAACTATCAAGTGCAGATCGCCGCGACGGAGGATGGCTTCTATCAAAACAACCAACTCGACGCGTTTTCGCAAGTGGAAGGACCGCCGCGCATCCTCATGGTCGCGCCTCCTGCGGGCGAGACTCTGCCCGGTGGCGAGGCTCGTCCCGATGAATACTCCGCGTTGTTGAGCGCGTTGCAATCGGCAAACTTTCAAGTGGAATTGATTTCGCCGAATCGTCTGCCGTCTGACCTGCCGTCGCTGGCGCAATATGATTCGGTTGTGCTGGTGGACGTCCCAGCCCGCGCGCTCGGCAACAATCAAATGGAAAATTTGCAAAGTTACGTGCATGATCTCGGCGGCGGATTGGTGGCAGTGGGCGGACCGACCAGTTACGGCGTCGGCGGATATTTCAAAACCCCTCTCGAAGAAACCCTGCCAGTGGACATGCAAATCAAAGATGAAAAACGCCGCCCGAATTTGGGAATCGTTTTCATCATTGACCACTCCGGCAGTATGGAAGACACCAGCGGCGGCGTGACCAAACTCGAACTCGCCAAAGAAGCCGCGGCGCGTTCGATTGATTTTCTTTTCCCCACCGACCGCGTCGGCGTGATCGCGTTCGACGATTCCGCTTCGTGGGTCGTGCCGATGACCGAACTCAGCGATCCCGGCGCGGTGGTCAGCGCGATCGGTTCGATTCGCTCCGGCGGCGGAACAGACATCATGGCGGGCGTGCGAGCCATGTCTGAAGTGTTGCCGGACGATCCCGCCAAAGTGAAGCACGTCATCCTGCTCACCGACGGCGGCGCGGACCCAACGGGCATCCCCGAACTCGTGCAAAAATTATTCGAAGAAAACAACATCACGCTTTCCACCGTCGGCGTGGGTAACGACGCCGCGCCGTTTCTCGAAGACCTCGCCGAGGTCGGCGGCGGCCGTTATCATTTCACCAACGACGCGAGCAGTATCCCCAGCATCTTCACCGAGGAAGTTTCGCTCGCCACGCGCGCCTATCTCGTCGAAGAGCCGTTCTTTCCCGCGCTCGCCAACCCCTCGCCGATTCTTTCGGGCATCAACGAAATCCCACGCTTGTATGGTTACGTCGCGTCGAGTCCCAAAGACCTCGCGCAAGTGATTCTCAAGTCCGACAAGGACGATCCGATTCTTGCGGCGTGGCAATATGGACTCGGTCGTTCAGTCGCGTTCACTTCCGACGCCACCGGGCGCTGGGCGCGCGATTGGCTTACGTCGGATCACTTCGCAAAGTTCTGGGTACAGGTTGTGCGCTCCACCATCGGCAACCCAACCGACAACGCGCTCGCAACTAACATCGAACTCATCGGCGATCAGGCGCGCATCACGCTCGACGCGCAAACCCCCAGCGGCGAATTCATCAACGGCTACGCGGTGGACGCCAACATCGTGGCGCCGAACGGCGAAACCAACTCGCTTACGTTGAGGCAGGTCGCCCCGGGGAGATACGAAGCGTTCTTCGATCCGAAAGAGCAAGGCGTCTACTTGATTCGATTCAGCGGGACGTCCGCGACTCAAACGGATTCGTTCGCCGAGACCACGGGCTGGGCGTTATCCTATTCGCCCGAATACAAACGCCTCGATTCGGACCCCGACCTGCTTCTGCGTCTCGCGGCTTTATCGGGCGGGGAGATCGCTTCGTCGAACCCAGCGGACGCCTTCCTCCACAACCTCAACGCGACTCGCGCGTCGCGTCCGATATGGCAATGGCTGATTCTGCTCGCCGCGTTGTTACTGCCCTTCGACATCGCCTCGCGCCGCCTCATCATCACCAAACAAGATCTGTCGCGCCTGCAAACATGGATGATGAACCGACTCGGTCTTGGTCAGCCGCGCATATCACAAGTCCCTCAATCATCGCCGCGCATGGAAGCCCTGCTCAAAACCAAAGACCGCGTCTCTGAATTAACAAAACATCCACAGGCGACACCTGTTGAATTAAAAGAAACGCAACCTTCTGAGAAAATTATTCAATCAGTGGAACAGGATAAAGAGCCAGAAGAAAAACATTCCCCGCCTGAAACCGCGACATCCACTACCGCCTCCCTGCTCGCGCGAAAAAACGCGCTCAAAAATAAACGGAAGTAGCGTGACTGATTATTACGCAATACGCAGTACGAAGTAAGCAGTATCTCTACTGCGTATTGCGTACTGCGTAACTATGGCGTAAGAATTTCCTTCGCCCACTCGCGCTCGGCGTTGTACCATTCAACAAGTTTCTCCACGCCTGCGCGCATATTGAACTGCGGCTCCCAACCAAGCAGTTCTCCCGCCTTCGTCACATCGGCTTGATTTGTGAACATATCCGCTGGGTTGGGCGGACCGTATTGCACGACGGCTTTCTTGCCGATCACATCTTCCATGATCCCAATCAACTCGTTGATGGTGACGACTTCATGCCCGCCGATGTTGATGATTTCAAATCTAAGCGGCTTGAGCGCAAGGATCGTGCCGCGCGCGATATCGTCAATGTACGTGAAACCGCGCGATTGAGTTCCATCGCCGTTGACGCGCACGGGTTTACCTTCGCTGATCCATTGCGCGAATCGCAGATGCGCAAGATCGGGTCTGCCCGCAGGACCGTAGACGGTGAAATATCGCAGGATGCTGACGTCAATCCCATAGAGATGATGATACGCGTGACACATCGCTTCGCCTCCCTTTTTGCTTGCCGCGTACGGCTGGAGCGGTTTGCTACTGTCAGCGGATTCAGGAGTCGGGTACGGCGGGTCTTCGCCATAAATACTTGAAGTAGATGCAACAACGAATTTTTTGATTCCGTTTTCCTTACACAACTCGAGCATGTTCAACGTGCCGATCATGTTCGTCTCGACGAACACCCAGGGGTCAGCCACGCTGTAACGCACGCCCGCCCGCGCCGCGAGGTTGATCACCGCGTCGAACTTCTCGCCTTTGAATTTTTCAATGATAGATCTATCCGCCACATCCCATTTGTGGAAGGTGAATCCCTTCAACGCCTGCAACTTTTTCAGGCGATACTCCTTGATGCGCGGATCATACGCGTCGTTCATATTGTCCACGCCGACGACGGTGTGACCATCTTGAAGCAATAATTCCGCTGTGCGCGCGGCGATGAAGCCTGCTATTCCTGTGATTAAGTAGTTTGACATATAAATCCTGTTTTATGTTTACTCGGTGGTCGAGTAGGGCGAAGCCCATATCGAGACCACCACGCCGTAAAGCAATTCTTGTTACTAAAGTTGTAACTACTCAGCCTCGGAACATGTCGCTGCGAGGCGCTCTTGGTTTTGCCGAAGCAGTCTCCCCATACCGGGAGATTGCTTCGTCGGGACCCCGAAAAAACATCGGGGCAGGCGAGCAAGAGCCCTCCTCGCAACGACAT
>CASGHD010000206.1 GCA_949319575.1 uncultured Anaerolineales bacterium | reverse complement strand
TTCTCGCGGCAGGAGAAAAATTATTCCACGTTCAGCGGTTACGTCAATCGTTATTATCTCGAAACGAGTCTCGATGCGGCGAAGGTCGCGTCGCTGTTCACGCCTGTTGTGGATGTCCTCGGCGCGATTGCGACTGCCGTCGTTGTGTATGTCGGCGGAAAATATGTTTTGAATACCGAGATCACCGCGGGCGTGCTGATCGCGTTCATTTTATACATTGACCGCTTCTTCGAGCCGATCCGCGACATGAGTCGGCGCTTCGACACGCTTCAATCTACGATGGCGGGCGGCGAACGGATTCTCGAACTGCTCAGCCAGCCGATCGAGGTTCGGGACGCGGAAAATGCCGAAGAGTTGCGAGCAATTATCGGCGGCGTCCGATTCGAAGATGTCCAGTTTCATTATTCAGATGACTCGACTCTCGTCCTCAATCAAATTAATTTAAATGTGGATGCGGGGCAAACAGTCGCGCTCGTCGGTGAAACAGGCGCGGGCAAGACGACCATCGTGAAATTGCTGGCACGCTTCCATGACCCGACTTCGGGCTGTGTGCGCGTGGACGGCGTTGACCTGCGGACGGTGACTCAGGCGTCGCTGCGGCGGCAGATGGGCATGGTGTTGCAAGACCCGTTTTTGTTCACTGGCACGGTGAAGGAAAATATTTTGTTCGGCAGACTCGACGCGCGCGATGACGATGTGATCCGCGCGGCGCAGGCGGTGGGCGCGCATGATTTCATCATGGGTTTGAAAAATGGATACGAAACTTCGGTGGAGGAAGGCGGCGCAACGTTGAGCGTGGGGCAGAGACAATTGATCTCGTTCGCGCGCGCCTTGCTCGCCGACCCGCGCATTTTGATTCTCGATGAAGCGACCTCGTCTGTAGATACGCAGACCGAGCAAATCATCCAACACGCGCTTGCGACTCTGTTGAACGGACGTACATCGTTTGTCATCGCGCATCGCCTTTCGACGATTACGAGTGCGGACAAGATCGTTGTTATTCACGATGGGAAAATCATTGAGCAGGGAACGCACGCCGAGTTGTTGGCGAATCAGGGGATGTATTATGAACTGTATCGGACGGGGTTTCAGGAGTAGTTATTCTTCAATAGTTGATATATAATATTTCAAGCACGTATCACTTCTAGTCTTGTTCCAAATGGGTGAATGAATGTCAGGTCGAAATCGCAATTCTGTTCGCGATAACATACTTGCCACCGTCGTTGGCGGACTTATTCTCGCGGGAGCGGTCTATTTAATCCAACAGTTCTATCCTCCGTTTCTAGCATTTCTAAAGCGCACATTTGAAAATATTGCCAAATATTTCTCAACATTTACTGAAATCCCTAATGGCATTCTTTGGTTATTCCTATTCTTGCTAATAATTATTTCTGTTGCCTTCAGTGTTTATGTCATCCGTGCTAAGCGGAACAAAGAATCGCGTTCACAACCTAATCTAGGATCATATAACCAACAGCTTCAACAAGAGATAGAAAGGTTGAGGGAACAATCGGCTCCCAAAATCTTAGATTTGGCGGGGTTAGATGAGAACATAAAAATATCGGGAACATACTTGAATCGCCAATACGATCACAGAAGCGATATGTCCAAAACGCTATCATGGAAGCAAATATTTTCTTTAATTGCTCCTTTTCTCTTAGAACATCCCAATGATACCAAGATGAAATCAAGCATAGTGCCAAATGCAATATTCAATGGGCATTTCGGTCCATCTATCAATTCCCAAGATTATGAGACAATAAAAGTGCATCTTATGGCTTTGAAATTAATTTCGGTGGATTACACACAAACAACAAGTGGTGGCATGGCACTATTTTGGTCGTTAACTCAGCATGGACAAGCTTTGCTTATGGAGCTTCGAAGCGTCAAAAAAGTGTAGATTCTTTAGCGTCAAATGTTCAATCCTAAAACCCTCTTCCGCGTCCACGCCGTTCAACGTATGTTCGAGCGCGAAATTTCTGCGAAGAAAGTTTTGAGTGCAATTAAAACAGGTGAGACCATCGAAGATTACTCCTCAGAAATGCCTGAACCGAGCCGCTTGATTTTGGGGTTTCAGGGTAAACGTCCATTCCATGTGGTGACGTCCGAAAACCCAATAACTAACGAAACAACGATCATTACCGTTTATGTTCCCGACCCTGAAAAGTGGAACAAAGATTCCAGGAGCCGCAGAACATGATCTGCCTGATTTGCAGACAGGCTGAAACGTTGGACGGACTCACCTCCGTCCAGTTTGAGCGCGGTGAGATGAAGTTGACTGTGAATAATGTGCCAGCGCGAGTTTGTCCCAATTGCGGGGAGGCGTATGTGGATGAAGATGTCGCTGTGAAGTTATTGCAGGAAGCGGATGAAAAATATCAGGCGGGAACTTTGGATGTTGTTCTTGATTTCGATATGTCATTCTGAGCCGCGATCGCCTGCCCCGATGCAGTTGCGGGGTGTTCTTTGCGGCGAAGAATCTCCACGATAATCTCAGAGACCCTTCGCTGTCGCTCACATCGTCCCGATGTCCTTCGGGAGGGTGACATGATGGAATGATAAAATCACTTCATGAAAAAGCGCGTTTGCATGTTTGTTTTTATTTTTCTTGCGGCTTGCCAGCCAGCGACTCTTGCTCCAACCCAAACCCTTCCTCCGCCTCACGTTGTCATTGAAACCATCACGCCGATTCCTCTTCCAACAGACACGCCCCTCCCTTCGCCAACTCCCACAACGGAAGAATGGATTTATCCCTACACCATCGAGGGACTCCTCCAGCATGACTATCAAAGCGGAGATATTCGCATCCTCGAAACGCTGACTGAAACGGACAGTTACACCGCGTACCTGATTGACTATCCCAGCGACGGGTTGACGATTACGGGCGTGATGCAGATTCCGAAAGGCGAGGGTCCGTTTCCTGTCATTGTGATGAATCATGGATTCTACGCGCGGAGTGTTTTCACCTCAGGCGATGGGACGGATCGTTCTTCCGCGTTTCTTGCGGAGCATGGATACATTACCCTTGCCTCCGATTATCGCAGTTGGGGCGGGTCGGATGTGGGCGAGAGTCTTTTCTATTCAGGCTTGGCGATTGATGTGATCAACTTGCTGAACGCGATTCCGTCCATTCCGCAAGCGGATGCGACTCGCGTCGGGATGTGGGGTCACAGCATGGGCGGGGGAGTGACGATGAAGGTGTTGACCATCGTAGGGGCGGGGTCTCCCCGCCCTGTGAATGTGAAAGCCGCCGTTTTATATTCCTCCGTCAGCGCGGATCATGCGGATGTGATCGCGCGTTGGGGCAACGGTTGTCTCGGCGACATCGCGGCGGGCGAGCAATTGCTCGGATGTAACTCGGCGGATGTTGTTCCACTTGACTTGCCGAATAGCCTGCTCAACGCGTTTCACAATGCGCCAAGCGATTCGGAGTTGATGAAGCGCGTCTCGCCGATCTATCATCTCGATTCGATTGCCGCGCCGATACAAATCCATTACGGCTCGAACGATGGAGTCATTTACAGCGGCACGCCGCCTGAATGGTCAATCAAATTGAATCAAGCCTTGCTCGACGCGGGCAAAGAGGTCGAACTCTTTCGATATGAGGGCGAAGGTCACTCGTTTGTTGGTCAGCCGTGGTTTGATTTCATGATTCGCGTGTTGGATTTTTTCGATGAGAATGTCAAGTAAGGTTAGAAAAACCTTTGCCACGGATTACACGGATTTTCACGAATTCAAGTTGTTTCAAGCCCGAAGGGCTGAAAGGATTATAGATTCGACGTGAGCAAAAACAAATCCCGAAGGGATGACATAGTTCTGACACCCCTTCGGGGTTTCATATCGTATTCCTCGATCTCTTTATCCGAAAAGATTTGGGGACGCAGATGAACGCTGACTCACGCTGATTCAAAAGGAAAAAATCTGCGTTTTCTGCGTTTATCAGCGTCCAACGCTTTGAATGGAGTCTTTATGAACAACGTCCGACCACAGATGAAGATGCTGACCGAGGAGCAGATTCATGACGTTCACGAATACACGATGACTCTTCTCGAAACGACGGGCGTGCGTGTGGATTCGCCGTCGGCGGTGGAGATGCTGGAGAAAAGAGTCGGCAGGCTGAACGTCGAGGGAAGAACCGTGCGGATGCCGCGCGAGGTGGTCGAATGGGCGATCAAGTCCGCGCCGCGTCGAATCCAAATCTATGATCGGCGTGGGAATCCGCAATTCCAAATTGGAGGGGAAGAAGACCGCGCGCGATTCGGAATCGGAGTCACCGCGTTGTTTTATCAGGAGCCTGAGACCGATACGCCTGTGGAGTTTCAACGCAAACACATGCAAGACATGGCGCGCGTCGGAAATAAATTGCCGCTGTATGATCTGGTCTCGACGATTGGCATTTGCCGCGACGTGCCAGATTATTTAACCGACTTGATCGGAAGCCTCGAACATTTTGCGAACGGCATCAAGCCGATGGTGCTGTTGTGTTCGGACGAACATAAATTTGATGACGTGTTGCGAATGTTTGAACATCTTTACGGTGGAACATTGGGCGAGAAGCCGTTTGTGATTCCGTATTTCAATCCCGTGTCGCCGTTGGTGATGAACGCGGGGACGGTGGACAAGATGAAGATCGCCATCGAGCGCGGACTGCCAGTGATCGTGTCGAATTACAGTTTGTCGGGCGCGACCACGCCGATCACGCCCGCGGGGACGATTGCCGTTTTGCTCGCCGAATTACTTGCGGGTCTCGTGATCGGTCAGTTATATAAAGAAGGCGCGCCGATGCTGCTCGGCATGTTGCCCGTCTATCTCGATATGAAGACACTGCAAAATTTTTACGATCCGCAAAGTATTCTCGTGAGTCTTGCGTGCGCCGAGATGATGGCGCATTACGGCATCCCGCATTGCGGCACGTCGGGCAGCGGCACAGGCTGGGGCATGGACTTGCTCGCCGCCGAAACATTTTGGATGAACACGCTGATGATGACTCTGACGAAGGGCGGCATCGCGCCGTTTATCGGCGACACATTGGGATCGAAAGCCGTCTCGCCGTTGACTTTTATCTACTGTCACGAGATCATTGACCAAGCCCTGCGCCTCTCTTCTGGACTTCAACTTGATTCGCCCAGCGTCGGCTTGAGTGAAATCCACGACGTTGGTCCAGGCAAGGGATTCGTCTCCGCGCCGTCTACGTTGAAAAATTATAAGACGGGCTACTACGTCAGCCGCATCTTCCCGCGCTGGAGCATGGAAAAGTGGTTGGAGGCAGGTCAACCTCACGCGCAGACGCGCTTGAAAGAGTATTCGATTGAGTTCTTAAAAGATTTGCCCGCGCCTGATGACCACGAGGAGTTGATGAGGAGGGGGGAGGAGTTTGTGGAGGAGTGGATTAGTCAGCGGTGATTGATAATTTCATCGGCAATTTACTGGCGTGCTATACTCAACTCATATGAAGCCTACTGAATACGAAAAACTGATTAGCGACCTTGCTAGAAGAATGACTAATTCCTCTCATCTGGCTGACTTTGGTTTAATTAAATGGGGAACATCTAACAAGTGGATAGGCAAATCAAGCTTTCCGCATCAAATTGATGTTTCGTTAGAAAACAACCAAGAATTATTGTTGGTCGAATGTAAATACTGGAATAAAAAGAAAAATCTACCTATTGATGTTGCTCTTGTTATGTTGGCGCGGGTATTCGATATTTCCTATGGTTCTCAGGCTAAAGGAAGACTGGTCAGAGGAGCATTGGTAACCACCAAAGATTTTCAATCTGGCACTTACATCCTTGCAGGTCATTACAGCAAGGAAATCAGTCTTTTTGTTGTGAACTCAATTGATGATTTCATCGTAAAGTTTCATGAGCACTATCTTCAAAATGTTGGAGGAATACGTAGTCATGAGGCATTCGGCAACCCAACTATGACTTTGAGCAATCCTCCCGAATGAATAACATCGCAAAAGCCAAATAACGATTACGACATCCTCATCATCGGCGGCGGGGTGATGGGATGCGCGAGCGTTTTCGGCGGGCTAAAGCCCTGCCTCAGTTCGTGGAAGTCCGCTCAAGCGGACTCGCTCGTCAGCCCGAAGGCGTTGCACTGAGCCTGTCGAAGTGGCTTCCATGGACTGAGCAAGAGTCTTTAGCCCTGCGAATCATTCCCGCGCTGATGGTTATGAAGGGACAAGGTTAAAAATGAGATCATCCAAGTTAGGCGTGTTCATTGCTGGTTATTCCGTTTCAATTCTAGCGTGGTTTATTTCATGGTTGTTCATTGGCGATGCAACTTGGTGGCTGACGCTTATAAATCGAATTGTTCCATTTTTGTTCATCCCTGTGCCATTCTTGTTTGGATGGATAATCTGCATTCGTCGTTTTCGATGGATGATTCCCTTGCTGATACAGATCTTTCTATTTACTCAACTTTATACGCCATATCTGTTTCCTCATAGTCTGAGTCCGACGATCAGGGATGGAAATACTTTGAAGGTGATGACCTACAACGTCCTTTTCAGTAATTCAGATTACGACGCGGTCGCAGGCGTGATTTTGAAATATCTTCCCGATGTTGTCGCGTTGCAGGAAGTTCAACCGAAGATGATGAATGAATTGGAGAAACGATTGGAAAATGAATATCCATATTCGTTGATGGGTACACAAAACGATTATGGCACGACCGCCGTGTTTAGCCGTCACCCGATCATCGAATCGTCTGTTTTGGATTTGGCGGCTGATAGACCTGCTGTCGTTGTGAAAATCAAGATAAATGATGAAGAATTCACCTTCGTTGCCGTTCACTTGCTGGCGTACAATCTGTGGTGGACAAAACCGAAGGATATTCCAGCCACAATAATGGAACGAACCTTCAACCAAAACCGACAGGCGGAAATAATTCTTGAAAGACTTAAACAGGAAAGCGGGACGGTTATTATCGGTTGTGACTGTAACAGCTATGAAACCTCCAGTTCCTATCGAATCTTGGACGAGTGGCTCGATAATTCCGCACGCGATGATGGGTGGTTTTTTGGCGTAGACGATATGCTCGGTCTACAACAAGATAACTATTTACAGCATATTGATTACGTTTGGTATCGCGGGACAGTTGAGCCAATAATTGTGTCTAAAGTAACCGACAGCGGCGGCTCGGATCATTTACCCGTTTTCGCAGTCTTTTCCATAAAATGAGGTTCATCGCTTGAAGGTATAATCGCCGTATGATTTTCACGCTTAGCAATAAACCCACAAGCGAACAAATTTCGCAAATGTCGAAGGAATACGAAACGATGATCAAGATCGTTGTGGATATTCGTCGCCGTGTTTTGGCGGGAGGCGGAGAAATGCACTCCGATTGTGAGGCTGTATTGTTGGACGACGGAAGCGAGCAGGATGATCTTTGGGGTGCGAACTGGTATCCTGCCGATCGAGAAATTATCTTCGAGTCGTTGATCAATATCCGTCCTCGGTTGGGGAATCGCAGTATTTTGATACAGAGTGAGGAGATTCGGCAGAAAGTTGAGTCCGTGACGGTTGAAATTCTAGGAGGCGTTCAATGATGCCGAACAAAGAGAAACTCAAGGAACGATTCTTGCGCGATCCGTTGCCTCGCAGGCTGGGAGGTTTAGCGGCTACCTTGGGGCGCATTTCGTCGGTCGCGCGGAAATCCTCCGACCCCGAAAATGTCGCGCGGCTGTTGGAGGAGGCGCGATACCTCATCGAATGGACTGCCGCTGACGCCGAACCCGAAGTTGCGGCTGAACTCGTCTCTATGCAAACCATGTTAAGTTTATGGCTAAAGGCTTGGGATAAAGCCAGTCAGAATAAAGAACAAAGTATCTTGCTTTCTGTGCAGGCAAAGCAATGGTCTGATCGCGCGTTGGATTTTTCGGGGCTGATCTCATAGTAATGCAAATGACTTCCTACGACACAATCATCATCGGCGGCGGGGTGATGGGATGCGCGACCGCGTACTACCTGTTGAAGTTTGATCCCAAACTCAACATCGCCATCCTCGAAATGGACCCGACCTACGAGCGCGCCTCCACGCCGCTGTCGGATGGCAACACGCGTATCCAATTCAACCTCAAAGAGAACATTCAAATGTCGCAGTATGGGCTGGATGTTCTCAAAACCTTTGCCGACGACATGGCTGTTGACGGCGAAAAGCCCGACCCCGCGTTTCGCCAACAGGGGAATCTTTTCGTTCTGGATGAATCAAGCCGCGACGAATCTCACGAAGGAATGCTTTTGCAAAGAAGCCTCGGATGTGAAGTCGAGTGGCTGACACCCGAAGGCGTGCAGAAGTATTTTCCGCTTTACAACCTGAAAGGATGCGTGGCTGGGACGTTTGGTCCGCACGATGGGACGATGTCTCCGATGGCGATACTCGATGGTTATAAAAAGAAGTCAATTGCCCTCGGCGCAGAATATATTCAAGCCGAAGTAATTGAGGTTTTGCGAGAAGGGAATCAAGTCGTTGGCGTCAAGTTATCTTCGGGTGAGACTCTCAACAGCAACATCGTGATGAACGCCGCTGGCGCGTGGGCGGCAATAATCGCTCAAACCGTCGGCGTGGATTTGCCCGTCGTGCCGACGAAGCGTCAGGTCACGATTGTTGAGACAAACTATCGCGGCGATGGGGTTTTGCCCGCCTTATTTTTACCCTCAGGCTTGTACGTCATTCACGAAGGCGAAGGGTTATTCATGGTCGGTAAATCGTTTCCCGACGATCACATCGGCACAGACGATTTCATCTGGGAGCGAAAGACCTTCGAGGAGAGAATCTGGCACGAACTTGTCGAATACATCCCCGAATTTGACCGACTCAAAATTCTGCGCGGCTGGGCGGGACTGTATGAGGTCAACACACTGGATGGAAACGCCATCCTCGGCGAATGGACTCAGTTGAAAGGTTTCTATCTCGCCAACGGGTTTTCAGGTCACGGGTTTCAACAATGCCACGCGGTGGGGAGGTACATTGCCGAGTTGATGCTGGGAAAAACGCCGAGTCTTGATCTGTCCATTTTTTCGCCGCAGAGGATTCTAGAAAATAAGCCTGTGTTTGAGAGCAAGAGGAAGATCATTTGATGATGTCCATTGGTGGTCGAGTAGCGAAGCGTATCGAGACCACCACGTCGTAAAGCAATATTGGTTACAAAATTACTCTTGTCACCTGTTGGTCTCGATACGGTCTCGGCTATCGCCTCAACCTACTCGACCACCCGATTTGTGCTTGACGCATCAATTTGCCAGTGATAAACTCCGAACATCTTACCCAACCTTGAAAGGAGGCACGTGCCATGAAAGCCAGCGTAATTTCCCAAATCCATGTCTTGAACGCGCCTCCGCTCGGTGAATCGTAGTAACGACTTTAGTCGTTCTAAATTGCTACTCAACCGCAGGCGTGTTCCCTGCGGTTTTTGTTTTAATTCCAGCCGATGTCATTCTGAGCGAAGCGAAGAATCTCTGAGGCTATCGTGGAGACCTTTTGCTGGCGCTCACGTCGTCCCGATGTCTTTCGGGAGGGTGACACCATTGAGGATAATCGCAGACTATCGTATCCTCCTTATCATTTTAATCTGTGGTTAAAAATGGACACAAAACAATACATTCAAATTTTCGACGAGTTGGACGACAACGATCAGTCCAACAGTACAACGAACAACGAACGCAAACAAAAACATCCGCTGCGCAACCCGAAGAAAATGTCGGAGTCGGATCATACGTTCAAGTCTCAGCAGGATGATTCGGCGAACACCTACAAGTTCACGTATAAAGCCGCGCGCTTTGAGGAGTGGTGGCTGCTTGATTCCATCGGTCCGTTTTACGAACACAAACTGATCAGCGATGTCTTGCGTCGGCTCAAGGGCGGCAAAGAGGCGTCCGTATATCTGTGTCAGGCGTCCCCTGAGAATGAGGCGTCTCTTCTCGCGGCGAAGGTGTATCGTCCGCGCTCGTTGCGTAATCTGAAGAACGATTCAATTTATCGCACG
>CASGHD010000205.1 GCA_949319575.1 uncultured Anaerolineales bacterium | reverse complement strand
TTGCTCGTGGACTTGGCAATCGCGGCTTTGGCTTTCTCCAGCGCGGCGGATTGAACATCCATGCACGTGACTTGGTATCCACTGGTCGCCGCGACTTGCGCGATGCCGTTGCCCATTGTCCCTGCGCCTACTACGAAAATTCGTCTAATAGTCATATAGTCTCCTAGTCGCTTAGTCGTTTGGTCTATGGCTTGTCAGTGGTTCCACGTTTGGATTTTCGCAAGTACGCAATGAAAGCGTTGATGGATTTTTTGGTTGTTGTTGCCATGTCGTAAACTTTCTGAAAATCCTCCCGTGTTATGTATTTCCGATCAAGAGCGAGGTAAATTTCAGATTGAACCTTGCTGGCGGAACGCCGCGAGTATTTCAGAAAGTGGATGAATTCAGCGTCAGAGCCATCATCGAATCCTTCGGCGATATTATGCATAATGGAGCCAGCCGCTCCCTGAATCTGGTCGCGTAGGCGAAAGTCTTTTGCAAAATTGCCTTTTTCGGTCAGATCGTAGACGAGATTCGCCAATTCCCGCGCTTGTTGCCATGCCCGAATGTCCTCGAATTTTTCAATCTTCACTGAATCCTCCTCGCCGCATAACAAAGCGGCCATCCGACCACGCGACTATCCGACGAAGCGACTATTCGATCTCCACCGCCATCGCCACCGCCTCGCCGCCACCCAAACACAGCGACGCGATGCCACGCCTCAACCCGCGATCTTTCAGCGCATACAACAACGTCGTCAACACGCGCGCGCCGCTTGCGCCGAGCGGATGCCCCAACGCGATCGCGCCGCCGTTGACGTTGACTTTGTCCCAATCCCAGCCTTGGTCTGCGAGTGCGTACCCATCCGCAAGGACTTGCGCGGCGAAGGCTTCGTTGAGTTCGATCAAGTCCACGTCGGATAATTTCCAGTCAATTTTTTTCAACAACTTGGGAATCGCATGAGCGGGCGCGGCGAACAAATATTTCGGTTCGAGCGCGGCTTGGGCATAGCCCACCACGCGCGCCATCGGTTTCAATTTATTTTTTTCAGCGTACGCGCGCGACGAGATCACAACCGCCGCGCCGCCGTCATTCATTGGCGATGAATTTCCAGGAGTCACTTTTCCATTTGCCTTGAAGGCGGGCTTGAGTTTGGACAACGCCTCGAGAGTCGAATCCTTTCGCGGACCTTCGTCCGTGTCTACGACCACTTCGCCTTTGCGCGATTCGATCCGCACGGGGACGATCTCAGGCGCGAATCGGCCCGCCGCTTGCGCCTCAACAGCTTTCCCGTGAGAGCGAAGCGCAAAGTTGTCCATCGCCTCGCGCGTCACCTCGTATTCATCCGCAATAAATTCAGCCGCGTTGCCCATGCTCCAATTTTCAAACGGATCCCACAAGCCGTCTTTGAGCAGGGCGTCGGTGAGCGGCTGATCCCCAAATTTTAATTCGCCCGAACGACCCGTGACGAGATACGGCGCGCGACTCATGGATTCAAAACCGCCCGCGACGAAGAGCGACGCATCGCCCGCGCGAATGGCTTGACTCGCCATCATCGCGGCTTTCAAGCCTGAGCCGCAGACTTTGTTGATCGTGGTCGCGCTGACCGTGGCAGGGACGCCGCCCAAAATTCCCGATTGCCGCGCGGGAGCCTGACCCTCGCCCGCCTGCACCACGTTGCCCATGATGACTTCCTCGATCTCATCGGCGTTGATGCCCGCGCGTTCCACCGCGGCTTTCACCGCAATCGCGCCAAGTTGCGTCGCAGGGACAGAACTCAACGCTCCCTGAAATTTTCCAACTGGCGTGCGCGCGGCAGATAAAATGACGGCTTCTGTTTCTTTGGTCATGGGTGCTCCTGAATGATGCGATTATAAAGCCAAATACCGCTTCACCATTGCTTCGGTGAGATAGTCAATACGGAATTTGCTAGGACAAAAGCGAAGACGCAAACTGCATCGTTCTGAATAATGAGTTGTTGAAGCTGGGGCTGGTTGAATCCAAGACCTCCGAGTTTTTGAAAAACTCGGAGGTCTTACGGCTCACCTCTCGCGCCCGCCTGCTCGCCAATCAGGTGTTTATGAGGTTTGTTTAGGCGTCGTCTTTACGAATCTCGTTTGATGCAACCCTTTTGTGAAGATTGACAAACCGCGAATTCTTCTGCTCTAATGCTTGCCTTCTTTCAACAGCCCCCTTGTGAATTGTTTTTGTTTCTATCCATTGGTCATCGTTTTTGGCAGATACAATGATCAGACCCGCTAATGGAACTTCTTTTCCAAATTCATTTTGGAATTTTGCAATAATAATGTCAAGGTCTCGTTCCCATTCCATAAGGTCAGGACGAACTGCTTCTCGTATTTTCTCGTGAATTTTACAGATACATTCTGTATATTCGCGGATTAATGGTCTAGCATCCACCCAGTCATTATGTTGGATCTCTTTCAATTCGTTCAATACACTTTTTTTGAAGTCGCCATCTTCTGCCAATTCTTGAATACCAATCTCTGGTATTGCTCTGTGAAGAAGTTGTGAGTCTGTATCAATATCCACCCATTTGTGCGAGAATTTCATACTGTGTATTGGAAATCCACGATGTTGGACATGATTCCTCAAAGCTTCTATAACTCGATAGCCTAGGGAGTTGTCGTATTGAAATGAAATATGGTTCTTTAATGTAGTTAGATTATCGGAGTCGGCGCCATACATCCTCTCCATGTGCTGAATGCATTGATTTGTATACATCCGTCCGGCAGTGAGTAAATTTACAATTCGTCTGCTAATCAGATTCCTTTCACGACTCATTGATACATGATCGTCGTTGCTAAATATCATCATGCGAGATGCTATTGATAATAGCTCGGTCTCGTATTCGTAGAAATTTTCTGTAACTAAATCAAATTTCTCTTCCAGAAACAAGATTTCAAGCAAGTTTTGTCTAGCAGTTTTCGCAAGCGTATATTCAACCTCCTCTATTTCTAAAAAGCCATCAAAGCCCATAACCAATTTTGATATACCAAATTTCATAATAGATACTGCTTTCACACCCCTACCATCCTCCAAATCGCTGGAGCGACGTGGGTCAGATCCGTCATCCCGCGCGTGGACTCCTCCCGCGCGGACTTGCTCCCGATCACGATCAACGGCACATCCGCATCCGTATGTTTCCGCGTGGACAAATCCTCCATGTTCCCATGATCCGAAGTCACCAACACCAGCAATTCATCTTTCCTCTTTCCTCTTTCATCCTCCACTTTCCACTTTCCACTTTCCACTATTCCACCTAAAACGCCATCAAACGCCTCCATCAACCCCACCGCCGTTTCCATCTGTTGCTTATGACCGGCATAATCGCTTGCCCAATATTCGAAGAACGAAAAATCATATTCCATTGCGAGCGAAATCAACTTTCGACCTGCTTCGCGCGGTTCCATCACCGGAGATTCGGGGAAGCCGAGCATTGTCCGCCAGCCTTCGCCGGTGAAATCTGCCGAGAGGGCGCGTCCCGCAACTAAATCTTCGTACTTGAAAAGTTCCAATCCCGCGTTTGTGACTCCCAACGGGATGGACGAGTACAAGCGCTTGCCCGAATCGATTCCCTGAAAGTAGCGCGGCGGATACGCGTTGAGCAGCGCGGCGCGCTTCCCTGCGGCGACGCATTTTGAAAATATCGTCTCACCCTTCAAATACGCGGCAACCTCGGGATTCGGTTTCGGTCCGTAGTGATAACCGAGCTCAGCCGAAATATTTTTCCCCGTCAACAACATCGCCTGCCCCGTCGCAGACTGCGGCAACCCGTCCACGCCCACGCCAGCATCAAGCGCGAGAAGCGAAGCGTGTTCCCCGTCGAACGGCGCGGACTCTTTCAGCAGAGATCGTCCATCCAACAACGCGTTCAAGTTCGGCATCTTCGCCCGCGCCAACGGATTCGTTTCGGGATTATTTTCTCCCAATCCGATTCCATCGAGAAAAATAAATAGGACTTTCATGTTGTGGATTATACAACCACATGTCGTTGCGAGCCGCGAAGCGACGAAGCAATCTCCTCATAACAGGAGATTGCTTCGTCGCAAAGTGCAAGAGCGCTCCTCGCAACGACATTTGAAAGAAGATGTACTACAATTGCCTCATGCCCTCGATTGACTTGAAAAAACTACAAACGCATCGCGCGCGGACGTTCAACCTGCCTCCCCAGCGGAGGCTTGCCTCTCCCGCCTCCGCATTGAAGTTCGTGAACGCGCGCGGCTTCGTCTACTTCTGGCCCATCAAAGGCATTGACCTACCCTCGCTGTGGACAGCCGTCGCGGGGAATCGTCCCGTCGCCGACAAGCACGATGACCCCGGTCACATCACATGGGGATGGAAAGACGGCGCGCTCGATAAAAAGATTTGGTATTACGCGAAAATCCTCCGCAAGAAAGCGACGATGATCTCGCTCGATGTCGCGCCGTATTTTTACGCGCTCTCCGAAAATTACGGCTCACCCGATGAAGATTATCTGCTTGCCTATGAAGATGGCAGGTTGACTCAATCGGCGAAGCAAGTCTATGAAACGTTGTTGAACGAAGGCGCGCTGAACACACTCGACCTTCGCAAAGCCGCGAAATTGGCAAACGCAAAAGATTCGGAGTTCAACAAAGCGTTGGAAGTTTTGCAAACCGATTTCAAAATTCTGCCCGTCGGCGTCGCGCAAGCGGGCGCGTGGAAATATTCTCACATCTACGAGATCGTCCCGCGACATTTTCCGAAATTACCAGAGCAAGCGCGTAAAATCGGCGAAGGTGCGGCGCGCGCGAAATTGCTCGAACTCTATTTCGAATCCGTCGGCGCGGCGACCGAATCCGACGCGGCGAAGTTATTCGGCTGGAAGAAAGAATTGCTCGCGAGAGCGATTGCTGGCTTGGTTCAGAAAAAAGTTATTGTCGAAGCCGAAAACCCTAAACAAAAAGGGAAGTGGTTGGCGTTATCGAAGTTAACCAAATAATGTCATTCTGAGCGACCGAAAGGAGCGAAGAATCCCTCCTCCCGCTTGGAGTCTTACAGGCTAATCAGAGATTCTTCGCCGCTTCGCGGCTCAGAAAGACATGCTCTACTAATCTACTTTTGACATTTCAACCATCTTCTCAAAATCTCTGTGAACTCTGTGGCTAAGATAATTTGAAACTTCCAAACGCCAACAACGTAAATCAACTCAGAGTGTTTACCTACAAAGGAGAATGAAACCATGAAAAACCGTTCCAATCTATTTCTCGGCATCCTGTTGATCGCAATCGGCGGGTG
>CASGHD010000204.1 GCA_949319575.1 uncultured Anaerolineales bacterium | reverse complement strand
GGCAAGTTCCATTCGCGGATACGCATATTGTTGCAAAGTCTCACGGTGATTTGGCGAATCTCGAAAAAGACTTGAAGGGAGTAGTCTTAGTCACAGGTGATACGAAAGACGATAAATTCCAACCTGTTCATCATGAAGTTAGCGCGTCACTCCGTGAGTTTTGCGCGAGCCATTCCATTCCCCTTCTGATCGAAGCGGACGGCTCGCGTCAAAAACCGCTGAAAGGTTGGGCGGAGCATGAGCCGCCCATTCCTGATTTTGTTGACCACGTTGTAACCGTCGTCGGCTTATCCGGGTTGGGCAAGCCATTGACCGAAGAATACGCCCATCGCCCTGAAATATTTACAGAACTCAGCGGGTTACGAGCGGGAGACTTGATTGATTCCAACGCGTTGACCCGCGTCCTCTTGCACGACAAAAGCAGTTTGAGGAATACTCCATCGCGCGCGCGGCGGACTGTCTTGCTCAATCAAGCGGATACGCCTGAATTGCAAGCCAGCGCGGGAGCAATGACCAAGATGTTGCTTTCCAAATATCATTCTGTCGTCATCGCAAGTTTGGAGCAGGAAAAAATCTTCGCGGCACATGAGCCTGTTGCAGGAGTCATTCTCGCGGCGGGAGGATCAGCGAGGTACGGCGAATCGAAGCAGTTACTGGATTGGCGAGGCGAGCCATTTGTACGAGTGGTTGCAAAGCGGGCGCTCGAGGCGGGACTTTCACCGGTGATGATTGTGACCGGAGCAAACGCAGAGCAAGTTGAATCGGCGGTAAAGGATTTGGACGCGAGGATCGTTAGGAACAACGATTGGGCAAGCGGACAGGCGAGTTCGATTCGCGTGGGGGTAATTGCTCTCAAACAACCCCCTCCGCCCTTCGGGCGCCTCCCCCAAATCCGACAAGGAATGCGTCTTGACAATCAAAATTTAAATGTCGGATTTGGGGGAGGCTGGGAGGGGGTTGGCGGGGCTATCTTCCTCCTCGTTGACCAACCGCAAATCACGTCATCCATTTTGCAAGCGTTGAGCGAAAAACACGCGGAGGGTTTATATCCCATCGTCGCGCCGATGGTGATGGATCGCCGCGCAAACCCGGTGTTATTTGACCGCAGAACATTCAACGATCTGTTGACGCTCGAAGGCGATACGGGTGGACGCGCCATTTTTCATAAACACAAAGTTGAGTATCTCCCCTGGCATGACGACCGTCTCTTGCTCGACGTGGATACGCCCGAACATTATCAGCGCTTGTTGGCAGACGAAACTTTATGAGCATCTCAGCGATCATCCTTGCCGCGGGCGAGTCAAAGCGGATGGGTCAGCCGAAAATGTTGTTGAAGTGGGGAAAGACAACGGTGCTTGAACATGTTATATCGGTCTTTGCGAATGTAGGAGTTGAAGACATTGTCGTTGTGACGGGCGCGGCGAGGGAAGAAGTTGAGAAGATCATCTCAGCCGCACAAACCATGTACCCTGTCCGCAGTGTGTTCAACGAGGAATATACTAACGGCGAAATGTTATCATCCATTCAATGCGGATTGCGCGAACTCGCCGGGAAAAATTCACGGGCGGCATTGATCGCGCTGGGCGACCAGCCGCAAGTCCGCGAGGGAAGCGCGCGGAGGGTGTGCGATGCGTTCAAGGAAACTGGGAGTCCGCTTGTGGTTCCGAGCTATCACATGCGGAGGGGGCATCCGTGGCTGGCGGCAAAATCGTTGTGGGATGAAATCCTTGCCCTGCGCGCGCCGCAAACGCCGAGGGATTTTTTGAACGCGCGCGCGGATAAAATTAAATATGTCGAGGTTGACGATGCGGGGATTCTCGCCGACCTGGATACGCCAGAGCAATATCGAGCGTATGAACCGTAGGCGTTATCTCAGCCACAGAGACGCGGAGTCACAGAGAAAAGAGGATTTTCTCAGCGTCTCCGTGACTCTGCGGCAAAATACGCATGGTGAGTTATTTCAAATGCAAAATATATAAGTTCGTTTCGCGGTGTTGAAACCCCATACTCCGATATAGCAAATTCGCCGCCTCGCGCGATGGATTTGAAGTCAATGACACATTGTCCGCTCCCGCTTCACGCGCCAACTCGATTGCGCGAGTCATCAGCGCTTTGGCAATGCCTTTGTTGCGATGATTCTCGTCCACAACAATATCTTCAATGATGGATCGAATCCCGGTGGGAACGCGATAGATGACCAGAGTCAGCATTCCCGCAATTTCAGCGCCTTCATCTGGCAAACGCGCAATCAACAAAGACGACGCTTCAGATCGAAACAGCGCGGTCAGTTCATCTTGCGAGGGACAAGGCTTGTTCGCCCCCAATTGCGGGATCAATCTTTTCAGCGCGGAGAGAATTTCGTCCGTGGCTTCAACAACTTTTTCAATGAACATCAGGAATCAACCGCGATAAATCCAAAATCTCTGTTGGACGCAGATAAACGCTGACTCACGCTGAACCAAAGAAAAATCTGCGTTTTTCTGCGTTTATCAGCGTCCCAATTTTATTTCCTACAGCGCCGATTAGTTTATGCCGTCTTCGGCGTTCCAAACTTGGGGAAGAAACTTAGCAGGGCGTAATACGCCACATAGACGAACGACGCAGGCGCGACCCATTCTGGCACATCGGGATATTGCAGAAGCGCCCACACGCCCAGCCCCGCGTAGAGGTAGGTGAAACCAAGCGTGAATCGGCGCAAGCGGGTATTGCGAGAGGGATACAGATATTTGACCGGTACAAAGACAAGAATGTTACAAACGATCAACAGCACAAGGTTGATCCACGGATTCAAACCTAACAACATCATATACACGACGAGAAAATTCCACACTGACGGAAAACCTTTGAAAAAGTACGAATCGTCGTCGGTCTTTGCATCGGTCTGCGAAAATTGATAGGCGGATGTCAGTAATATGGAAATTGCTGCCGCCATCGCAAAACCGTCGGGCATCAAGCCCGGCGCGCGGATCAGCAACAGCGCCGCCACCACGACATAATTCAAGTAATCAATGATGTTGTCCATCAGCCCGCCGTCCACGCCCTGGGCGTATTCCTTCACGTGGAATAGACGCGCCAACATGCCGTCGAATCCATCCACGAGCATGGCGATGACGATGTACACGATGGCAAGTTTGAAATTCGAATCCCAGATCGCAAGCAGGGTTAGGAATCCCCACACCGCGCCGGTCGCGGTGAACAGATGCACACTCCATGCCAACGTTTTGCGAAGCCAAAGCGGAAGTTTCTCGAACATGCGTCACCTCAAAGAAAGTTATGACCGCTATTATAAAAGAAAAGGCGCGTCTTTCAACGCGCCTTTCAAAAATATTTATACCGATCCGCCGCCGTCATCGGCGGCTTCCATCGCCGAGGACGGCGATGGAAGCAACCATTATTTTTTGACTAACCCAACTTTGACCGTCTCGCCGTCAAACGAGTCATCCACGCTGAATGCGCCGCTGGGCGAACTCGCAAACTGGAGATTGGACGCAAGCGTCTCGGTGGTGATGTATTCCCTGTGCGCCTCAATCGCGGACCTCAAGCCTGCTGAGGCTTCGACGAACAGTTCTATCCTGTCAGCCACGTCCAAGTCCGCGCTCTTGCGGAGGTCTTGTACGCGCCGCACAAATTCGCGCGCCAAGCCTTCCTGCGCGAGTTCGGGAGTTAACTCGGTGACGAGCGCGGCGACATACGCGCCATCTTCCGCAACCGCGAATCCTTCCTTAGCCTGCGCTTTGACTTCGACCTCCTCAGACAGGATGTCGTAATCGTTTCCATCAACGGAAACTTTCAACGCTTCGCCAGACATCAACGTCTTCGCAACCTCTTCTGTGTTCATGGCAAGGATCGCCTTTTGAAGCGCAGGGAATTTGTTGCCATATTTTTGTCCCAACTGCTTCGGCAGCGGCTTGACCGTGTGCGACACGGCTTCGGTTGCCGCATCCAGCAAGCGGACTTTTTTCACGTTCAACTCGTCCATAAACAAATCGGCATAATTTTCGACGGCTTTGCGCTCGTTCGCATTGCCAACAGAGAATGCGGCTTCCGCCAGCGGTTGTCTCACCTTGCGATTCGCTTTCTGTCGCGCGGAATGTCCGAGCGAAACGAGTTTCATCACGGTTGCCATATCATGGTTAAGCGACTCGTCAATCATTTCGGGCATGGCTTGGGGCCACTCGGCGAGATGCACCGACTCAGGCGCGGACTCGTCCACGGAGCGGACGAGGTTTTGATACAGCTCGTCGGCGAGAAAAGGCATCGCGGGCGCGAGCAGTTTCGAGACGGTGACGAGAGCCGTGTATAACGTCGAGTAGGCGGCTTGCTTGTCGGAGTCCGATTCGGATTTCCAGAAGCGGCGGCGCGAACGTCGCAGATACCACGTGGAGAGTTTCTCCACGAACGCTTCGATGGGGCGCGTCGCGTTCGGCACATCGTAGTTTTCATAAGCCTCCGTCACGTCACGGACGAGCACGTTGAGTTCGGATAACAACCAGCGATCCAAATCGCTTGTGGCTATTGGCAGGGTGGTGACGGTGGGTTTATCGAGATTCGCATACGTCACGAAGAACGAGTAGACGTTCCACAACGTGAGCGTGAAACTGCGGATGACCTCGCCCACCAAATCGGAAGAGAAGCGGCGCTCTTGCCCTGGCGGAGTCGCCGTGTACAGATACCAACGGAACGCGTCCGCGCCGTGCGCAGTCAGCACATCCCATGGGGCGATGATGTTGCCTTTACTCTTCGACATCTTCTGTCCCTCGCCATCGAGGATCAAGCCAAGACACAACACATTCTTGAACGATACTTTATCGAACAGCAATGTGCTGATGGCGTGAAGCGAATAGAACCAGCCGCGCGTTTGGTCAACGGCTTCGCAAATGTAATCGGCAGGGAATTGCGACTCGAATTTTTCTTTGTTCTCGAACGGATAATGCCACTGCGCGACAGGCATCGAACCAGAGTCGAACCACACGTCAATCAGATCAGGGACGCGCGACATCTTTTTGCCGCATTGGGCACAGTCCCAATGGACTTGATCCACGTATGGACGATGAAGGTCAAGCTCGCTCAAGTCGCGTCCTGCTTTTTCGGAGAGTTCTTTGACCGAACCAACGCCTTCGCGGTGTTTGTTCTCACATTCCCAGATCGGAAGCGGCGTGCCCCAATATCGTTCGCGGCTCAACGCCCAGTCAATGTTATTGGAGAGCCAATTGCCGAAACGACCTTCGCGCGTATGTTCGGGAACCCAGTTGATGGTGTTGTTCAACTCGACCAAGCGATCACGAAACGCGGAGGTGCGGATGTACCACGAGTCGCGCGCGTAATACAACAACGGAGTTTTACATCGCCAGCAAAACGGATACGTGTGCGTGTACTCCCCTGCCTTGAATAAGAGTCCGCGCGCGCGCAGGTCTTCGATGATCATCGGGTCGGCGTCTTTGACGAAGACGCCGCGCCATGGAGTCACTTCAGAAACAAATGTGCCATCGGGGAGAACGGTCATCAGCACGGGAAGATTGTGCTGCTTCGACATTTCCATGTCTTCCTGACCGAACGCGGGCGCGATGTGAACCAAGCCTGTGCCGTCTTCGGTCGTGACGAAATCTCCCAGCACAACGTAATGCGCGGGCTTATCGGGCGGCATGAACGTGAACAGCGGATGATATTTCACGTCCTTCAACTTCTTGCCTTTGAACGTATCAACAACTTTTACTTCCTCATCGCCAAATACTTTTTGCACAAGCGACTTGACGAGGATCAATTTTTCTTTCTTGCCGTCGTTGTCGCGCTCGACGGTCACATATTCTTCTTCGGGGTGCGCGGCAACTGCGACGTTGGATGGAAGCGTCCACGGTGTCGTCGTCCACACGAGCAACGAGGTGTCGGGCTTGTCCACCAGCGGCATACGGACAAAGACCGAAGGGTCGGTCGCTTCGTCGTAGCCGAGGGCAACTTCATGGTCCGAAAGAGGCGTGCCGCAGCGCGGGCAATACGGCACAACTTTGTATCCCTTGTAGAGCAGGTCTTTATCCCAAAAGTTTTTCAGAATCCACCAGACCGACTCGATGTAGTCGTTGGTGTAGGTCACATAGGCGTCTTCGAGATCTACCCAAAACGCGATGCGGTCAGTGAGCCGTTCCCAATCCTGAATGTACGTGAACACGGATTTTTTGCACAGCTCGTTGAATTTATCAATGCCGTATTCTTCGATCTGTTGTTTGTTGTTGAAGCCGAGTTGTTTTTCGACCTCGATCTCGACGGGCAGACCGTGCGTGTCCCAGCCGCCGCGCCGCGAGACGTGAAATCCGCGCATGATCTTGTAGCGCGGGAACATGTCTTTAAACGCTCGCGCCAACACGTGATGCACGCCGGGCTTGCCGTTCGCCGTCGGCGGACCTTCATAGAAAACATACTCAGGCGCGCCCTCGCGTTGTTGAGTTGTCTTCTTGAATATATCGCGTTGTTTCCAAAACTTCATCATGGCTTCTTCCATCGAAGTCACGTTGAGTTTGGATGAAACTGGTTTAAACATTTTGCCTCCGTCAGTTACAGGTTTCAGGTTTGCAGGTTCAACGTTCAAACCTTCCAACCTGCAACTTTCAACTTAAATAAAAAACTCTCATCTCACACAGAGACGAGAGAATTCTCGCGGTACCACTCTGATTCCTGGCTTAAGTCAGGCGCTCATTAGACGACTCGCATCGCCCTGTTTTGATAACGGAGGACAACTCCGATTCGCTTACTTTGTTTCAGCAAAATGGCTCCGAGCTGATTTTCGATTTGCTCGCTGATGCGGCTCACACTGCGCCCGCACTCGCTGACAGACTCACAAACCTACTCTTCTCTTCACTGCCTTTAGTTTGCGAATTATGCCACAACACTAATTGACCGTCAACAAATTAAGCAGGATAATCGCTCCTGTGACTTCTCACCCTCTCAAACTGGATTCGCCGCCTCAGCCCGGCTCCTCCCTGGTCGTCAACGCTTCTTCTCTGACGTTGGACCTGCCTCGCCCTCCCCGGCTTTTTTACCGCCACGGATGGCAATCCTGGTCCCTCGCCGCGTGGACGGATCTAACTCCCCTTCCTATTCAACGCCCCAAGATTTTACATCCCTTGCAAACCGATCCGCGCTATGCAAATGAAACGTCGCCGCATGGTTCATGGGTCGCCGCCGTTGAATTTGAGCAAGACGACATCCTCCTGCTCGGCTCGCTGGGATTGGACGCTCACATCTGGCTGAAAGGGAATCAATTCGAAGGCGCTGCCCTGAGCGTGTCGAAGGGTCAACACGAAGCGGACGGATGCGATTGGTTCATCGCGCGAGGAGATGAAATTTCCGTCTTCGCAAAATACGCGGCGGAACTCGCCATACGCCTCGGTAAAAAAACGGACAAACCCGCGCCGCGCGTCTGGTGTTCGTGGTACAGCCTGTACACCTCAATTGATGAAGAAATTCTATTTCGTGTCTTTGATGAATTGAACGACCTGCCCTTCGACGTTTTGCAAGTGGACGACGGCTGGCAAATGTCTATCGGCGATTGGGAGGCGAACGAGAAATTTCCATCGGGCATGAACGCGCTCGCGGAAAGAATCAAATCCACCGGGCGCAAGGCTGGGCTGTGGCTCGCGCCGTTGATCGCAGTCAAATCATCGCGTCTGTTTCGCAAGCATCCCGATTGGTTCTTGCGCGATGAACATGGAAAATTTGTCTCGGCGGGATTCAATTGGGGCGAGCAACTTTACGCGTTGGACACAACACACGCTGATGTGTTGACATGGTTGACCGCATTGATGCAACAAGTCAGCGCGTGGGGATTCGATTACCTCAAATTGGATTTCCTCTACGCGGGCGCATTGCCCGGCAAACGATTGGCGGACATGCCGCGCGAAGCCGCGTATCGTCAGGCATTGAAAACCCTGCGCGACGCCATGGGACATGATGCGTACTTCCTCGCATGTGGCGCGCCGATACTGCCATCACTCGGCTTGTGCGATGCGCTGCGCGTGGGACCCGATGTCTCAGCCAAATGGGAAGATCCGCGCGACGCGGCATTACTTTACAACTTCACAACGCCCGGCGCGAGGAACGCTGTGCGAACCACGGTAAGCCGTTTGTGGCTTCAGCCGTTGGTTGCCATTGACCCTGATGTGGTTTATTTTGCTGAAATGGAAAATTCACTTTCGCGCGAACACAAACAGTTGTTACAAGACCTCGCCCTCATCTGTAACTTCAAAGCGATATCCGATTTGCCGCAGTGGATGACGAACGACGAGCGCGAAACCCTGCGCGAGTTTCTGACCGCATCTCCGCAAGTGAAACGCCTCAGCCGCGCAACTTTCCAGATTGATGATCGCATCGTGGATTTTTCATCCGCGCTGGCGTTGCCCCATCCGCCGCGCGGACTCATGAAACTTCCTGCCATGTTCATGGGCTGGCTGGGAAATCAACCATTCGCGTTAAAATTGTTCAATCGGTTGAATAAGGCGTCGTTCGAGAAAAGAAAGAGGAGACTGCAGGCAAAATAATATCTTGCCTTACACAATAATTCTTCCGTCTTCGCCGTCATAATGAAATCAATTTGGCTCTCTGAGAGTTGCCGTGATTCTGGTACACGGATTACGCGAATACCTCGACACGGTGAGCGAAAGACGAACCGTCAGTGCAAGTTTCACTGAAAAATCTTTAAGTACCCATTCTTTCTCCGTGTTTTCCGTGAATTCCGTGTACCATAAGGTTTAATCACGTTTTTTCTTCGGCGATGAGCTGGGAGACAAGGTCAGGCGGAATAATTGGGTTATACTGCCTGAAAGTACGGGCGTGTGGCGGCAGCCAATGTAAAACCTTTGTCATAGGAAAATCACATGAAAAAGATAGCGCTTCTCTCATCAGTACTTTGCGTTTTGATTACGGCTTGCGGGAGCGCGAGCGCGTCCCTGCCTGTCACACCTACAACTACATCTACAACCACGCCTGCGCCTTCCCCCGTACCCAGCTCGACTCCCACCGAAACCCCAACCCCGGCGCCGGTGGAATTCACCACCAGCCTCGGCGTCTCGGCGGACTTTGCCCAAAGATTAGACTATCAGGGGATAAATAAATCGATGTATAAAGATGACGGAGCCATCAAGTATCTAACCGTGGGCTATAATCCGGACGGAACGCCCATTATTGAAACACGCGTCAAGATCACTGCCGCCGGGGTCAACCTTCAGACCGACTTTGAGGGCAATATCCTGAAAGACGCCAATGGCAACCCTATATCCCAAGATATCCATAATATTGGCCGTCCTGACGGAATGGCCACTGTAGTTGATGATCAGAACAGAGTCCTGCACTGGAATGAAACCGGAAAAGAATGGGTCGCCTCACTACCTATTAGCACTGATATCGCAAACCCAACTTATTACCCACCAAGAAGACAAGACCTGGTTTTAGAAACAATTCTGCTTAACCCCGATCTTAACAAAGTATTTTCCAAAGATAGTGATGCGGTGATAAACTATGCCGGCTATTCGTTAAACGCCGAATATAATGAAGTAACCGACAGCAGTCGAGCACAACTTCAGCCAAGGAATCTAAACCAAATCGAAATAGTTCTTGGTCCAGACGGAAATCCGGTCTTTTGGATCACAGTAAAAGACGGAATAGTTAGCGAATCATTATCATTAAGACTTTTGAATCCACCTGATCCAAAAAACATAAGCGGAAGAGAAACTATGTATTTGACAGGAGATCCGGGAGTCTTGATAGGACAAAATGATAATGCACCACATGAAAATTTTAGAGAACTGCTTAAAACTTTTTTCTTACCTAAAGCAGGTGGATGGGATGGGGTCTTACCCGTGATAGCGCTCGCGTCAGAAAATAATTATTTTGAAAGAGCCGGGGTGGCGCCCTTTGGCTCGGTTCCGAATATTGACTCGCTATTTAGCCAGCCGGGAAATGATCCGGGTAAGCTGACAGGAATTAATCCTCTATATCCAGACACTCCGTTTAATTATTGGATTAACCAAGGGATGGATGTGGCAAAAGCCAACAGTGATCAACATCAATCTCAAATGAATTTTGATGAGAATGGATGGATTATAACACCAGATTTTCAAAAGCTTCTTTTTGCTCTTTCTTTTGCGAGCAAATAGGCCTAAATACTACCAATAAATAAAAAAACATCCATAATCTGTTGACAAAGCTCCGTAAATTAAGTATAAATATACAGATATGATTCATAGAACTTTGGCTAAAACAATATTAAAAGGGAAGAGGAGGGGGTTTATCACCATTATCTATGGCCCACGCCGGGTTGGGAAAACTTTTCTTCTTAAAGAAATTCAAAAGGAATTTCCAACAAAAAAGACATTATCGTTAAACGGAGATACTCAAGAAACAAGGGATTTACTCAATAGTACCTCGGTGACCAAACTCTCACAATCAGCGAAAAATTATTCTTTGGTCATCATTGACGAAGCCCAAAGAATCCCTGATATTTCGTTGATTCTAAAAATATTAATAGACAACTTTCCAGAAAAAGACATTATTATTACCGGCTCCACCTCACTGAAGCTCTCAAGAGGAGCCGCTGAGACGCTAACGGGGAGAACGATAAAGTACTATCTTTATCCCCTTTCAACGGCGGAGCTAACGGTTGGAAAAAATGAAATTGAAAAACCATATTTTCTTTCCGAACAACTTGTATTTGGCGGGTACCCGTATATTCAAGATCTGACGTCAATGGAGGATAAAAAAAGATATTTGACTTCAATTATTAACGACTATCTATTTCAAGACATTTTAGATTTACAGGAAGTAGGGGTCACCGATAATCTAAGAAAGTTGGCGACCCTCCTGGCTTATCAGATCGGTCAGGAAGTCTCGTTGAATGAGTTGAGTCTGAGTTTGAAAATTGATTTTAAAACAGCCAACCGTTATATCCAACTTCTAAAACAGGGTTTTATAATATTTGAAGTTGGGGCATTTTCAAGAAATCTCCGTAAAGAAGTCGTTAAAAATAAAAAATATTATTTTTGGGATCTTGGAATAAGAAATGCCTTACTGGGTCTTTTTACACCACTTGAAACAAGGGGAGATATCGGATTTTTATGGGAAAACTTTCTCGCCGTTGAGCGGATTAAAAAAACCCATTATCAAAACAAGATTGTCCAGACATATTTCTGGCGGACATATGATAACGCCGAGATTGATTGGATTGAGACGGAAGACCAAAAAATAGGTGCCTATGAATTCAAATGGAGATCTGAAAAAAATAAAACTCCGAAATCTTTTTTTGATAATTTGTGAATTCAAGTGGTAAGTGCAACGGTTGTATGATAGAACACCTCGAAAGGGGTTTTGAAACGCAGAGTTTTGCGTGGTCGAAAATTCAACTTGGACGTGGTCTGTTCGATCTTTTTATTAGAGATGGTTTTAAAATCT
>CASGHD010000203.1 GCA_949319575.1 uncultured Anaerolineales bacterium | reverse complement strand
GCGATCAAACCATCCTTCAACTTGAACACATCCATCCCGCGGATGTGACCGTCGCCCCATGTGTACGTCCAGCGCATGACGCAGCGGTTGCCGAAGCCGAAGATTTCCTCGATGTCAATGTGGGCGTTCGGCGCGTCGCGGAAAAAATCCTGCCAGAACTTTGTCACCGCATCTTTGCCTGCGTACCTCGTCCCATCGGGCGAGGGATCGGTATTCTCGAAGACGGTGTCGTCGCTCGTTAATTGCATCATGCCTTGAACATCATGACGATTGAACGCGTCGTTGAAGTCCATCACGGCGCGGACTGATGATTCGATTTCTGACATGCGGGTTGGGGTCATGGGGAACTCCTTGTATTAAGTTCTCGATGCAGTTGCACTGCATCGAGGTATCAAATTCATAATGTCATTCTCCCGAAGGATATCGGGACAATGTGAGCGACCACCGGGAGCGAAGAATCCCTATGTTGTGGCGGAGATGCTTCGCTTCGCTCAGCATGACATGCAAATCGTTCTCGATGCAATTGCGCTGCGTCGAACCGCGCGACAGTGCAACTGTCGCGCGAACATTCTTGAATATGTATATTTATTGTTGCGGATCATCCTCGCGCAACCAAATATCTTGGGCGGGATCGTAGCGCAGAAAGTAATCGGTTTGGATGCGTTCGGTGCCGGCGATCAAATTATAGTTGAACGCCGAGCCGCGCACGAACATTTCGTCGGCTTTGCGGAAGACGATGCGGCGCGCCTTGTCGTCGCCGTCCGCGCCCCAGCCAGCCATCGAGAATTCGAAGCGGGGCTTGCCGCGAATCATCCCGTCGTCCCCCAGCGCCACCGACCAAACTTCCGATTTGCGCGTCAGACCAAAATACAAACGCTTGCCCGCGATGCGGTTGAACACGCCCAGCCCGAACGCGTCTATGTTTTTGAGCTGCGACGCGACTTTGCCGGTATCCAGATCAATTTGAAAAATGATTCCCACTTCGGCGTCTTTGCCCGATCCATAAACCGACGCGGCGTATAAACTGTTTGTGTCGCAGTCGTACGCCAGCCCGATGATGCCAAACGGATTCTCAGGCGGCATCGGCGCGGCAAACGGCAAGCGGATATATTCCGCCAGTTCGCCGGTGTCGGTGTCCACTTTGTAGATCGTGTTTTGTTGTTCGGGCGGATTGTCGTACAGATTGACGCGCGGCGCCGGCGCGACGTAGATGTTTCCCTTGCCATCGTTGACCGGCGTGCCGAGGTAGCCCGCGTCATCCCACGTGGGATGCTGGTACACATGCGTCAGCGGTTGCCCCACTTGAAGCGGACGGTCATAGATGAATAATCCCTTTAGAGTTTCGTTGGTGCTCATGATCGCCGAATCGTCGTAGCCCATGTCTTTGGCAAACTTCGGCGTAGACTGGCAATACGTCACGCCGCCGAGACCAAAGCCCGGCGCAAGTTTTTGTTCCGATGTGTTGACGGAATAAGCGATGTATCCAACCACGCCGGCAACCAGCGCGAGGAGGATTCCCCACAGCCACCACTTGCGAAGGTCTGCGCGTTTTTGTTTCGCTTGTTGTTTTTTCTTGTTTGCCATTGTTATAAATAATTCATCCAAAGTAACTGCTCAGGCATGTCGTTGCGAGGAGGGCTCTTGCTCACCTGCCCCGATGCTTTTCGGGGTCCCGACGAAGCAATCTCCCGGTATTGGGAGACTGCTTCGGCAAAACCAAGAGCGCCTCGCAGCGACATGTTCCGAGGCTGAGTAGTTACCATCCAAAGCAAAAGACAATGTTGGATTCCGTAACGCGACATTTATGTCGCTCTTGCTTAAGAATGGGCTGACAGGCGAGACGCTTTGCAGTCTCGCGTTACTGCTATCACAATGAAATATTCCTCGCTGAGCGAAGTGTCCTTCGACTGCGCTCGTCGCAACGAACGCTCCTCACTCCGCTCAGGACGAAATCCCTATCTTATGGATTCTGTATCGGCACAAACATTGGACCCATGTAGCAGGGATATTCTCTTGCCGTGTAGACACCGCGATCCAACACGGATTCTGCCCAGCAGTATTGCTCGCCGGGCGCGCCGTCGTTTTCGACTTGCGGGACATACCAAAGAATCAAGTTCGCGTTTTCGATGGATTCGTCGTCAATGAATCGTTCGGGTCCCTGTTCGTAATTTAGATTACAGCACGGGCCGATGGTGATCATATCCGAATCGCCTTCGTCGCGGTCGGGGTGGTCGAGGGTCACGTAGATGAACGCGTTGTCGCCGTGACCGCTGTCGCCGAATTGACCGCGATCGGGTTCCACGTAAAAGCCTGCGCCCGTGGAATCTTCGAAGCGATATTGGTAGCCTTCCGACGTCGGTTTAGAATCGGTTGTCAACTGCCAACCTTCGGTGGACCAGTTTTCCCAAGCCGAGTCGGCGTAAGAGGCGAAAGAGTTTTCCGCGGCGAGAGCGAGGCGAAGCACGGGTCGGTACGTCCCGTTTGTCCCGCAGCCGCGTCCGATGTTTCCAGCCGCCACGCGGAAGCGTCCATCGTTGTAAAACTCGAAGCGCTGCACGTAAAAATAACTGCACGGCAGGGGCCATTGCTCGCCCCAAAATTCTTGTTGAAGCATGAAGCCGACCACTTCGCCGTTTTCGATGATCTGTTCGACGGTTGGACCTTGAAACGCGACGACCGCGGCTTGACTAAAAATGGGACAGCCGACCGCGTCGCTGTAGCCGAACGCTTCGGTGGTGGAATAACTCACGTGCCAGTCCACGAGTTTTGCGCTTTCGAGGATGGCGCGACTTTTGAATTGCACGTCGGAGATGCGCAAGCCGTCTGAACTGGTGAGGATGAAATCCATGCGCCAATCGCCGCGTTCAAGCGCGGTTGACTTGTTGCAATATAACTGCGTGACGATGTCGTCTTGTAAACTGCGTTGTGTGATCGCGGGTCCATATTCGCCGACTTCCGTCCAGCGGACTCCGACTAGCACGCCGTCGGTCAAATCCACGATTGCCCAGAGCGCGCGGTCGTCGTCAACAAATGTTGGCGCGAGGCAGAGATGCCGCGAGCGTTGACAGCGCGTGAGGTTGAGCGCGGTCTTCGTGTTTTCCATGCGGGCATCGTCGCCGTTTGGTTTATAGCCCAACGCGGCGATGACTTCGGGTGATTCGCTGGCGATCTGCACCGCCAAGTCCACAAGATATTGCGGGACGTCGGGCTGGGTGTCGGGCATTTTTGTCACCGCCAAAAGCGTTTGATCGGTTACGCTCACGAACCCGACGGTCGTGAGATTTTTTGCGTAGTTGTACATTTCCACGCGATAACATTCCGCTTGACTGCATTGCGCGGTCGCTTCGGTGAGGTCGCTTTCGCGCATGGGATACACGCCGAAGATTTCATTCCTCAGCGGCGCGTGAGTTGACGCGTCCCACAAGTCGCCTTGAAAGCGCGGATCGGTCACGGCGATCTCTTGCGCTTGCGCGCGCGGCGCGTCCAGCCCGATCTGCAAAAGGATCGGAAGCGGCTGATTCAAAATATTTTGTACAAGCGTCGCTTGCGCTTCGAGCGCGGGGAGGGGATATTGCTGTGGGTTGATCGTCGCGCGCGGCACAACCGCGCCCGGTGATGTGGGCGTGGATTCGCTGGAGGTGGTGTTGCAGGAGGTGAGAATGAGGGTGGCGATGATGATTATCGCGGAAAATTTATGAGTTCTTTGAATCACGATGCTCTCCGAATGTTCGTTTGGCTTTGCTTGAACATGGGGAGCATTTTAACTCATGTTGGAATTTTCTTATTCAAAACATCCATAAAAAGAAAAAGCCCTGACGTCTTTTGCCAGACGCAGGGCTTTTTTGTTCGAGTTTCCCTTTCACGCTTGACAGTGCTGTTCATCGGTGGGTGGCGTTTGGCATTTACGATTCTCTCATCGGGTAGCGTGCTAATACTTCGGAAAGGGAATGACTCAGTTTGTGCATTTTTGAAAATATATCTTTGTACTCTTTTATCTGCTCCACATTCTTAATTATCCGAACTTTTATTGGTATATTCCTTGCCCCATAAATGTGGGCAACAACTTCGTGCTCATCTAGGATGCCAAAATCGCGATATAGCTCACCGCTCAAAGCAAATCCACTCCATTCATCTAGCCAACTTACCCTGACGTCTGTGCCATCATCCAACTGCGCCTGCATGATTCTAAAAGCTTTTACATCTGTAGATTCAAGTGCGAAGTGCAACTTTGAAGGTTGCTGAGAGGTAAGCTGGAGTAGGATAATGCTTCTCAGACGACCAAGTCAAAGGAGCACTATGAGAACCTACCGCCAGCTTACCCAAGCCCAACGATACCAGATTTA
>CASGHD010000202.1 GCA_949319575.1 uncultured Anaerolineales bacterium | reverse complement strand
CAAGATTCAATTTATGTCGCGCGCTCACTTCACGCATAAAGCGTGTGATATTCGCATCTTGTTTGCGTTGTTCGGAGGGAGTCCAAAGGGGAGTTTTCATAGTCAACTTTATCCTTGCGAAGGTTTGGAACCTTCGCAAGGATAATTATATTCACTTCTGAAAACAGCCAATCAACTGATTGACCATGCCTTGTGGCTCAGATTTCGTCAACGCCAGCACAGGGACTATCGCAACAGAGAACACTTCACGCACATCCCCCGCCATCGAATGGCGCGGCAAGATTCCGACTGCGTTGGCTTCAGTGTTCAACACCTCGGACATTTGCTGTGGATTGACAGCCACGAACGCGGACGACGAAACGCTTCTTCCCTCCATCACGAACTGGTCGAACACCTTTTGCACATCCGCATCTGACGCGTACACCCACACCTGCGCCGATGGATCGCCGAGTCCCATGAACAACGCGCGCGTCTCGTCGAGAGTCAAATTTTGGATTGGGAATTGATGATGCGCCACAATCAATATTTCCTCCTCGTCAATCTGATACGCAAACCCTGATAAAAATTCTGGCTCGCCGATTTGCAAAACGATGTCGGCAGAGTTGGGGTCGTCCACGCGAGTTAGAACGGCAAACGACTCGGCGCAGGTGTAGAGGTCGGTCAGCCACGGCTCGGCGGCAGAGGTCGAATAGACGGAGACAACTTGAGGGGTGGAGAGAGGCGTGTTTGTCGAGCAGGAGGAAATGAAGAGAGACAAAATTAATAAAAGAATCATGTCGTTGCGAGGAGCGCTCTTGTTCTTCGCGACGAAGCAATCTCCTAGACGTCGAGGAGATTGCTTCGGGCGAAAGTGCATCGCCCTCGCAACGACATGGATACGAGTCACCATTCCTTTATCAACTCCGCGATCAACTTCGCTTTTTGCTCCATGCTGTCGGCAAAAATAAATTCGCGTTCCGAATGGTAGCCCTCGCCCACCGCGCCCATGCCATCCAGCAACGGGATGCCGAGCGGCGCGACAAAATTTCCATCCGACGCGCCGCCTGTGCCGCCCGCTTTGAGTTCCATGTCGATCTGCGCGGCAATCAATTTTGCTTTTTCAAAAGTGGATTTCATTCGATCATCAAACGGCATCGGCGGACGATTCAATCCGCCAGTGATTTCAATCCTCGTGCCGTCGAGCATCGGCTTAAGTTTTTGCATTTCACTTTCGAGCCGCTCCCATTCGCCGGGCAACATCACACGCACATCCACTTCGATGCGCGCTTCTTCAGGGACAACATTCGAAACTGTGCCGCCGTGAATCACGCCGACATTCACCGTTGTTTGTTTTTCGTAATCGGTCAACTTTTGAATCGCGATGACTTGATGCGACATTTCTTCAATCGCGTTGCGTCCCGCTTGATGATCGCCGCCAGCGTGCGCCGCGCGCCCGCGAACCGTGACCGAAAATCCGCCCGTCCCTTTGCGCCACGTTTTGAGCGAGCCGTCGAGCAACGCGCCTTCCATCACCAACACCAACGCGGATTCTTTCGCCAGCGACTCGATCAATGCGCGCGATGTATGACTGCCGATCTCTTCATCGGATGTGCATAACAACGCGACAGGACGATTCAACCCGGACCTTCGAGCTGATTCAACTGCGGCAAACGCGATGACAATCCCAGCCTTCATATCCAGTGTGCCGGGACCGAAAATTTTGTCGCCCTCTTCACGGTAGGGAGTTTTTTGAATCGTGCCAAGTGGGAAGACCGTGTCCATGTGGCAGAGAATCAAAATTGAAGGTTGAAGGTCAAAGGTCGAAGGTCGGGCTGGTAAGAAACGAGCCAGGATATGGTTGCCTGTTTCCTTGTTGGGAATGGTCTCGATCTGCCCGCCAAGTTTGCGCGCTTCTTCAGCGACGATGACTCCGACGCGGTCCACGGCGGCTTTGTCGTGGGAAGGCGATTCGGTTTCGACGAGGAGTTTGAGGAGAGTTTTTATGTTCATATATTCCTCGGTGGTTGAGTAGTCCCGCGTGCAGTTCGCGGGACGTATCGAAACCACCAATAACAGAAGTTATTTTGCTTATATGGTGGTCTCGATACGAGCCGACGAACACGGCTCTACTCGACCACCGATATTATCTTAGAAAAAAAACTATCGTACCAACCACTGCACAATATGCGGCAAACACATACAACGACCGTTTGCTCAAATAATCAATCAGCCACTTGATCGCAAACCAGCCAACGACTGCCGCCGTGACAAACCCCACCGCGAGCAAAGGCAGGAAGTCGCTGAGATTTGGCATTTGAATTACATCCAGCATTTCGTAACCGCCCGCCGCGAGCATCACTGGAACCGACATCAAAAACGCAAACCGCGCCGCGGACGGGCGGTCAAGCCCGCGAAACATGCCGCCGCTGATGGTCGTCCCACTGCGGGATGCGCCGGGGAAGACGGCGATGATTTGAAACAAGCCAACGATCAACGCATCCAGCCATGTCATTGAATCAAGGTTTCGATTTTTCTTAGTCAACAATTCAGCCAACGTAAGCAGAATCGCGGCGGAGAATAAACGAATAGATGCTTGAAGCATGGGTTGTTTGAACAATTCTTCAACCGTATCTTTCAAGAGATAACCAGCGACAAGAGCGGGAACAGTAGCGATGATGATATACCAGCCAAGTAAAGTTTCAGGTTTCAAGTTCAAAGTTTTACGCGGCTTGGTTAACATGGAACGTGAGACTTGAAACGTGGAACTCACAATAGTGAGCAGGTCTTTCCAGTAAAACGCAAAGAGGGAAACGAGCGTTCCAAGTTGGACGATGACGAGGAACGAGAACATCGAGTCATCGGCGGGGATGCCTAACAGTTTTTGCCCGATCAACAAATGTGCGGTAGATGAAACGGGGATGAATTCGGTTAGTCCTTGAATGATGCCGAGGAGGAAGGATTGGAGGAGGGTCATAAGTTCTGGTTAATGGAGGATGGTTAATGGTTTTTTTCGTCTTCGCTTAGATCATCAAGAATATAAGGTTCAGATTCTTCCCGAACAGCCTGATCTTGCGGAAATTCTTTTTCACCTTGTTTGGAGCGTTTGAGATAGGCAATGTAATTATTGAGTTGCTTGCCAATCGACTCGGCGTGAGCGGTCATCCGCTTATATATTTCATCCGAGAAATACCCCAAGTCGTGAGCTAGAGCCATATGGCTTTGAACTTCAGTTAATGAGCCGCGAGCGATATAACAAAAACGGACATTATCCAGGAAATGAAATCGTCCATGCCCTTCAGCGATGTTAGCGGGAATGCTTTGTGCGGCTCGTTTCAACTGTTGAGTTAAATTCCATTTCTCGTCGGATGGCAAATGAGGAACAACATCTTTATATACTGCCAGAGCAAAGTCCTTTGCCCTCGCCCACACTTCCAATTTATCGAGATTCATCACAGTCATGCGCCACATCCATGATCCATTTATCCATTAACCAGCCGTCTCGCGTTATTTGCCCACTGACCCAACAACTCAGGCACACGCGATTCAAATGAACCGTCGGCAATGTAAACACGAATTTGCTCCATCAAACGAATCAACGCGCGCAAATTGTGAATAGAGATCAATGTCCCTGCGAGCAATTCCTTCGCCACGATCAAGTGACGGATGTATGCCCGCGTGAACGTTTTGCAGGCATAGCAATCGCACGTTTCGTCAATTGGCTTTTCGTCGCGAGCAAACGTCGCGTTCATCAGGTTGAGCCGTCCTTCGGGCGCAAAAGCGGAATGATGACGCGCCAGGCGAGTCGGCAGAACGCAATCGAAGATATCAATGCCGCGCGCGACGCCGTTGATGAGGTCTTCGGGCGTGCCGACTCCCATCAGGTATCGCGGTTTGTTTTCGGGCAATAACGGAGTGACAACGTCGAGCATGTTGTGCATTTCTTGTTTCGTCTCGCCGACGGAGAGTCCGCCGATGGCGATGCCGGGGGTGTCGAGCGAAGCAATGAAGTTGGCCGAGTCAGCCCGAAGGTCCGCTTGAACGCCGCCTTGCACGATCCCGAATAATGCCTGGTCGCGTCGAGTCTGCGCTTTGAGTGAACGCTCCGCCCAGCGATGAGTCCGCTGCATGGCGAGTTTCGAGTAGGCGTGGTCATTGGGATCAGAACATTCGTCGAATGCCATAATGATATCCGCGCCGAGATTCTCTTGAATCGCAATCGCCTTTTCAGGCGTGAAGCGATGCGTCGAGCCGTCAATGTGACTCTTGAAGGTCACGCCGTCGTCGTCAATCTTGCGGGTCTGCGCGAGCGAAAAAACTTGAAAGCCGCCCGAGTCGGTGAGCATGGGACGATGCCACTGCATGAACTTGTGTAAGCCGCCCATGTCGCGCACGAGTTCGTCGCTGGGACGCAGGTAAAGATGATAGGTGTTGCTCAACACGAGGGAGGCGTTGATGTCCTTGAGATGTTCGGGCGTGAGGGTTTTTACAGTGGCTTGTGTGCCAACGGGCGCGAAGACCGGCGTGAGGAGGTCGCCATGAGGTGTGGAAAAAATCCCCGCGCGGGCGCGGTTGTTTTTAGAGGTGATTTGGAAGGTAAACATCGGGCTGATTATAACGGGAGACCCATGGATGAAATTTAAAAGATCGACTTCTACTTCCAAATATTCCCGTACCCATACTCGCCCTCGATCAGTTTCCCTTCGGCGAAGCGGCTGAATCGGAATGGTGTGATGTTTACAGTTTTCGGCGCGCCGTCCAAAATCAACTCCACCAGACTTGCGCCCGCCGCAGGCGACGTTTTGAATCCCGTGCCGCTCAACCCGCAGGCGAGATAAAAACCATCCAGATCCGTGCCGCTGTAAATCGCGCGCTGGTCAGGCGTGATGCCGTCGCGCCCAACATGGATCGAGTGTAAGCCGCTCTGCTCGATCTTGGGAATGCGCTGCACCATGATGTCTATCAATTTTTCGACGAACGCGGGCGTTGGGGTTTGGTCTTCCTCGTCGGGCAGATCGTTGCGCATGGACTCGTCCACGCCCGCGGCGAGAATGAGCGCGCTCCCCTCAGGGCGGAAGTAACACTCGAGCGCAAGGTCAATCATCGCGGGGATTCTTCCCAGCGAGGGCGGGCGATGCAGGAACGCGACATCATGCGTCCACGTTTCGATCGGGACTTGGAGATCTGCCAGCCCCGCGACATGCTTTGCCCACGCCCCAGCCGCGTTGACGACAATCGGCGCGTCGAAGTCGCCTTTGTTCGTGCCAACGCCGATGACTTTCCCTGCCGCCGCGCGGATGGCGGTCACTTCACAGTTTTGGATCAACGTCGCGCCGAGTCGCTTCGCGGATTCGATGAACGAGTTGGTGGTGAGCGTCGCGTCCGCGTAGCCCGAATCAGGCTCATAGGCGGCGTAATCGAAATGATCGGTGGCGAGGTCGGGGAACAACTCCTTCACCTCCTTCGCCGTGATGACCGATGTGTTGATTCCGATTTTTTGCTGGTTGGCGACATTGCCGCGCAGTTGACCCTCCTCCTCGCGCGAATTGATCTGGATAAACCCCGTGTTCATAAATCCGCATTCGCCGCCGACGCGCTCCTTCCATTGATTGAAATATTGCTGATAACTTTTGAAGGTTAACTCCGATTCCGCGGCGAGATCGTAGTGCATACGGACGAGCCCGCTCGAGTGGCCGGTCGCGCCCGAAGCGGTCACTTTGCGTTCGAGGATGGCAGGCTTGAGTCCGCGCTCGGCGAGGTGAAAGGCGATACTGGCGCCCATCACGCCCGCGCCAACGACAATGGCATTATAGGTTTGTGTCATGGAGGATTCCTTTTTCACCACGAAGGCTTGCACTGAGTTTATCGAAGCGACACAATGGGCGCGAAGGAAAGAGCAGGTAAAAAATCCGTGAGAATTCGTAACTACTCAGGCATGTCGTTGCGAGGAGGCTCTTGCTCGCCTGCCCCGATATTTTTCGGGGTCCCGACGCCTGTCCTGAGCCTGTCGAAGGGAAGCAATCTCCCGGCGTTGGGGGACTGCTTCGGCAAAACCAAGAGCGCCTCGCAGCGACATGTTCCCAGGCTGAGTAGTTA
>CASGHD010000201.1 GCA_949319575.1 uncultured Anaerolineales bacterium | reverse complement strand
TTTCACAACATGGCGTTGATCTCGCCTGATGTCACCGAGGCAGATGTAGACTATCATGCGAAAGTGTTTAGAGAAGCCGTTATCTCGTTATTTGAGAATCAGTCATAAAGTTTAAAAGTTACAGGTTGGAAAGTTTGAACCTTCCAACCTGTAACCTGCGAACTTTCAACCTGATTTTGAGCCACCGACGAGAGTCGAACTCGTGACCTACGCTTTACGAGAGCGTCGCTCTGCCAACTGAGCTACGGTGGCGTTCGCTATCATGTCATGCTGAACGAAGTGAAGCATCTTCCTCATCGCGAGGAGACTCTTCGCTGGCGCTCACATTGTCCCGATATTTTTCGGGAGAGTGACACTGCTCCTACAACGGCGGGGATTATAAAGGATTACAATTTTTCTAGCAAGTTTATTTATTCACCCTGAGCGGAGGGTTGACCGGTTATTGCGAAACCCGCAGTCGAAGGGCGCAAGTTTTTATCGTCACGCGTCGTCTGAGCGTTGGAGAATTTGAACTCATGTTACGTGTTGCAATGCTTTCTTATCACACCTGTCCGCTCGCCACGCTGGGCGGCAAAGACACGGGCGGGATGAACGTCTACGTCCGCGAGTTGACGCGCCAACTCGGCAAGATGAATATCCACGTGGACGTGTTCACGCGCTCGCAGGACGATCACGTGCCGCACGTCTTGCACGAACTCGGCTACGGCAACCGCGTCGTCCACATCCCAGCGGGACCCGAACATCCCATGCCGAAACAGGAACTTGCAAATTACATCCCCGAATTTGTGGAGGGCATCAAAGCCTTCGCCTGCGATAAGAAGATTCAATACGACATCATCCACAGCCATTATTGGATGTCTGGAATTGCCGCCGCTTCTCTTTCCGACGGGTGGGCTGGGTTGCCCATCGTCCACATGTTCCACACCCTCGGCGAGATGAAGAACCGCATCGCGCGCACAGACGAGGAACGCGAGGGCGTGTACCGAATCGAGGGTGAGAGGCAGGTCCTGCGTCGGGTTGACCGGGTCGTGGTTGCCACAATCGCCGAGTTGACGCAACTCCGCTTCCTTTACAAGGCGAACGCGAAGAAACTTGTCGTCATCCCACCCGGTGTGGATGTCAGTCACTTCTATCCCATCCCTGCCGATGAAGCGCGGGCGTACATCGGGTTGAAGCCCGAAGATCGGATGATCCTGTTTGTGGGGCGCATCGAGCCGCTCAAAGGCGTGGACACGTTGCTGGAGGCGATGTCTTGTTTGCAGATGAAGGAGTCGCGCCCTGTGCATCTTGCGATCATCGGCGGCGACCCTGCGGCAAGCCCCGAGGATATGAACGCAGAGATGGCGCGCCTGAAAAATTTGTGCGAGGTTCTTGGCTTGGATCAATCGGTGGTGTTCTTGGGCGTGCGCGATCAGGATAAACTTTCGTATTATTATTCGGCGGCGGAGGTGGTGGTGATGCCGTCGCATTACGAGTCGTTCGGCATGGTGGCGCTCGAAGCGATGGCGTGCGGCACGCCCGTCATCGCCTCCGAAGTGGGCGGGCTTGGCTACCTCGTGCGCGACGGCGAGACGGGTTTCACGATCCCCGATCAGGAGCCTGAAGCGTTGTGTGAGAAATTATCGTGGTTGTTGAACGACAAGGAACTGCACGCGACGATGAGCAAACGCGCCGTAGAGTACGCGCAAGATTACGCGTGGGAGAAAATTGCGAAGCAGATTGTGGATGTGTACGGAAATTTATTACGAACGAATCTCTAGTTTTGAACCTTCAAATTCTTTGCCTTGAATCAATCCATTCATCCCGTATTATTTTGATTATTGCTGGAATTGTATTTCGCATTGTGGCAGGTTCGCCCGCACTAGCTAGCTTTTTGAAAAGAGCGTCTTTAATTTCCTTGCTCGAATTGTTCAAATTTGACTTGAGGATGAACCCCGCTTCTCTGTGAAGTTCCCAAATATTCTTTATGAGTTCATCTGTTGCTGGGCTTGCTTGGGGAACAAAATCCAATCTGAGTTCATGGGAATCTAGCTTGCTGTGAAGAGCAGGATCGACGTTTTTGATTACATTTTCAAATAAGCTATTGGGCATAGCCATAATCTGTGCAACGGAGGGATAAGCATTTCCGGTTGGTTTGCTTACCTGCTCTGAAATCTTAGTGTGTAGCCGATGGAACAAATTTAGAATGTCCGCTACTCTTTCTGCGCGGTTAGGAATCGCATCGTTAATTTCGTAGGTGCTTATGTGTTCCATTTCATCTACAAAGATAACAAGCCTTTTGTAGCCTGCCCTCTTCAGGAGTCGTAAAATAATGTCAACGAGTTGATCGTATTCTGATTCTTTTGCTAATACTTGGATAATAGAATCAAACTCATTGTTCGTAGATTTACCCTCGCCCAGCTTTATAAAGTCGTATATAAAATCACTTTGTTGTGCTTGTTGACTTTCATTTTCAATATCTGTTTTTGTTTCATTTTTTTGAAACCTTTCATTTCGCTTTTTTTCTTGGTCTTGTTGCAGTTTCCAAAGAATAAGCCTAGCGGCAAATTTTGCAGGTATAGGTATTGGCGCCACGGAAATGGCGGTTTCCCATATTTTGTCCAGTGTACGTCGAACAACCACGCGTTTCTGCGGCTCACTTAGCGTTTTTCCTTCAGTGGCGGCTTGCGCAAGTCTTTCATAAGTTGTTCGCAATATATTCTGGTAACTATAACCTTCAGGAAAGCCAAATTCAAATGTGCTTAACCCTTTTATTAATAGATATTGAAAGTCATGTACCTCTCGTAGTTGCCTCAGATCTATCCATGAGCAAATCGTGTCATCTGAATTGGGAATATTTTCTCCTAGTCTTAAGTATAGATACTTCAAGAAGTGTGTTTTTCCGACACCAAACGGGCCGCGAATAATCCTTGGGGTGTATCCATTGATTTCCGTTGAGAGAGCTATTACATCCGATTCGATATTTCTTGCTAGTTCCTTAAAGTCGTCACCCGCAGTATATCGTAAGTAGTATGCCTTTGATGATGGAGGAACTCTTGTGTTTGAAAGGGCATGTAATACATCTCTGGATTCTTGTTGTGTCATAATTACCCTCATTCAGCATTATTTTTACTCAGAACTTTTATCAAATATCCCTTGTACCGTGCTCGCTCAATAATTAAAAATCCGTTATCAGTATTTGCGATTTCAATAGCCGTTTGCTGTAAATCAATATTCTCACCCGGGTATTTCTGCTTCAAAAGAGTTTGGAGATTTTCAACTGGAACAAAGCTTAAATTCTCCGTTTTCGACTCAATCTCGTATAATTCACGAAGAATATCAAGCCCTTTAGCAAGCCTGTTGTTTAACGCTGCTCGCTTTCTTGGCGTTTTTACTTCTTGAATTTGTCTTGGACGCTCAGATGTGGGTTGTGCGGCTTGAGGTGTTCGGCTTGTTTGTAGCTTATGCTTACTCTTTACAAACCACAGTAAGGTTATTAGTAAAACCCCCGCAACTAAAAAAAATCCACAAACTATTGCGACAGTTACTGGAATCCCAAGATTTGAAGTAGGAGTTGATTCTACTGGTTTTGTTGGTGCTGGAGTTGAAGTTGGCGTTACGGTTAAAGTGGCGGTATTTGTTGGTGTTTTGGTTGACGTAATAGTCACTGTTTGGTTTGGTTGATTTAGGGCAAATGTTTTACTTTGCGGAGACAGAAACATTAATCCCGCAGCACAAAGAAGGATTGTTATCAAAATAGTTACTTTTATCAAGGAGAACTTGATTTGGAGATTTGTTACTGCCATAGTGATCCCGTAGTGTCAATTATATCCTTTCTGAGGATTGTAAGCTTGCTTTGTCTTATTCCTTCATCTTCACATAAAAGTTCTGCTGACCTTCCATGTCTTTGCGCGCATCTCGAAGCGATCTTGAGGCTGACGGTCAGGGTTTGCATCACCATCTCATTTTACCATCGCCCTCAACTTCATCAATCCACGCACAACTCGTCCATGTTTGGGTCTCTAAATAACTGCGTTTGGCTGATTTCCTGAATCGTCCCATCGAATGATATGTGTATTTCATTTGCAGTTATCCAATGCGGACCGCACCCGAACACCTGATCGTAAAACAGATGCAGGCGGTAGCCGTCTGTTTCAGACGTTACGTAAGTGTCTTCGATCTCGTTCACTTCATATTCCATGGCGGGGTCGTAGTCAAGACCGTACACTGCTGACAATGTTGTTACAGCCAGTACGTAGCTCAGGGCTTCTTCGGGGGAGTCAATCGGCGCGTAAGCGGCTCGGAAGTCTTCTTCGGTTTTCAGCAGGCGAAACTCGCCGTTTTGAAAAATCACATAGCGGACGTAACTCCCCGACAAGCCGCCAAGATAATAGAGGTAGTCTCCCCGATCCATTTTAGCTTGTATTTCAGCGCTTGCCGCGCCAGAACGCAGGTCAATTTGACAGATGGCAATCGGGTAGGCTGGATCAAGTCCGCCCGTGAGGTTGGAGGGTATGTAGATGTCGTTGCAACCGAAGTCAGCAAGCGGACCGACTGCACCGCATGGCTGACCATTACTATCGGTAGGACACCCTGCGTTCGTGAACTCATCGAATACGACTGGCAGGTTCGGCGCGGTGTGGTTGATAAATGTCGGCTTTGAGGAACAAGCGACAAGAACAAAGAACACTCCAAACAGTATTACGCGAGGATTATTCAATCTCTTTTCCTCCAGTCGAGCAACGTTTCTGTTGTCGCCTCTGCCTTGCGTATCAAACAATTCTCTACCGTACATCACGCCAAATTATGTCATTGCGAGCCGCCGCTTGGTTGTCGAGCCTGTCGAGACACTTGGTTTTCGGCGGCGAAGCAATCTCCTTTTCAGCGGAAACACTCCTAAAACAGGAGATTGCTTCGTCGGGAAGAGCAAAACCCCTCCTCGCAACGACATTTGTACGGCAGAGAATTTCCGATAAAGCCTAATCTTACTCCTTCACCCTCACATAAAAGATCTGCTGACCTTCCATGTCCTTCGTTCGCATCTCGAAGCGGTCTTTGAGGCTGGCGATCATCTTCGAGAGTTGCTTGTGACCGTACGTGCGCGGGTCGAAACCTGGATCCAATTGATAGAGCGCGTTGCCCATGCCTGCGAGCGGAGCCCAGCCGTCTTGTCCCGCCGCCATTTCAAAGGCTTGACTGAGCATCGGCATTGGGTCCGATTCTTCTTTCCCGTCTTTGCTTTTCGTTGTCTTTTTTGCGTGCAGTTGTTTTTGTTGCGCGGCTTTCTTTTCCGCCGCGAGGTTTTCGGTGTAGACGAACACATCGCAGGCGTTGACGAATGGTTTCGGCGTCTTCTTCTCGCCGATGCCCATCACGAAAATACCCGTCTCGCGGATGCGGGTCGCCAGCCGCGTGTAATCTGAATCGGATGAGACGAGACAGAAACCCTCCACCACGTTGGAGTGCATGATGTCCATCGCGTCTATGATCATCGCGCTGTCGGTGGCGTTCTTGCCGATGGTGTAGCGGAATTGCTGAATCGGCTGGAAAGCGTGGAAGTTCAACGTGTCTTTCCACGAGTTCATGCTGTTCGTCGTCCAGTCGCCGTAAATGCGGCGGACGGTGACTTGTCCGTGCCGACCAGTCTCCACGAGCATCTGCGGGAGCAGGGACGATTGCGCGTTGTCGCCGTCAATGAGGATGGCGATCTTACTGCGAAGCGTGTTTAAATTTTCGTTTGCCATAGGTTGATTATAGTTGACTTTCTCCCTTGTTACGGGTAAAGAAAGAATTTTCGCAGATCGCGCCGTTTGAAAGAATCTGCATACTTCGCAGAGGTTTTGCTTACGGCGTAGCGGGAATCGGGGTGTTGAGTCCTGCCGGGTCTGGGGAGCCAAATCCAATTTTGGCGCATGAAGGAAGCCCCTCAATTGGGAAGTCTCCCTGGTCGCTTGTCACTTTGACTTGAATTGGCGTGGGAGAATTGGTGGTTGTGTCGGCGGTGAGTTTGAGCGTCACTTGATACCCAACCGGGAGGACTGCTGTCGCGACCGTTTGGTCAGGATGAATCTGCAAGCCGGGGTCAAGCACATTCAGGGTTGTCTTGATATTTGTGATCTGAATACCGCCGGTGTTTTTCAGCAGGATGAAAGCATTGGTTACCTCTCCCATGCCATGATTAAAGTCAGCGCTGGTATTGCAACTCAGCGCCTTGATCGCCAACCCGAGTACTGCGGGCGGCGGCGTGGATGTGTTCGTCACCGTCGCAGTGACCGGCGCGGCTGAACCGGTCATCGTGGGGAAGGGCGTTGTGCTTGGCGTGAGCGAGGCAATCGAAGGAGTGGACGTTAGACTCGCCGCACCGATAATCAACGGCGTGGGGCTAAACACGGAGGGCGTTTGTGTGAATGGCAGGAATGGCGTAGGCGGGTTGCCCGGCAGGGGTTGTATGATCCAGCCGTTACACGATGCGAGCAGAACAGCGACAAGAAAAAAAGGAAGGATTCGTTTCATGTATTCTCCTCTCTCCCTCATTGTATCCCTGATGGGGATACGAGCAAAGCCCCCCGAGGGTTGGCAGGCGCGAAGTTTTACCCAGCCTCGGCGCCCGAAGCCGGAAATTTTTCGTTTAGTTCCTCCCAGCCCGGCTCGACGAGGATCGAACCATCCGGGAAGACGATCGTCGGCACGCTTCGGAATCCACGGTTGATCTGCGTCACAAACTCGGCGGCTTTCGCATCCCCTTCAAGCCCAACACGGCGATAGGAGATGCCCTTCGCCTCAAAATATTTCTTCACGCGGACGCAATCCGCGCAAGATTCGGTAACGTACATGATGATTTGAGTTGGGTTGAGTGTGTAAAGATCTGGCATATCTCTGCTTTCTGGAGGGATATTTTGTCGTATACCATGACACAACGCTGTATAAACATCTTACCTTCTCACCTTACGCAAAATAGATACCGCTGGCTTTTGTAACGCGACATTTATGTCGCTCTTGCATAAGAATGGCGTGAAACGCGAGACGCTTCGCAGTCTCGCGTTACGGGTTCATCTGCGTAAGTTGAGTTACCTTTTCTCTTGCGCCGCTTTTTGCAAGATATGAAAACCTGATTTCAACAGAGATTTGAATGATGGGGAATCCAATGGATCTCCTTGTTCGATCTTTTCTATCGCGTGGAGTAGGCTTCCGCGCAGTCCGCTGGCGCGATGTGCCCAAACTGAATCGACAGAGATGCGCTCGAGGCGGTTGAGGAGCATGTGGATTAGTTTTGCTTCGGAGGGAATTTCGCGCATAGAAAAAAATATGGCGTCCCCGGCGCGACTCGAACGCGCAACCACCAGATTCGAAGTCTGTTACTCTGTCCATTGAGCTACGGGGACGGGCGACGCAGATTATACACGAAAGTTAAATGTCGTTGGAGGCGCGGACTCTCGCCGAAGCAACCTCCTCGTTTCAAGAAATTAACCGCCAAGCGCGCAAAGAACGCCAAGAAAATCTTATGAATCTTCGCGCTCTTGGCGTTCTTCGCGGTAAAAAATCAACACCCCTCCGCAGAGGGGTGAAATTTACTTGCCCATGCCATCGAATACCCGTACAATCGGGGCGGTAAAGCAATCCTCACAAATTGAAAGGGCGTTTCTTAATGGCAGACCTCAAGGAATTTAGCGAGAACATTGTTCAAAATTTAGAGCGCGTGATCGTGGGAAAGTCGCAGGCGTTGGAGTTGGTCGTTATTGGCTTGCTTTGCCAGGGACACCTGCTCATTGAGGATGTGCCGGGCGTGGGGAAGACCATGCTGGCGCGCAGTCTTGCCAAATCGCTCGATTGCGCCTTCAACCGCATCCAATTCACGCCAGACATGCTCCCCAGCGACGTGACCGGCGTTTCGATCTTCAACCAGCAAAAGCAGAAGTTCGAATTCCGCGCGGGGCCGATCATCGGGCAGATCATCCTTGCCGACGAAGTCAACCGCGCCACGCCAAAGACGCAAGCCGCCCTGCTCGAAGCCATGGAAGAAAAGCAAGTCACGGTGGATGGAGTAACGCACGCGCTCCCGAAACCGTTCATGGTGCTTGCCACACAAAACCCCATCGAGTACGAAGGCACGTTCCCGCTCCCTGAGGCGCAACTTGACCGCTTCCTGCTCCGTATCCGCATGGGTTACCCCAGCGCGTCGGAGGAGATGAAAGTGTTGGGGAGTCAGCAACTCAAACATCCGATCGAAGCGTTGAAAGCGGTGGTCAAATCCAAGGAGTTGTTGAGCGCGATCGAGGCTGTGCGAAAAATCCACGTTTCTACGGCGGTGCAAAAATATATCGTCGACCTCGTCGGCAAGACCCGCCAGAACAATGACGTGTACCTCGGCGCCAGCCCGCGCGGGAGCCTGGCGTTGTTCCGCGCCGGTCAAGCGCGCGCCGCCATACATGGGCGCGACCACGTATTGCCCGACGATGTCAAAGCCCTTGCCGTTTCCGTGCTTGGGCATCGCCTGATCGTTTCGCCGGCGGCGCGCTTGCGCGAGTTGAGTTCAGACCGCATCGTGCAGGAGATCCTCGCCAGCATCCCCGTGCCGGGCGGAGATTATCAGTCTCTCGACGCGAAGGCGAAGGGTAAATCGTAGTGACGCCGGGGCGCGTGTTCGTTCTTTTAATACTGATGGTAGGCGGCGTTGGGGCGGTGGTGAATGGGTCTCTGCTTTACGTGCGCTTATTTTATTTTGGCTTGTTGCTGATTGCGCTGGCTTGGTTGTTGACGATGTTCGCCTTGCGCGGCATCACCCTGGAGCGGCGGGCGCGTTCGCTCCGCGCGGCGGTGGGAGATATCTTCGAAGAACACTTCGAGATTGCCAATGCGAGCCGCATTCCCAAACTGTGGTTGGAAGTTTTCAACGAGACAACGATTCCCTTTGCGACCGGCTCGCGCGTGCTGACCATCATCAACGGGAAACAAAAACGATCCTACATCGCCCGAACCTGGCTCACCACCCGAGGCGGATTCCTGCTTGGACCCACCCGCGTCAGTTCCGGCGACCCGTTCGGCATCTTTCGAGTCTCTAAAACATTCCCCGCGTACGATTCGCTGGTGGTGCTACCCATGCTTGCCACTGTCTCTGAATTCTATTCGCCGCCGGGCATGTTGCCAGGCGGACAAGTGATCCGGCGCAAGTCACAGGATGTTACGCCTCACGCCGCGGGCGTGCGAGAGTACGCGCCGGGCGACCCGCTCAAACGCATCCACTGGCCCACCAGTATCCGCCGCGATAAGTTGATGGTGAAGGAATTCGAGCAAGACCCGCAATCGGAAGTATGGCTGTTCCTCGATACGCATCGCAGTGTCCACACCTCGAGGCCGGGCGAAGCCCTCGAAGCGCCGCCTGCCGATGATCTCTTTCTGTTGCGCCGGCGCAAAGTGAAACTGCCGCCATCCACGCTCGAATATGCGATCAGCGCGGCGGCGTCACTGGCGCATTATTTCATCGCCGGGCGACGGTCGGTGGGGCTGGTGAGCGCGTCGGGGCGGGCGTACAAAGTTATCCCGGCGGAAAGAAGCGAGCGACAGGAGGCGAAGATCCTCGAGGCGTTGGCATTCCTCGGCAATGAGAGTTTCTTCACTCTGCCGTCGCTCGTCACCGCGCAGATGGGGCAGTTGCCGCAAGGGTCGAGCGCCATCCTTGTTACGCCAATGATCTACCCCGAACTCCTGATTGCGGTAGACAGTTTGCAACGCCGAAGCCTGCGCCCAACTGTGGTGCTGTTGATGACGCTTTCGTTCGGTTCGCGCGCCGGCAACGAAGACCTTGCGAAGTCGCTGGAGGAGCGCAAAGTTCCGGTTTGCCGTGTATACTGTGACGAAGACTTGGGCGTTACGCTCTCGTCGTTCTACTCCAAAACCAACGCACAGGAACACTCATGGCGCAGACCCGTATTGTCACACTTGACTTGAACTTTCAAGGACGCCCGCGCGCCATCGCCTCGTATTTGATTCCACATTCAAACGGCGCAATCCTGATCGAAAGCGGACCCGGCTCGACTCTTCTCTCCCTTCAGGCTGGACTCTCGAAAGAAGGTTTTTCTGCGCGTGACGTGACTCACGTCCTGCTGACGCACATCCACCTCGACCACGCCGGCGCGGCGGGCTGGTTCGCCCGGCAAGGCGCAGAGATTGTTGTGCATCCCGTCGGCGCGCCGCATTTGCTGAACCCCGAGAAACTCATTGCCAGCGCGACGCGCATCTACGGCGACCACATGGATTCGTTGTGGGGTGAATTTCTCGCCGTGCCTGAAAATAAATTACGCGTGGCGAACGACGCGGAAGAAATAGCAATTGGGGATTTGAGATTGTTGCCGATCAATACCCCGGGTCATGCCGAGCATCATTACTCGTATCAATTGGATGACTTGATCTTCACCGGCGATGTGGGCGGCGTGCGAATCCCAGGCTACCAATATTTGCGCGTTCCGATGCCACCGCCCGAATTGCACATCGAACGCTGGCGTGAGAGCGTGGCAAAATTGCGCGCCCGCAAGCCGGCGCGTCTCGCGCCCACACACTTCGGCATATTCGATGACGTAGCATGGCATCTCAACGAGATCGAAAAGGGATTGGACTCTGCCGCCCGCTGGCTGGAAGAGGTGATGCCTGCCGCGCCATCGCCGGAGGAACTGCGCGTAAAATTCTCCCAGATGGTCATGGACGATGCAAGGTCCTACGGCTTGACCGAAGAGACGGCGAGAGCCTTCGAATTGGCGAATCCCCTCGGCATGAGCGCGGATGGGTTGTTGCGGTATTGGAAGAAGGTGAAGGGAGCGCTCAAAGGGGAAACCTACCCACGAGCAGGCAAGGAATTGGAGTAGAATCAACTCTGAGCGAGATATGTATAGCCTTACTTTACACACCCGCGTTGGAAAAGATGGGATCTTAAAAATTGAGGCGCCAATAGGAATTAAGGATACCGAACTGGAAGCGCTTCTGGTTGTCCATCCTGTGAATGAGTCGCGCCCTCTTTCCGTGTGGACATCTAATATTACAGCGCAAGGTTAATCTGTTGTATGGGTAAACCGTCCACGAATATTCACGAATACACGAATGCCTCGATAGACTCAACACAAGCGCGCGAATGCCCGGCGCGAATTCGAGTATTCGTGGTTTTTATTCGTG
>CASGHD010000200.1 GCA_949319575.1 uncultured Anaerolineales bacterium | reverse complement strand
CTCTGGCTGGGGCGGCAGCGCTTGCGATCGGGATCGCGATTCAAAATTTTCCCGAAGGCATGGCAGTTTCCGTTCCGCTACGATCGGAGGGTATGTCGCGTTTGAAGAGTTTTTGGTTTGGGCAGTCTTCGGCGTTGGTCGAGCCGATTGCGGGAGCGTTGGGCGCAGCGGCAGTGTTGTTGATTCGTCCTATTTTGCCGTATGCGTTGGCGTTTGCGGCGGGTGCGATGATCTTCGTAGTGGTCGAAGAATTGATTCCCGAATCGCAATTGGCAAAGAACGCCGATTTTGCCACCTCGGGCGCGATGCTCGGATTTGCGTTGATGATGATTCTAGACGTAGGTTTTGGATAAGGGCGCGCTCTGCGCCATGAGCGCGTAGACTTGATTTAACAACTCTACAAATTCGCGGGCGGGACGCTCTTTTAGAATCTCTTTACGCGTATCGCGATCGAGCGTTTTCAACAGCAAGTATTGCACAGCGTATTTTCGAAAGAGTCGTTGTCCGTCTTCTTCGCCGTAAAACTGGACGCTTTTCTGTAAGTGTTCGCGAACGGTTTCCATCGTCAATTCGTACGGGACTTGCTCGCGATCATAGCCGGCGAAAATCCACGGGTTAGCGATTGCGCCGCGCCCGATCATCACTGCGTCGCAGTTTGTGTGGGTCTTCATTTTTTGAATATCCGCTGCGACGCGCACATCGCCGCTGCCGACGACGGGGATGCGGACCGACGCTTTCACTTCGGCGATCGCGTCCCAGTTTGCAGCGCCGCTGTAACGTTGTTCTTTGGTGCGTCCATGTACGGCGATTAGCGCGCCGCCTTCTTCTTCCACAATGCGGGCGATAAGTTTATAGTTTTTGTTCCGCTCCCAACCCATGCGGATTTTCCCGGTGACCGGGATCTTTAGCGCCTTTGTCAGCGCGCGAAACGTGCGCGCGATCCGCAATGGGCTTGGCATCATGCCTACTCCTGCGCCGCGATCGGCGATAGACTTGGCGGGACAACCCATGTTGATATCAATAATATCGGGCTTCCACTTTTCCACGATCAACGCGGCTTTGAGGATCAAGTCTGGGTCGTCGCCGTAAATTTGAAAGGTGACGGGTCGTTCCGCTTCCTCGTAATACAACCGCTTGGCAGGTTCCTTCGAGCGGCTGAGAATCTTTTCCACTTTGACGAACTCGGTGTAACTCATCGCCGAACCGAGGGCGCGGCATATCGAGCGGAAGGGCCAGTCCGAGTAGCCGTCCATAGGCGCGAGAAGCGTGTCCCCGTAGATGGGGATGTCGCGGATGTGGAAATTGGGGAGTTGTGTTTTTGTCATAGACCGACTCAGTTCAACCCGCAGTTCAACTGCGGGTTGAACGAATATTTCAAAAAGCGACGGCAAGTATAACAGACTGTTTGAAGCCTGACCTTGATGCTATACTACATGCAAAACATTTGATAAGGAGATTGGGAAATGAAACGTTATAAAACCATTTTGTACACGTTGTGCATTTTGATGCTGGCAAGTTGTGTGTCCAATCCGCTCCCGCCAGTGTCTGAACCTGCGTCAACGCCGACAACTGTTCCCTTCACGCCTACAGCAGAATCCATCCCGATGCCGACCACCGACGCTTCGCCAATCTTGTTCGATGATTTTTCTTATTCCACCTCAAACGAAATGACATCCAACGGCTGGATCGTCCGCAGCGGCAAAGGCTGGCCCGGCGTCACCAGCGCGACATTCCGAACAGAGAACGTATCTTTTGTGAATCATCCCGACGAGTCGGGCAATCGTCTCTTGCGAATGACCTCCTCCACAGACGGCACGCGAGAGAATACATACCAAACACAAATTTGTCACCAGCGCAAATATCTCGAAGGGACCTACGCCGCGCGCGTCCGTTTTAGCGATGAGCCGCTTTCAGGCAGTGACGGCGATCAGGTCGTTCAGACGTTCTACATGATCACGCCTTACGATAAACCGTTCAATCCAAATTACAGCGAGATGGACTTTGAATATTTGCCGAATGGCGGCTGGGGCGGACCTGAACGCGTGTTTTATGTCACTACTTGGGAAACAGTGCAGATCGAACCGTGGAATGCGGATAATACCAGCAGTACGCGTGATGGAAGCTTGGCAGGCTGGCATACATTCGTTGTGCAAGCCACCGACGGCGCAGTCCGCTATTTTGTTGATGGAGAGTTGATAGGAGAGCATGACGGAAATTATTTTCCCGATGCGCAGATGTCCATGAATTTCAATTTGTGGTTTATTGAAGGCGGTTTAGGCGAGGCAGGCGATATGCGCGAATATGAAGAAGATATAGACTGGGTCTTCCATGAAGCGGGAGTCTTACTGGCGCCTGAGGAAGTCAACGCGAAGGTGAGTGAGTTGCGCGGCGCGTCTGTCACGTTTCAAGACACGGTTCCTGTTGGAACTCTCGCGTCACTCTGCGATCTTTAAAAAACAGACCCTGAGAAGTTTCAACTTCTCAGGGTCTGTTTTACTACGCGGGTTGTTTCTTCAACATCTCCAAATGATGCTTACGAAACTTCGCCACCTTCGGCGCGACAACCGCCTGACAATACGGCTGGTATGGATTCCGCGCGAAGTACTCCTGATGATACTCCTCCCCCATATAGAATTTATCCAGCTTTGACACTTCAGTCACGATGGGCTTATCCCAAATTTTCTGCGCGTTCAACTCGTTGATTAATTCCTCGGCGATTTTCTTCTGCTCATCGTCGTGATAGAAAATAGCGGAGCGGTATTGTGTGCCAACATCATTGCCCTGACGGTTCAATGTAGTGGGATCGTGAATGGCGAAGAACACGTTCAGCATGTCACGATACGAGACGATGTTCGGATCGAAGTGAATCTGTATCACTTCCGCGTGACCCGTTGTCCCATCGCAAACTTCTCGATAGGATGGATTTGCGACCTTGCCGCCGGCGTAGCCTGATTCCACACCCTCGACTCCCTTCACCTCGTCGAAAACGGCTTCGAGACACCAGAAACATCCCCCAGCCAGCGTCGCAGTTTGAAAATTGTTGTTCATGATAAGTTCTCCTTTTCTTGATCTGCCTGTTAGACAACATGTTGCGAAGAAAACTTATTACGAAAGGGTTAACAGGGTAAAAAAGAGCAGAGACCCTGGTCTCTGCTCTGGATTCTCATTCATCGAAAAAATTATTCCTCGCGGCTTGCCAGGAAAATCGCTCGGGATAATGGTTCACGGGATTCTAGCGTAATACAGCGCCGGCGACTCGTATGGCGTGCTGAAGAAAAGGAACTCAATCGTTTCCGGTCGGTTGAAGCCTTTCACAGACCATTTCACGGATGGGCTGGAGTCGAACGACGCCGAGCCTGAGTTTGCGATTACCAGGGTTGGGGTTGCCCATGTTCCATTGGAGTTCTTCTTGATTATGCACATATCGTCCATCGAGAGGCAGGTTGTGGCGCCCCCTAAAGAGTTGAACGGATGCCCGTGCCCGATGATGTAGATTTCGCCGCGACTGTTGATCGCGAGCGCCGGGTCGTGGGTCAGGGCGTTGATCGCCTGGTCCACCCAACCGGAACCGCTGTTTGTCACATAATGAATTCGTCCGTAATCGCCGATGCTCCCGTCGAACTCTTGAATATACACAAGATGCTTTGTCCCCGTCGGGTCGATGATCAAACTCGGCGATTGGTCGATATTCAACCCGGCCGAGGTGCTGTGCCAGACCGGGGACGTGCTGGCAGTTTCAACGTTGCCCCAGACCCCGTTGCTTGCCCTGGCGCGCGTCAAGATCCGCGCTGGGTTGGTGGCCTCAGATACCCAGGCAATCGTTACCGAATTATCCGCCGGGGAAACCGCAATGGTTGGATGATTCGAACTGCCTGCCGAATCCACCTGCGTGAAAGCGCCGGAAGGCGTAAGCGTGTTGAGCGCGGAATTATAGGTATAGGCGCGATGCTGAATGTGGTTCGCGCCGCTCCAATACACAATCTGCAAAATTCCACTGGCATCCACCATGCCGGAAACGCCGGTCGTGCCCACGTATGGCGATGAAGGGAATGCGCCTCCATCCGTTGCCAGCGTGATCGGGGCGCGGAACGTATTTGTGGAGGTGTCGAAGGGGTAATCCTTAATCTGGCTGTTTTGCAAGTTGACTAACACGTGGATGATCGTGCCGCCATCATAGACCGCATCGACCGAAATGGGGTTGCTGGTTTCCGTCACCTGCACGGGACCGGTAAAGTCTGCGGCGGAGGCGGGCAAGCCCGGGTTCACCGTCCGGTAGACGCGAATGACGCTCGACGATTGCTGGTTGACAAAGGCATACACACGGTCGTTCGCCGCGCGCACGACCTGATGCTGGGTCGAATCCGTTCCGCCTGTGCCAATGGAGAAAACGGCCGCCGCTGACGGGGCAGATGTGGCGGTGGCAGAAGCGCCGGCGATCGGCGTTGAGGTTCGGGTCGCGGTCGCGAACATCGTCGGGGTGAGAGTGGGAATGCTGATCGATGTGGATGTTTGAGTGGGCGTGCCGGTTAAAGTTGAAATGCTCACCGGGGTATTTGTGACCACGCTTCCGGAAATATTCCCGCCGCCGAAGTCATCGGCAAAGGCGTTGCTCGCGCCGATGAACCACATCCCAACATATCCGCCGTTTGCGGAGTAGGTCCAGCCGCTGGCATCGCGCGTTCCAATCAGGATGCCGTTCTTGTACACTTCCACGCTTCCATTCGACCTTGCGCGCGCTCCCAATTGGTCGCCGCTCGCCAGCGTGACAGGGATGTTCGCGCCGCGTTGCGCCCACCCCTGCGCGTTGGAGTACGTCAGCACCTGCGCGGCTTGGAATTGCGGCCTGTAGGTAACCGCGATAACGCCGCCTGTATAAGTCGTCCGGCTTTGCGATTTTAGGAGCAAGGCATTATCAGATCCGGAGGGACCGATGGTCAAAAACCTGGTAAACGCTTCCTGCTCTGCGCCGAACTGGGTCGCGCCCCAGAACACCTCCCCGCCTGACCCGATATCCATGCGGTTGGAGGCGACGGCATATCCGCCTGTTGAGGAAAACCAATTGGCTCCGAGGCTTCCATTCGCGCGGTTGAACGTATCGAGGGCTGTCGATTGCGGAAATCCGCCGCCAGAAGCGAGGGTGGGAGTTTGGAAGGCTGTAGATGTGCTCGTGAAGATGGCTGTTGTCGAGGCGACCGGGGTAAACGCGCGTGTTGGCGTTAAAGGGGCGGGTGTCGTGGTGTTTGTGGCGTTGCCTCCAGCCACCGTGCCGCCGCCGAAATCATCGACAAACGCATTGGCTGAGCCGATGAAAATTAATCCAATGTAGCCGCCGCTGGTTGCGTGCGTCCAGCCGCTGGCATCAGCGGTTCCGAGACGTGAATTATTTTTATAGATTTCCACCAGCCCGGTCGCGGTAACATGCGCGCCGAGACGATCCCCATTTGCAAATGCGGCGGATACGTTGGTTCCGCGTTGCACCCATCCCTGCGTGCCGGAGAAGGTCCACACCTGAACAAGTTGGCTTGCCGCCTTGTATGAAACTGCAAGCGCTCCGCTCGACCAGGTGGTTCTGCTTTGAGATTTCAATACGATGGCTTGGTCTGACCCAGCCGGATCGATGGATGAAAAAGTGAAAAATGCCTCCTGGTCGGCTCCATACTGGGTTCCCCAAAAAATGCCGTCGCCGCTCCCCACATCCACTGTGTTGGATGAAATGGCGTATCCTGTGCTCGCGCCAAACCAGTTGGCTCCCAAACCTCCGTTGGCGCGGTTGAAGTTATCAAGCACGGGCGCGTTGATGTTGAGCGCCGAAGGCAGGCTGGTAAAACCAAGATTCCCCAGGACCAAACAACCGACAAGTGCAATAAAAAGTGCTTTGTTTCGTTTCATGGCGCGTCTCCGGTATATCTTAATCTCGTCCACAAGGTGGCGAGGATCATCTAACGAACTCGGGTTCAGTATATGGAAGCAGAATGCTAAATTGTTAGCCCCAAAGCGTACAAAGCATCTTAGCATTAAGAGCCGATTGGTTGAATAGGAGAAAATTGCTATTTCATCTTAAAATCGAGAGCAGAAAGGAATTTCTGCTCTCGACAAAAGTTATCCCGCAGTTGAACTGCGGGATAACTAATTTACACTACCGGCTCTTCCTGGGCTTCGGCAATCTCTTCCCGTTCGAGGATGATCTCATTCTCCGGGTCGAGGGTGACCAAAATGGCAATCCCATTTTGGAATTCGCCGCTTAACAGTTTATCCGAAAGCGGATCTTCCACCTTCTGTTGGATCACGCGGCGGAGGGGGCGCGCGCCGAATTCGGCGTCGTAACCTGCGTCCGCGATGGCCGCGAGGGCTTCGGGCGTGGCGGTCAGGATGAGGTCGTGTTCTTTGAGACGCTCGGCAACCTTGTCCAGTTCGAGCGAAACGATCTGTTGGATGTCTTCGCGATTCAAGGAGCGGAAGATCACGGTCGCGTCGATGCGGTTGATGAACTCGGGGCGGAAGGCGCGCTTGAGCGATTCATTTAACTTCTTGCGCATGTCTTCGTAAGAAAGTCTTTCTTCGGTCACTTCATCGCGTTTGAGCGCGAAGCCGAGCGAGGACTGCTTCTTAATCACATCCGCGCCAATGTTGGAGGTCATCACGATGATCGCATTGCGGAAGTCCACTTTGCGACCCTTCGCATCGGAGAGGTGACCCTCTTCCATAATTTGCAACAACATGTTGTGCACTTCGGGGTGCGCCTTCTCCACTTCGTCGAAGACGACAATCGAATAGGGTCTGCGGCGCAAGGCTTCGGTGAGTTGACCCGCTTCTTCGTAGCCGATGTATCCCGGAGGCGCGCCGACCAAGCGTGAGGCGGTGTGCCTTTCCATGAACTCGGACATATCGAGTTGGATTGCGGCTTCTTCACTGCCAAACATGAACTTGGCGAGCGTTTTGGTTAATTCAGTTTTGCCAACGCCTGTCGGTCCGAGGAACATAAATGAACCGATTGGGCGTTTGGGGTCTTTCAGCCCGGCGCGCGCGCGGCGGACGGCGCGCGAGATGGCGATGATGGCGTCTTCCTGCCCGATGATTCCCTTGCGGAGTTCATCTTCCATTTTGAGCAGGCGTTGTGATTCTGCTTCAGCAAGTTGCATGAGGGGAACGCCCGTCCACATCGAAACCACTTCGGCGATATCTTCCGCTGAAACAACGGGACTGGTCGCGCGATCCCAGCCGGTGCGCAGGCGTTCGATCTGTTCACTTAAGTCAGTCTCGCGCTCCTGCCATTCGATGATATCTTCGTTGTTGCCCTCTTCTTGCGCAAGGGAGCGATTCTGTCGGGCTTGTCGCAATTGACCAAATAAATCCTTGGCGTGTTTCGCGGCGGGACTCTTGTACATCCGCACGCGCGAGGATGATTCGTCAATCAAGTCTATTGCTTTGTCGGGGAGGAAGCGTTCGGTCACATAGCGGGTGGATAAATGCGCGGCGGCTTCGAGCGCTTCATCAGATATCACAAGGTGATGATGTTCCTCGTAAGCGGACCGAATCCCTTTCAGGATTTGAATCGTCTCTTCTTCGGAGGGTTCGTCCACTTGGATGGGCTGGAAGCGGCGTTCGAGCGCGGCATCCGATTCAATGTGTTTGCGATATTCGTCCATCGTCGTCGCGCCGATCACTTGCAACTCACCGCGCGACAACGCGGGCTTGAGGATGTTCGCCGCGTCTACGGAGGAACCAGCGGCTCCCGCGCCGACGAGCATATGCACTTCATCAATAAAAAGGATTGCGCCTGATTGTTTGAGTTCGTCAATCACGCGTTTGAGTCGTTCTTCAAATTGACCGCGATACATCGTGCCAGCCACGAGCGAACCGACATCGAGTTGCAGTAAGCGTTTGTTCATTAATGGGGCGGGCACGTCGCCGTCAACGATTCGTTGGGCAAGTCCTTCAACAATTGCAGTTTTTCCAACACCGGGTTCGCCAATCAATGCGGGGTTATTCTTTGTGCGGCGCGCTAAAATTTGAATCACGCGCTCGATCTCCATTTGACGACCGATAACGGGATCGAGTTTTTTCTCTTCGGCTTTGGTCGTCAAGTCTGACGCTAATTGATCAATGAGCGGGGTCTTCTGATTGGGCTGAGCGCCGCGCGCGGGTCCCGCGCCAGCTGGCATCGGGGAAGCAGAAGCGGATTCGTTCAACACGCGGCGAGTCTGCCGGCGGATCTGATCCGGCGTCACGCCGAGTCTTCGCAACACTTCCAATGCCGCGCCATCCACGCGCACTAACCCAAGCAAAATGTGTTCCGTGCCGATGTAATGATGACCGAGTCGGCGCGCTTCCTCCACTGCAAGTTCGAGGACTTGCTGTGTGTCGCCCGCGAGTTCCACGCGGCTGGGGTCGAACCCAACCGAACCGGTGGAGACGCGACGAATCACTTCGCGCACGCGGTCTGATGTCATGCCAAGTTCGCGTAGAACTCGCCCTGCAACTCCGCCCTCTTCATCCATTAAACCTAACAATAAATGCTCTGTGCCAATATTATTGTTGCGGGATTGCTCAGCCTCTTGATGTGCCAGGCTCAAAACCCGTCTTGCTCGCTGTGTAAATCGCTCCATACCAGCCATGATTTTTTTCTCCTGAACGTGGATGTATTCTACCAAAAAGCCCTACGAGTCGTTGTAGGAAAAAGATTAGAGTTTGTTTACAACGCTGATACAATGATGCAAGGTTGAATATTCTTGCTGACAACCTTGCGAAGGTTGAGAACCTTCGCAAGGTTGGATAAAGGATGGATGGTATGCAATCAATTTGTGTTTTTTGCGGATCTTCGGACGCGGTTCACTCCGACTATATCACTGCCGCGCGTTCCCTCGGCATTCTCCTCGCGGACAGAGGGATTCGCCTGGTTTTCGGCGGCGGCAGGACCGGCTTGATGGGGGCGGTTGCCGATGGGGCGCTCTCTGCCGGCGGAGAGGTAATCGGCGTCATCATCCCTTCGATGAACAACCCGGCTCTTGCACATGACGGACTGACCCGCATGGATGTTCCACCCGATATGCACGCCCGTAAGGCAAGGATGCACGAACTCGCCGAGGGTTACATTGCCATGCCCGGCGGCTTCGGCACGTTCGATGAATTGTTCGAGACCATCACCTGGGCGCAGACGGGCGCGCACCAAAAACCTGTGGGGTTGTTGAACGTGAGAAATTATTACGCGCCCCTGCTCGCCGCCATGGATCATGCTGTGGAGGAAGGCTTCATCTTCAATGAACATCGCAATTCTATCGCGCGCGACTCTGACCCCGAAAAATTATTGGAGGCGATGGCGAAATACGACCATCCGCACGATGCGGTGAAGAGGTGGTTGAGGGAGGAGTAGTTTGAGAGTTGGATAGTCGCTTGGTTGCGTAGTTCGCGCTGCGTATGCAAGGATGAAGGATAAAGGGCGAAGGATGAACATCAAGAATCTTGAATTGGCAACGCGGGATTTATCTTTACAAAGGCAATTTTATCGAGAGACGCTTGGGCTTCCGGTTCAACTTTTTCCTGACATGTGGGAAGTTCAGGCGGGAAGCGCGAAGATACTTTTCAAGCAGGCTGATGCAGATTTCGACGGCGCGTATCACTTTGCGTTCAACATTCCCGCGAATCAGCTTCTCGCGTCAAAAGCGTGGATTGCGGAGCGCGTTCCCTTGCTTCACGATGAAAACGGCAAAGACGATTTCGATTCAACGAATTGGAATTCGCATTCGGTTTACTTCAAAGACGCGGCGGGAAATGTGCTTGAGTTCATCGCGCGGCGTGATTTGAAGAATTCTGTCGAGGGTGAATTCAACAGCAGTCATATTTTGAATGTCAGCGAGATTGGTTTGCCATCGGAAGATGTGATCGGCTTGGCGAATGAACTTTGCGCGAAATTGGGGTGATCCGTTTTTCACCAACAGCCGAACGAAAATTTCACCCCCGTCGGTGACGATTATGGATTGTTCATCCTGCCGATCAAGGATCGCATCTGATTACCTTACACAATGGTTTTGGGACGCAGATAAACGCTGATTTCGCTGATTCAAAAAGAAAAAATCTGCGTTTTCAGCGTGAATCAGCGTCCTGATTTTGAAAGTGTAAGGTAATCAAGGATCGCATCTGGTTTCCCAACTCTGGCGTGTCGGCGAAATTATTGCCGATCAAAGCGAAGGTCGAAGCCAATGGGCGGGAATGGGAACTTCGCGGCGCGCCTTACGAGATCATTTCCCTAACCCCATCCACACTTTGACGCGCTTCCATGGGGATGGCTTTTCGTGTTTTTCCAACCTTTGTTGGTTGATCAACTTCCTGTAATACTGCTCGTGCAAGAGTTGCACGCGCTCGTGATCGTAGTTTTCTGCGAGACAGCGGCTTTCCTCTCCCATTTGTTTTGCCAGCGCGGGCGATTCGAGGATTCGCGCGATTGCCTCCGCCATGGCATGAACGTCGCCGGGTTTGACCAGATATCCATTGTTGCCATGATGCACCACTTCCGGGATGGAGGTGGCTTCGAATGCCGCGAGGGGCAGCCCGCTTGCCGCGGCTTCGAGGAGAACCAGCCCCTGTGATTCCACTTCCGACGCCATCACGAATACGCTCGCAATGCGGTAGACATCAGGCAAGCCATCCTTCATCGAAATGTAACCGGTGAAGTGAACTCGGTCTCGCGCCTCAAGCGATTCGGCGAGGCTGACAAGTTTTTCCTTTTCTTTTCCATCCCCCACGATCAGCAAATGCGCGGGCGAGGTCTTCATTACTTCCGTCGCGGCATGGATGACTCGTTCCACCTTTTTTTCCGGGTCGAGCCGCCCCACGTGCAGGATGATGGGAACGTCGAGGGGGAGATTCAGCCGCCGCCTGGTGGAAACAGTTTCCCCGTCGGGAAGAGGCGGGTGAAACAGGCGAGTGTCGATCCCGCAGGGGATGGTCTCTGAGTCGATGCCCATGGCGCCGGTCACGATATCCGAAACGGTTTTGGTGGTGATGATGACCGATGTGGATTTGCGCGCGAGGATATCCAGATATTTCCAGCTCGCTTTTTCCACGGCTTTATCCAGCCCGCCGCGGTCGGTGAGCACGGCGGTCACATACCACGGGAGCATGTGGACGGTAAATGTGGTTGGGATGTGATGTCGTTGGGCGTACTCAAGACCGACCCAGCAAAGAATCGGCTCGTGAGAGTGAATAATATCGGGCTGAAATTTTTCAAGGGCTTTTAATATGGAGGCGCGCGGGTAAACGAGAAATCGTTGACCCACTCGCAATGGGTGATGCATGGATCTCAGCCGTTGGAGGGTCAGGTCATTTTGGGTGGAAACGTAGGGATGATTTTTATCGCTTGCCGCGATCACCAACACCTGATGCCCGCGCTCTGCCATGTCCTTGGCAAGCTGTTCGACGACGATCGAAGCGCCGCTGATCATGGGCGGGTAGGATTGGGTGATGTACGCGATTCTCATGGCGATTCTGTGACGGTTCGATTCAATACTCCACTTACGGTTGGTTCGCCTTTTGGTAGCGCCGTGCCACGAACCAGCCTGCCACTCCCAAAACGACAAACCCAACGAGGAATACCCAGATGAGCGCTGGAATCTGGTTGACGTATGCGCCGACCGTGACCGTGAGGATGCTGGCGATCCCGCGCCCCAGCATGTTTGCCAGTAGGAAGCGTCGCGGTTCCATACTGCCAAGACCAGCCACGTAACACATTGCGTCATTTGGGATTAACGGCATCACGAGGGTGATCACATAGAACGCCACGCCTTGACCCGCCGCGCTATGATCCCAGCGGTCGAGGGTGGCGGGGGTGATCCACTTTTCGGCGAACGGACGCCCGAACTTGCGGGAGAGCCAGAACGCGATCTGCCCGCCGAGCACGAGGCTGGTCCACGTGATGAGAATGCCGCCGAAGAATCCATAAATGTATCCGCTGGCGATCATCAATGCCTGACCGGGGATGAAGGCGATGAACGCCTGAAGGATGAAAAGGATGAACAACACAACGGGTCCCCAAATGCCATAGCCGCGAATCGATTCGATCACCGCGTTCAGGTTGCTGAACCAGCGCAGGGATTCCATGATGGGCAGGCGATAGACCCACAGCAGGATCAGCGATACCCCAATAGACGAGTAAAGAATTGCTTTTTGTAACGACATGTTCGGATTATGCATGCGTCCGCATGAACGCGTCAACCGTTCGGTAGAACCCTTCGTTCAATTCTTCGAAGGTAAAGGGGCGCGGCGGCTGGTGAAACGGGTAGGTGAGTCGCACTACGTTCATGTCCGCAAAATGGGTTTCGGCGATGTTCAAGGTGGCGTCGAAGCGCAGGAGCGGGTCGTATATGGACATGGCGAAGTAGCACGGCGTTTTGTGTTTTTTCGAAGGCGGGTCGAACTCGGTTGTTAAAATTTCAGCGATCTGTGAGGAGAGGATATCGAAGGTGGTCGTGGTGGTGCGCGGAAGTTTTCTCTTCAGCGGAATCGTGTCCTCCAGTCTTCCGATGGCGCGCACAAACGCAATGGCGATCGAGAGCGTGCGGGGGTTGCGCACGAACTTCACGAAGAGGGTCTGTAGCCATCGCCGCTTGAACTGTTGGATGACGCGATACAACAAGGTTAGCCGCGTTTTTGAGTAGGGAAGCGCCTGCCACCCGAGGCAGGGGGCGATGAGGATCAAACGGTCGATGCGCGCGGCGAGGCGCTTGAAGGCGCGCATGGCGAGGATGCCGCCGAATGAAAACCCCATCAGATTGAAGCGGTCGTATCCGAGTTTGTCTGCCAATTGCTCCACGAGTTCGGCAACCCGCGCGCTGGAAAACGATTCTTTGAACGGCGAGGATTGCGCGTGCCCGGGCAGTTCAAAAAAATAGACCTTGAACCATTGCCCCAGGAATTGGACGAGGGTGAGCCAGTCTTCCCATTCAGAGATGGTGGCGGGCACCATGATGAGCGGCTCGCCTTCGCCCACCTCCAACACGTGCAGGCGTGAGAGAGGCAGGTCGATGAAGTAGGTTTTGTGCGATGGCGGCTGAGAGGTTGACAAGATCATCTCCTTGATCGACCCATCTATAGCAGTTTTAATGGGCAAAATCAAGGGCTGAAGACTGCCAAAAGCCGCCAGGTTTTATAGGTAGGGTTTGATTACCTTACACTTTCAAAATCAGGACGCTGATTCACGCTGAAAACGCAGATTTTTTCTTTTTGAATCAGCGAAATCAGCGTTTATCTTCGTCCCAAAACCATTGTGTAAGGTAATCAGAGGTAGGGTTTATGTAGGATGAGTTTGAATGGCGGGCAACAGGGCTAGTGACTGCTCTGCCGAAGGATGGAGGGGTAGTTTGATTCTTTCAAAATCTCCCGCGTGGAATAATTCTTTGCCAACTACAACCCAACTTGAAATACAACAAACCAGCCATTGAGAGGATGCTTCAAGGAAAACGAGTTGATGTTCTTCGTTGTCTCTCCGCCTATCACGAACTCCGCCTTTTGCAAAACATCTGCTCTTTCATCTTCACTGTGTTACGGGACGATAAGATTCAGCGTGTCGTCTTTGATGTCCGGGTATTGATTTGGGTTTAGGATATTTCCATCAGGTTTGATTTCGGTCATAACCCTGAACCGCAATTTGACCGAAGCCTTATCCACAGTTCGCGCGCGGCTGAAATCGTCCTGATCGAAGAGAACTTCCTCTGGTTGCGACCTGATTTCATCGGGGACATCTTCCCCGCTAAATTTTCATCCAAAACCTGTTTGAATGACTGACGAATGAGTTCCTTCGCGCTGATGGTCTCGAAGAAACTACCATGCACGAGACAGATTTTTTGCTTATCTTTCTTCCTTCTTGTAATTGGCGGGCAATGGCGGAGAAATCCGCAGGCGATTGAACACACGCGCTTTATCGCCTTTCGTCGCATATGCGATGATCTGATAATGTTTCCCGAATTTACTGGAAACCGGCACGGCGGACGTTTTCTTCTTCCAAATGATGAGGTTCTGCAACGTCCAGCCTGATTCTCGCAAGCATCGTAGAACTTCCTCAGTATTCTTCTCGCGTTGCATGAAGAATACCGCGCCACCAACCGATGTAACAGCGAAGATTTTTTGACACACATCCTTTATCATTCCCCAATATTCTTCGGGTGACAAATTATCGTCGTGGTGGGAATAATCTTTGTTTTGATTGAAGGGAGGGTCGAGAAATGTAAGATCAACAGAGCCAATTGACCGTTTGTTTGGTAGTAATTCTAAGCAATCGCCAGTTAAGATTTTGTATTCGGACATTAGGTTTCCTTCGCGCCGACATAGTATAGATGAAAGTCCTACCACAAACAAGACGTTACGATTTTTGACTTATTTTAATAGCGAAACCCTGGTTTTTCTCTACTTCAAGGCGCAATCCATTCAAAATATCAACTTCTTCTGTAACTGCTCAGACATGTCGTTGCGAGGAGGCTCTTGCTCGCCTGCCCCGATGTTTTTTCGGGGTCCCGCCGCCTGTCCTGAGCCTGTCGAAGGGAAGCAATCTCCCGGTATGGGGAGACTGCTTCGGCAAAACCAAGAGCGCCTCGCAGCGACATGTTCCGAGGCTGAG
>CASGHD010000199.1 GCA_949319575.1 uncultured Anaerolineales bacterium | reverse complement strand
CTTCTTCTGTTCCTTGTTGCCTTTATCTTTACTTCCGCTTTTGCCAGTCATGTGACCATCTCCTTTCGTATGTGAGGGGGGATGAACTTGATTTCGACACGGGGAATTTTACTACGCATTTTGGTTGGGAATGTGTTGTTGTAGGCGATCTTTGCGATGGCGTCGAATTTGATTTTCATTTCAATTGTTGAAAATGAGAATCAGTTTCCCTGTAGAAGTGTAATCAGCCACCCAGCCTTTTTTTCCTTTCCAAGAGATCTGATACCAATCCAAGGAGTCTTTCTTGGTTGGTCCGCTAAGAACTGTAACGGTTTCACCACAAGGAATTTCTGCGACTGTGTCGGTGAGATCATCCTTGCTTTTGTAACCAGGTGATTTTCGCAACCTCACAAAATAGAGTTTATTAGCACATGAAATGGTGGCGGTTTTGCCTGTTGGAGTCTTTACAGTTGTAGTGGAAATTGGCGCAGAAGCTCCCGGAGTAGATGGTGAGCTACTCGCCGGAGGCACTGACCCTCCCTCGGTCGAGACGGAAACAGTATAGGTGAGTTTGATCCCGCCGTCGGAGGAAGTCACCGTTTTGCTGCTTCCCGCGGACCAATTATCGTTCCGCGAAAGATGGATGCCTTGCGTGCCGAGCATATCCGCCTTTTCTGCCCAGTCTTTTGCCTTCCCGCTCAGGTAACTGATCAGGATTTTAACGGGAATGGGTACAGGTGCGCTTTTGGTTAATGTTTTGATCGCGCGTTTCTCGATAGCTTTTTCCATTGCAGTGGTAAACGAAGTGGTTGCAGCTTCAAAGGCGAGATCGCCTGCCAGCGAGGATCCGTCTTCATCCACAACCATGACGAGGAAGTAAACGCTGTCGCCGGCGCCATCCTCTTCCATGGATAAACGGAATATGCCGCAGGGCGAGGAGATCGAATCGCCTTTTCGGAATTTGACCGGCTTGGTTCCTGGGCAGAACTGTCCTGTTGAGTCTCCGTAGATATTCGAGGCGATGATGATGATGCGGAATTCGCCGTCACCGACAAGGTCGCCCGATTTTTTCAACATAGTGACAGAGTTGATGGTTAGGCTGATTAATCGTTTATTGGCAAGCGCGGGCTCTTGTACCGCCGATGCGGATGCTTTGCTCGCGTTCGGGCTGACCAGCAAACCCAGCGCGAGAATCGAGACGAGTACAGTTTTCAAGATTTTCATGGCGTAGCCTCCTTGTAATATCGTCTTCAATCGGCATTGCACAAAAGACTCGCCGCAATCTTATCGTCAAGCGCAATGCCACTGTAGATGAATAACACATCCTTGTTAAAGCAAATAGCCAGATCCTCCTGCGTACAAGACTCATTCCCTTCGATACTCCACCGCAAACGCAGGGATTTCGATTCCCGAGATCGAGATCTTCAACTCGCGCGCTTTGATATTGGCTTCGATGGGAATCATATCGAACGCGTCCTTGGTGACAAGCACCTCGCCCGAGGCGGCGATATCCTCTCCCATTTTGGAGGCGCGGTTGACGGGATCGCCGAAGCAGTCTTCATGTCCGACCACGAGGATGCGTCCGTAGTCAATGCCGCAGGCGATGTGGATATCGAGATCGTCGGAGGTGAGCAGGTTCGACGCGGCGAATGCATGTTGCATCGCCACCGCCGCGTTCACCGCCGAAAGCGGATTCGGAAAGACCGCGAAGCAGTTATCCGCTTCGTATTTGATCATCATCCCGCCGAACGACTCGACGATGGGGCGCGTGGTCAACTGCATCCGCCGCACCATCGAGAGGTAATGCACGATCCCGTATTTGCGCGTGAGCAGTGAAAAGCCAGACATATCCAGCACGAACACCGCGAACTGCTCGCCGTAGCCGTCCCACAATTTTTGCTCCAGCGTTTTGCGGAGCCTGAACTCATCCGCTTGCGAATATTTCAGAAGCAGGTCTTGAAACTTTTTAGCGGGGCTTGCGCGTTTGGTTGGCATGGTTTTCCTCATTTATGTCGTTGCGAGGAGGCTCGCGCTGAGCGGAGCGAGTGACAACGAGCGCAGACGAAGCGGAGCCGACGAAGCAACCCCCTCATATCGAGGAGATTGCTTCGTCGCAAAGAGCAAGAGCGCTCCTCGCAACGACATTTCACACATTATATATCACCCGCCTCGTCCGCCATCCTTACAACTCTCGGTGTAAATTTTCCAACCACATCCACCAGATCGCTTTGCGCGGCGAGAACTTTGTCAACGGGCTTGTATGCTTGTGGCGATTCGTCAATTCCGCCGCCGAGCAGTGTGACGCCGCGCTCTTTGAGATACTCGTCCCGTTCGCGCTTGCTGATGGAATTCAGCGCGGCTCTCCGACTCATCAGCCTGCCTGCGCCGTGGGAAGCGGATTCAAGCGACTCGCTCACGCCTCTTCCTCGGACGACGAAGCCTGCATCGCCCATTGAGCCTGGGATCACGCCCAAGACTCCCACGCCTGCGGGAGTCGCGCCTTTGCGATGGACGATCACTTCACGACCGTCTGCAAGTTTTTCTCGCCACGCAAAGTTGTGATGATTTTCCACGACGGCAACTTCTTTCAACCCAACGGATGCGGCGACGCGTTTATGAATGATGTAATGATTCGCGGATGCAAACTTGCCAGCCAGTTCCATCGAAAGCCAATATTCCAGACCGTCTGCCGAATCCAAATTCAGCCACGCGAGATGACGGACGCTCTTGTC
>CASGHD010000198.1 GCA_949319575.1 uncultured Anaerolineales bacterium | reverse complement strand
CCACCTGCTCAGAACATGGAAGCCCCTTCGGGGCTGGCGCAACGAGTCCGCTTGAGCGGACTTTCATGAACTGAGGCAGGGCTTTAGCCCGCCGAATCAGCCAACCCTCAAGCCTTTCTTACTCAATGTTCAATGACTTGTAGGTTATTTTGCACAAAATTTAGGTGTCAGGTTTCTAAAAACCTGTCAGGTCTTCTACGCATTATTTCAGTTCACGCGCCAGCGATATGAACTCGCGCCACTCTTCCTCGAAGAAATGCACGGTGACGTTGTTCAATTCGATGTGATAGGTGGTTTCGCCGTCGGGTTCTTCGGCGCGCCACGCCATGAAGTTATCGGTTTCTGCGAGGGTTTCGGTTTGTGGTTCGCTGTGATTGTTGTTGTTCATCTTTTTGCTCCTTGGGGGTTTCGAGCCTCGGGACTTCTTTCGTTCCGAATTTCGATTTGAAAAATTTTGTGATGCGGCCCAGCAGATCGGACTCTGTCTCTTTTTGTTTGTCGTCCTCCGCTGGGAACGGGTCGAGATCGAACATCTTCCGTGTGATGTATCTGCCGAGTAAGGCGACGGTGGCAAGCAGGGGCGCGGCGATTACCACGCCGATGATCCCCAGCAGGTTGGCGAAGATGAGCGCGGTGACCAGCACGGCGGCGGGATGCACCTTGAGCGCCCGAGCCATGATGCGCGGCGTGATGAGGTTGTCGATGATATTGTCTATGGAGGATGTGACAACGAGCACGATCACGGTATACCAGAGCGGCTCCAAGCCGAAGGGTTTTGCAGGCTGAAAGAACGTGACTAGGGCAATGGTTGTGGAGGTGATGAGCGGACCGATGTACGGCAGGAACTTTGCCAGCCCCGCCATGAGCGCCAACCCGATGGCGTACTTCACGCCCAGAATCGAGAAGAGGATGGTAAACACCACCGCGGCAAGGGCGAAGATGAAGAACTGTCCGCGCAGGAACGCGTTCCAGATGCGGCTGAGCTCACTGCCCAGCCGTCGGAAATCATCGTTATAGCCGGGCACATCCACTTTGATCAGGTCGCTTTGCAAGCCGCTGGATTCTGCCATGACAAAATACGAGACCAGCAGGATGAAAAACGTCCAACCCAAAAGCCCTGCCGCGCCGCCGGCAATTGTCCCCAGCAGGTTGCCCGTTTGCCCAAGAAGCGGCTGGATGTAGGCAAGCAATCGCTGGCTGATGTCTTGCAAGTCAACGGTGTGCATATCCAACTTGAAGGGTCCGATCTCAAAAACACGCCCGGACAGGTCGCTGATGAAACCGGGCAGATTCGTGAGGATATCCTGCACCGATACGACCAGGCTTTGGATTTGCCCCACCAGCCCCACACCGCCCAACGTGAGCAGTCCGACGAGCACGATCAGGAGCGCAAGAAACAACAGGTTGACGGACGCCTTCCACGAAATTCGCAGTTTGTTCGAGATGAAAGACGTGATCGGATGCAGGAGATAGGCAAAGATGAAGATAATCAGCAACGGCGTGATCAAGTTTGAGAAACGCGTGATCAAAAAGGTCACAATGCCGAGGATGACCAGCCCAGCCAGTAATTTTGTGGTTGACCCCCAGCGCGGGGAGGATGCAGAGTCTTGTGCCATGATTTTCTCTCCAGATGATGTCCCTATTCTAGCCAAGAGAGGATGCTTTGGCAACCATAAAAACCCCGGAACCAGCCACGGATTACACGGAGTTGCGCGGAAATCGAGACAATCCGTGGCAAGGGTTAAAAAACATCGGAAGTCGTTACGACTTCCGATGTTTTAGATGTACTGTTTTGCTCAACACCCGCCGAGGAATGGCAGGAAGGTGCACCACAAGAAGTTAGCATCGATATACCAGAGGATGCCGCCGCACACGCAAATCAACAGCAACGCACCGACGCCGATGATGATCGGGGTGATATTGGTTTTCTTTGCCGACGCAGGCTCCATCACTGGGCTGGCTGGCACGCTCCCCGCATATTGGGCGGGCGGGGGAGGCGGGGTTACGGGTCGTGACGCCGAGGGGACCGCCGCGGCGCGCGGAGAAGCAACAGTGGCGGCAGGGTCGAAGGTGGAGGATTCAAATACCAACACGATCTGTTCGCCGAACGAAACCACCTCGCCCGCCTTCAGCACGCGTGGACCCGCCAACCGCTGGCCGTTCACAAACGTCCCGTTAGTCGAGCCGAGGTCTTCCAGTACGAACTTCCCGCCCTGGAACGTCAGGCGCGCGTGGCGACGCGATACTTCGGCATCGTTGATCGTGATCTCGTTCGTCGAGTCGCGCCCGATCGTAAGTTGATCGCCTTCGAGGGCGAACACCGCGCCGGGTGTGGGACCTGTCCGCATGATGAGTTGGTATTGAGCCATTAAGATTTCTCCTTGCTTCCGAAGTGTACAAGGTTCACGAAAAAAAGTCAAACCCTGTTTATTAAAGCGTTATACTTGGTACAGGACGAAATGTTTGCTAACAAGTTACCCTCGAAACAGAAAACAATGGACGTGAAATGAACGAACACGCGTTACCCATCCCCGATTTTTTCGACGCGGATAAAGTCGGCGCAGTCTGGCGCATTCCCTACGAAGAACGCGCCAACCAAGCGCGGGACTGGGCGCGTCGTCACGCCCTTACGTCTGCTTCAGTTTCCCCGGCTCGTACCCACCTCCTGCTGATCGACGCGCAAAACACCTTCTGCATCCCCGAGTTTGAACTTTACGTCGGCGGCCGCAGTGGACGCGGCGCGGTCGAGGATAACGTCCGCCTGTGTGAATTTATCTATCGCAATTTGGGGAACATCACACACATCACCGCCACCATGGATACGCACCGCGCGATGCAAATCTTTCACGCGATATTTTTTGTAGATCAAGATGGGAATCATCCCGCCCCGTACCGCGACATTCATGTCGCCGAACTACGCGATGGAACATGGAAATTCAACCCCGCCCTCGCCGACGAATTCAACATCGCTCCCGAATACGGACAGCAGATGATGATCCACTACGCGGAGCAGTTGGAAAAAAAAGGCAAATTCGCGCTCACCGTCTGGCCCTATCATGCCCTGCTCGGCGGAATCGGTCACGCGCTGGTCTCGTCCGTTGAAGAGGCATTGTTCTTTCATTCGATTGCGCGCAATACGCAATACGAAATAGAAATGAAGGGCGACAAACCCTTTACCGAAAACTACTCCGCCATCGGTCCCGAAGTGTTGACAGGTCCCATGGGCGAGACGCTTGGAACGCATAACTCCAAATTCATCGAACAGTTGCAACAAGTTGATAAACTCATCATCGCGGGTCAAGCCAAATCTCACTGCGTCGCATGGACGGTGCAAGACCTGCTGAACGACATCCAAGCCACAGACCCAACATTGGCAAAGAAAGTTTATTTGTTAGAAGACTGCTCCTCGCCTGTCGTCGTCCCCAACGTCGTAGATCACACCGACGCGGCAGAGGCGGCATACGCGCGCTTTGCAGAAGCAGGTATGAATATTGTGAAATCGGTGGATGGGTTCATGTAAACAAGGAAACGAGTAAACACGGAAACGAGTAGACAAGTACACAAGGAAACAGGTAAACACGGAAACAAGTAGACAAGTACACAAGGAAACACGTAAGCACACAGTAACCCGTAACTTGTAACTCGTATCAGTCTCCAATCTCCAGTCTCGAATTCTCTAATTCTCTAATTCTCTAATCCTCTTCCCCCCCCATGACCATCTTCAACCTCTCCCGCCTCACCAACGAAACCTTCAAACTCGATATCGAGCGGATGCGCCGCGGCTGGTACTCGGATAAATATTTCGAGAACATCGGGCGGATGCTCAGCGCGCTGGCATCGGAAAAATATGTGTATTCTGGTCAGCAAAATAATTTGCCAGCGGATGTGTCTCCTGAACAAATTGCCGTCGGCGACATCGAAGTGGAGATGCAATGGTTCACGCGCCGACTCGGAAACACGATCGTCGTCGGTATTGATAAATCGCTGGCGATGCTCAAACACTGCACGGGCTATTGGGATGGCGAAAATTTTGTAGACACCTCAGACAAACTCGAAGTGTGGGCTGTCCACGATGGGGCGGTTGTGCAATCGGACGGCAACCCGTTGAACGCGGAGCCTGTCATCAAAGTGCGCGGGCGGTATCGCGATTTCGCATTGCTTGAAACGCCGTCGCTGGGAGTGTTGACGCGTTCGAGTCGCGTCGCTACGAACGTCTACGAAACGTTGACCGCCGCGCGCGGCAAGCCCGTTTTATTTTTCCCCGCGCGGTTCGATATGCACGAAGTGCAAGCCGCGGACGGCTACGCCTACAACCTTGCCATCAAACGATTTAATTCGGATTTCTCACACGAGATCAGTTCCTATGTTTCAACCGACGCGCAAGGCGACTGGTGGGGCGGCGCGGGCGGCGGGACGATTGCTCACGCGGCGATTGCCTCCTTCCTCGGCGACACGGCGGAGGCGATGATGCAGTTCGCGCGCATTCTGCCTGCGGGAATTCCACGCATTGCGCTTGTAGATTTCAACAATGATTCGGTGGGTGATACCCTGCGTGTGATGGAAAGAATGTTTGCAAAATACAAAGAACTGTGCGATCTCGGCGATGAAGCGGAAGCCTCGAAATATATTTTGTATGGAGTCCGTTTGGATACGAGCGGAAGTTTGCGCGATGTTTCTGTTGAACCGTTGGGCGACCCCGCGCTCGATTTGGGAGTCAACCCGCGCCTCGTGTTCAACGTCCGTCAGGGGTTGGATTCCGCGTCAGAAAACTGGAGCATCCCTCCCGTCTGGAAAGACGCGGCGCGTGAATATTGTCGCAATGTCAAGATCGTTGTCTCAGGCGGGTTTGCTCCTGAGAAAATCCGTAAGTTTGAAAAGTTGGGAGTCCCTGCCGATATTTACGCAGTGGGTTCGTGGTTGTTCAATAACAACGGCGGCACGGTCACCGATTACACTGCCGACGTGGTGCGCGTAAAAATTCACGGCGAATGGGTGGATATGGCGAAGATCGGACGCCGTCCGTTGGCGAATGAAAATTTAGAGAGGGTGTGGTGATGAGAATTACTCGGCAAACATTTCAGCCAGCAAGGCAAGGACTTCTTTTTGCGTCGTTGCGCTGATCTGCCCTAATCGCTTTACAAGGCGAATCGTATCCACGGTGCGAATTTGGTCGAGGACGATCTGACCTTGCCTGCCTTGAAATGTGCAAGCGACTCGGGTGGGGTAGGATCGTCCGCGTGTGGTCATGGGCGCGATAATGACTGTGGAAATATGCTCGTTCATTTCGTTGGGCGAAACAACAACGCAGGGACGCGTCTTTTTGATCTCCCTGCCTTTGGTTGGGTCGAGGCTGACGAGATAGACTTCGAATCGTTTTACTACCATACCCATTCGCTTCTATCCCACTTGGTTGGCGTGGGTTTATCGAGTAACCGATCGTCTTTGTGTTCCGCCATCGCGCGGAATTGTTCAGCCCAGCCGTTGCGTGGGCGCGAAAGGGGACGAATGACGATTGCCCCGCGTTGGACGGCAAGTTCCACCTCGTTGCCCAAACAGGTCTGGTCAATGAACGGCTTCGGAATGCGTATGCCGCGCGAGTTGCCAATTTTCACGATCTGAGTTCGGATGGTATTCATAACTGCCTTTCTTGTCTTGTAAGCACATTGTACTTACTGAGCGGGATTTGGTCAAATGGGCGAATGGCTGGATGCGGCAATCATAGAACGCTGCCAATTTTTTACAAAAATTTTACAGCGGGGTAATCCAACGTTCAACTCGATCCGTTAAAAATAGCACAAGGAGTTCCCATGACCATTACCCGCCGCGATTTTCTCAAGATGTCTGGCATGTTCGCCGCATGGACGGCGCTCGCCTCGTGCGCGCCGAGCGAACTTGCGCTTACGCCAACCGCGCCCGCTTTGACCGCGCTTCCGCCTTTGCCGCTCGACGATGAATCCTTGCTTGTCCATACGCTGAGACGATTCACATTCGGTCCGACGCCAGCCATGATCGAGAAAGCGAAACGGATTGGTCTCTCCGCGTTCATCGAGGAACAACTGTTTCCCGAATCGATTCCCGACGATGCAACCGATAAGATGATGGATCAATTTACAACGCTCGATATGACGCCCGCCGAGCGATTCAAACTTGAAAAGAAAGGTCTGCCCGTGCAGGAGTTGATCTCGGCGACGATTCTGCGTCAGCGGCATAGCGAACGTCAACTCTTTGAAACCATGGTGGATTTTTGGGGCAACCATTTTAGTATCTATATTGCGAAGGGCGGGTGCAAAGTTCTAAAAACGGATGATGATCTCAAAGCGATCCGCCCGAATGCGTTGGGAAAGTTCCGCGATCTGTTACATGCCTCCGCGCACAGCCCTGCCATGCTGGTCTATCTCGATCAAGCGACCAGCGTCGGCGATGCGCCCAATGAAAACTATGGGCGTGAACTCATGGAGTTGCACACCATCGGCGTCGACTCGGGCTACACACATCACGATGTGGAAGAGGTGTCTCGCGCCCTCACGGGTTGGACGGTGGTCGGTGCGCGTGATCGAAAGAAAGATTTCGGCGCGTATTACTTCAACCCCGATATCCACAATCAGGGCGATAAGCATGTTCTCGGCATAATGATTCCATCTGGCGGTGAAGACGAAGGCATGATGATTTTGGATCTGCTGGCGAGTCATCCCAGCGCGGCGCAGTTTATCAGCCATAAACTGGCAGTGCGATTTATTTCCGATTCGCCCTCCCCCGAAGTTGTAGACTCGCTGGCGCAAGTCTTTACACAAAGCGACGGGGACACGCGGCAATTTCTGCGCGCGTTGATTCAATCCGATGCGTTCAAATCGTCCGCAGGGCAAAAATTCAAAAAGCCGCTGGATTTCTTCATCTCCGCGCTGCGAGTCACCGATGCAAGCATCAAGCTCAACCAGCGCAACGGACGCATGCTTCAGAAGCATTTGGAATTACTTGGACAAGTCCCGTTCACGTGGTCGCCTCCCAATGGATTTCCCGACTATGAGGAATATTGGTCAACGACGAGCGGCTTGCTCGACCGTTGGAACTTCGGCATGTTGCTTGTTACGAATCAGATTCGCGGCGTCGAAGTGGATCTGAATCAATTAACCAAAGACGCGGCTTCCGCGCAAGATGTAGTGGACGTGTTGAGTCTGCAATTCCTTGGTCAACTCCTGCCCGACAATGCCCGCTCCATTTTGGTTGACTTTGCCTCTTCGGGAAACCTCGATGCAAACATCCCATCCATCGCGGGCTTGATCCTCGGCTCGCCGCATTTTCAGATGAGGTAGCGATAAAACGTCCCGCAGGTTGCCGGGCGATTCTCAGGTTTTACCCATAAACCTGCGGGACGGTTGAAACAAAAGGGACAACCATGAACACACAACTTTCACGCAGAGACTTTCTCAAACTCGCCGGCAGTTTCGCGGTCGCGCCCGCGCTCCCCACATGGATGCCGCGCATGGCGTTCGCCCCGCAGGGCGTCGAGCCGCTGGGCGATATCATCGTCGTTGTTTTTCAACGCGGCGGCATGGACGGCATCAGCGCGGTCATCCCGCACGGCGATTCGCATTATTACGAGAATCGTTCCGCGCTTGCGATTCCCGAACCCGAAGATGGCAGCGACAAAACGGGAATTGACCTCGACGGATTCTTCGGACTGCATCCCTCGCTTCGTCCGCTCAAAGATCTCTGGGATGAAAAAACGCTCGCCATCGTCCATGCGGTTGGTTCGCCCGACCCGACTCACTCGCACTTCGACGCGATGGATTACATGGAGCGCGGCACGCCCGGAGAAAAATCCATTCCCACAGGCTGGATCGGCCGCCACTTGCAAACAGCCCCCTGGCAGAATGAATCGCCCTTCCGCGCGATCGGCATGGGAGGCGTGATGCAAGCCGCCCTGCGCGGACCGATTCCCGTCACGACTCTCAAATCCATTTCCGATTTCCACTTGCAAGGCGATATTTCGCAATTGACGGAAATCCGCGCCAGACTCGAGTCACTTTACAACCTCGGCTCATCGTTGGATTCGGACGCGGTGGAAACGTTCAACGCAGTGAATATTCTCGACAAGATTGATGTGAACAATTACATACCATCGGGTAGCGCGGCGTATCCTGAAACGGAATTCGGCATGGCGATGAAACAAGTCGCGCAGATCGCCAAAGCGGAAATTGGACTCGAAGTCGCGTGCGTGGACATCGGCGGCTGGGACACGCACAACCAGCAGGGACAACTCGAAGGTGAATTGCCGACGCTGCTCGACGAGTTTTCATCGGGGCTGGCTTCGCTGTATCACGATCTCGGCGACAGGGCAAAGAATGTGACGATCGTGACGATGTCTGAGTTTGGGCGGCGCGTAAAAGAAAACGCGTCCGATGGAACCGATCACGGACACGGCAACTGCATGTTCGTCCTCGGCGGCGGCGTCAACGGCGGACGGGTTTACGGTCAGTGGCCCGGTCTCGCGCCAGATAAATTATTCGATGGAATTGACCTCGACATCACAACGGATTACCGAGATGTATTAGGTGAAGTTGTCGAAAAGCGATTGAAGAATCCCGCCCTAACTGAAATCTTCCCCACGTATGCGGATTGGAAGAATCTCGGTGTTGTGAGGGAGTGAGATCTTGTACACAGGTACACAAGTAGACAAGTAGACACGGAAACACGTGTTTACCTGTCTACTTGTTTACTTGTTTACTTGTCTACGCACTTCCCCTTACCCAAACCTTCCCGTCACATAATCCTCCGTCTTCTTTTGCTTGGGCGCTGTGAATAATGACTTGCCTTCGCCGTATTCGATGAGTTCGCCTTGCAAAAAGAACGCGGCGTAATCGGCGGTGCGCCCCGCTTGTTGCACGGAGTGAGGCACGAGGATGATAGTGTAATCCTTTTTCAATTCCTGCAACGCGGCTTCGACTTTGCCTGTGGAGATTGGGTCAAGCCCTGATGTTGGTTCATCGAGCAAAATAATTTCAGGTTGAAGAGCCAGCACGCGGGCGAGACAGACGCGTTGTTGTTGTCCGCCTGAGAGGGCGATCGCGGGGGCGTCGAGGCGGTCTTTCACCTCATCCCAGATCGCGGCGAGTTTCAGACTTCGCTCGACGGCTTCATCCAATTTGACGCGGCGTTTCTCACCCGCGAGTTCCAGCGCGTAAATAACATTATCGCGGATGCTCATCGGCAACGGAACGGGACGCGCAAACACCATGCCCACTTTGCGCCGCAAAGCAATGACATCCAATTTTGGGTCGAGGATGTTTTCGCCGTCAATCAAGATACGACCCGATGATGCTTTGACTTCGGCGAGATCGTTGAGTCGATTCATACAACGGAGGAGCGTGGATTTGCCTCCGCCCGCGGGACCAAACAACACCGTCACCGCGTTCTGGCGGATGTTGAGGCTGACATCGCGCAGCGACTCGGTGCCGTCGGAGTATTGGAGGGAGAGGGATTCGATGAGGATTTTGTTCATTGTATTAGGACGATTGACCATTGACGATGGACGATAAAAACTGGTTAGATCAAGTCATCCTCTCCATACGGGGATGATTCTTCCCGAACCTGGTATTGGGTTGACAGGTTTTTTCTGAAGGCTTGCAGTTTTCTGGCAAGTATTTGGGAATTTTCATAGGCCTGATTCAGTAGACTTTCATCCTGAATGTAGCCTCTTCTTTCGATGATCTTCTGACATGCCACAGTTTCAACAGGAGAGCGAATAGCCATTCCAAGAAAACGACCCTGCTCCGCATCACTTTGACCTTGCGACCCTTCGGCGATGTTGAGCGCGATGGATGTAGCCGCGCGAGTTATTTGAGATTTTAAATTATAGTCTTCGCTGCGCGGTAAGCCATTTGCCAGTTTGTAAATCAAATCCAAATAACCTACTGCCAGTTTCCAAACTTCCAATTCCTCAAATTTATACGGCATTTCCTATTTCCTTCTTGATGGTCAATCGTCCATTGTCCATCGTCAGTGTCACCACTGTCTTCTCGCCCTCGCCCGCGAACGGATGACGGTGGCGATGAGGTTCATCGTCAACACGAAGGCAAGCAACACAAGCGCCGTGCCGTATTGAATTTTTATCGGCATCTCAGGGACTTGTGTGGAGATCACAAAAAGATGATACGGCAAAGCCATCGTCGCATCGAAGGGTGAGCCTGGGAGTCTTGGCAAGAAGAACGCCGCGCCTGTGAACAGAATCGGAGCGGTCTCGCCGACGGCGCGGTTGAGACCGAGAATGACTCCTGTGAGTATGCCAGGCAATGCTTCTTTTAAAACGATGCGACGAATCGTCTGCCAGCGAGTTGCGCCGAGGGATATGCTCACGGTGCGAAACGATTGCGGCACAGCGCGTAACGCCTCCTCCGCGGTGCTGATGATGACGGGTAGAGTCATGATCGAAAGCGTGAGCGAGGCGGCGAGGATGGAGGTGCCGAAGTTGAGGAAGAGGACGAACAGTCCCAGCCCGAACAAGCCGTAGACGACGGATGGAATCCCTGCGAGGTTGATGATGGCGATTCGAATCGTGCGCGTGAGAGGCGTGTCGGAGGCGTATTCTGAAAGATAGATCGCGGCGGCAATCCCAAGCGGAACAGAAAAGATGGCTGTACCAAGCGCGAGATACAACGTGCCAATAATAGCGGGCAGGATTCCGCCTTCGCGCATCCCATCGCGGGGGAAGCCAGTGATGAATTCCAGTGAAATGGCAGGCGCGCCTTGGATGAGGATGTAAATCACTGTGCCGACGATGGGCAACACAGTCACCATTGCCATTAACGTGATGGCAGTGAATCCGATCCGCTCGGTGAGGTGACGGTTGAGGGTAAAAAGTTTGGCGATGGATTTCATAAATTGAACAGATACAAAACATCCTGCATGGAAACATATTCGCGGCTGACGATACTCGAAGTTTCGATACCAATGTTTCGCGCGAGGTTTTGCAGTTTATTAAAATCTTCCCGACTGGCATGAAGTTTTACTTCATACGCACGGTCGCCGTTGACGACAAAATCTATCTCTGCGCCGTTCTTTCGTTGATAGTATTGCACTTTTTCAGCCCGTTGCAAATTCCAAAAAACAGCGTTCTCGAACAAGGCGCCCTCGTCCACTTGTGAAAATTGACGAACAAGCCCAGGGTCGCAAATATAGATCTTTCCTGATTTCCGTATTTCCACGTCTTTATTGACTGTATGAGGTTTGATAACCTTGAGGAAATAGGTGCCTTCAAGAAAAGCCATGTACTCCATCAGTGTTTGTCGCGCAACTCCTAATATAGAGGCAAGTTTCTGGGCATCGAATTTGGCGCCTGTGCGCTCCATCAACAGGAAGAGCAAATCTCGTATTTTGTGACTCTTGCGAAAGTCGCTGAATTGCAACACTTCCAACTGATAATACGAGGTGAAAATATCATCCAACGCGGCGCGTTTTTCAGCATCGGTCGTTTTCACTACAACGCCTGGGAACCCGCCATACTTCAAGTATTCATCCATATAGGATTTATAGGTGGCATACAGAGCGGGCGATGCCTGTCTGTGTTCTTCCTGAGGTTCGGGCGCCTGTTGAATTCGTAAAAACTCGGTAAAGTTCAGGGGATAGAGTTCGAAAATAAACTTACGCCCTGACAACGATTCGGAAAACTGATTCTTTAGGTAAAAACTGGAAGACCCGCTTAAAATGAATTTGATTTGATATGTATCTATGAGGTATTTCACAACCGACGGCAGTTGTTTTATCCATTGGATTTCATCCAGAAACACATATGCGCGTGAATCTTTTTGCAAACCGAGCAACTCCAGGTTCTTTTTTACGGCGTTGTAGTCCACTTCTTGAAAAAAGAGTTGGTTGCGAGGATTTTCAAGATCTAAATATAGTTTGTTTTGAGACGGTATCTGTTCATAGATATAGTTAAGCAGGGTAGTTTTCCCAACCCGCCTCATTCCCGTAATAACCACTGCTTCAGGAGATTGAAGCACTGGGGCGATCAACTTGTAAATGTCTCTCTCAATAACCATAGCCATACTTTACATAAAGTAATACTTTTTGTCAAGTGGACTTATCAAAAAGTGTTTTCAAGAAAGGATTCTCTCCGCGCGTTTCTTCGCGCGGAAGACCACCGAAGACGCGGCGATGTTTACGCCCAATGAGATCAGGAACAGCACCATGCCGATAAAGAATAGCGTGTGATAATGGACGCTTCCATTCGCGACCTCGCCCATTTCGGCGGCGATGGTCGCCGTCATCGTGCGGACGGGGGAGAACCAACTGCCGAGCTTGATTGCCAGCACGGGCGCGTTGCCCGTCACCATCATCACGGTCATTGTTTCGCCGATAGCGCGTCCGACTCCTAGCATGACGGCAGTCAGCACGCCAGATTTCGCGGCGGGGAGGGTGACGCGCCAGATCGTCTGCCAGCGAGTCGCGCCGAGCGCCCATGCGCCTTCACGATACGAACGCGGAACTGCATCAAGCGCGTCCTCCGCGACGGACACGATGGTCGGCACGGCGATCCCGCCGAGGAGGAGGGACCCGGTAAACGCTGTGAGACCAGTTGGCAGGTCCAGAAAGACGCGTAAGAACGGTGAGACGAGCAGAATCCCAAGAAATCCCAACACGACCGAGGGGAGTCCGCCGAGCAGTTCAACAAGAGGTTTGAGAATCTCGCGCATCCAACGCGGGGCGATTTCTGAAATGTAAACGGCTGTGCCGATGCCCAATGGAAACGCGATCAACATCGCGCCGATGGTGACGACGAGCGAGCCTGTGATGAGCGGCAGAATCCCAAAATAATTTTCGATGGGATACCAACGCGCGCTGAGGAGGTTGGAGAGTTTCACTTCGCCGAGCGTGGGGATGCCTTCGCGGAGGAGGAAGAAAAATATCAGCGCGACGAACACGATGGCGGAGTAGCCCGAGGTTTGGATGAGTCGCGTGATAATGAATTCACGCCAGTTCAAAGATTTTTCCATACAACTCCATATGTCATTGCGAGGAGCGTTCGTTGCGACGAAGCAATCCCCTCATGCGTGGGAGATTGCTTCGGGCAAAAGAGCATTGCCCTCGCAACGACATCAATGTACAGGTACAAAGCCAAGCTTCGCCACGATCTCTTGCGCTTCGTCCGAAAGAATCCAATCGAGATATTGTTTGACGACGCCCGTCGGTTCGCCGTCTGTATACATATAAAGATCGCGCGCAATCGGATAACTTTTATCATTGACAGTGGGAATCGAAGGCAAGACATACGGCGCGCCGTCTTGTTTTGCAATGGCGATCATCTTCAGATCGTCAGGCACATATCCTAATCCGTCGTAGCCGATCGCGTTTGGGTTTTGTCGCACTTCAAGGATGATGCCTTCCGACGATGGTAATAATAATGTATCTGTTGAAAACAATGTTTTATTTTCTTTATCGCTTAATCGCAAGACTGTTTCTAAAAAATAAACATGCGTGCCAGAGTTGGTCTCGCGTGAAAGCCGCACGATGGGACGATCTTCGCCGCCGACTTCGTTCCAGTTGGTAATCTTGCCGCTGTAAATATCGGAGAGTTGTTGAAGCGTCAATTCCGAAACGGGGTTTTTGGGATTCACGATCACCGCAATTGCATCGCGCGCGATGACATGCTCCACAGGCTCCACGCCGTTCGCCTTCGCCGCTTCGATCTCTTCCTCTTTGATACTGCGCGACGCGCTCGCAATGTCCACCGTGTTGTTGATGAGCGCGGCGATGCCCGTGCCAGAGCCTCCGCCTATGACCGATATTCTCACGTCCGCGTGTTCGTTCTGATATCGCTCCGCCCACGCCAGCGCGAGATTCACGATCGTATCCGAGCCTTTGTTTTCGATATATTTTGTGGATGAGTCGGAAGAGAATTGGGAAGATGAACTACAAGAGGCGATAATGAAAGAGGAAAGAAGAAAGAAAATAAGAATGCGCTTCATTGGGGCGAATTATAGTCGGTGGGGTGTAGGTAAACAAGTAGACAAGTAGACACGTAGACAAGTAGGCAAGTACACACGTAGACACGTAAACACGTACACACCTAGACACGGATTCTGTGTTTACCTGTGTACGTGTGTCCCTGTTTATATTCTTTGATAAAATCATCCCATGAGCGCAACTCGATCCGCCTTCTCCGTCCAAAGCTTGGATTTTTACTACAACGTCAACGCGAGGACTCTTTCGAATATCAACATCGAAATACAGCCGCGCAAAGTGACCGCGCTCATCGGTCCGTCGGGATGCGGCAAGTCCACGTTTTTGCGTTGCCTCAATCGCATGAACGACACGATCGCAGGCACCCGCGTGGACGGGAGAATTCTCCTCAACGGTGAAGATATCTATAGCGAAAAAATGGACGTGGTGAATCTTCGTCAACGTGTGGGGATGGTGTTCCAGAAGCCGAACCCGTTCCCGCAATCCATTTACGATAACGTGGCGTTCGGTCCGCGCGTGATGGGCATGGATGTGGACATGGATACAGTCGTCCGCGAAAGCCTCGAACGCGCCGCGCTGTGGGACGATGTGAAAGACGACCTCAAGTCGGACGCGCTCGGTCTCGCGCTGGGTCAGCAACAACGACTGTGCATCGCCCGCGTCATCGCCGTGCAACCCGAAGTGATTTTGATGGATGAGTCCACCTCCGCGTTAGATCCGATTGCCACCCTGCGCGTGGAAGAGTTGATCGCCGAACTGAAACAGGATTACACGATTGTCATCGTCACCCACAACATGCAACAGGCGGCGCGTGTTTCGGATTACACGGGTTTATTTTGGCTGGGCGAGCTGGTGGAATTTTCAGAAACCAATTCCATGTTCACGAAGCCAAAGCAAGAGTTGACGGAGGCGTATATCACGGGGAGGATGGGGTGAGGGGAGAAACCAAGTAGACAGGTAAACAGGGAAACAGGTAGACAGGTAAACAAGTAAACAGGTAGACAGGTAAACAGGTAGACAAGTAAACAGGGAAACCTTCGAGTCAAGTGGTGGTTGAGTAGCCCGAGGCGATAGCCGAAGGCGTATCGAAGCCACAACCCCACTTACTTTTTTGAATGCTGTTGGTTTCGACTGCTTGCTACTCAACCAATGAATTATGATGAAAACAAAAGCGCGTTCATCGTGGGATGGCGCGCTTTTTGTTTTTCCACCTCAAATTAATTACTGACGTTACGTTTCCAGCCGCTGAACGCGGAGCCGCAGAGAAAAATAAAGGGATTTTCTCGTAACTACTCAGCCTCGGAACATGTCGCTGCGAGGCGCTCTTAGTTTTGCCGAAGCAGTCTCCCCATGCCTGGAGATTGCTTCGTCGGGAAGAACAAGAGCCCTCCTCGCAACGACATGCCTGAGCAGTTACATTTTCTCAGCGTTCTCTGTGGCTCTGTGGCAAAATTGCGTAAGGTGAGTTAATTATGCTGTCCCTTCCAAAATTCATCGTCCGTTGACTTGATCTCTTTCATTTCACCTGTCACGATGAACACCGTCCGTTCGCAGATGTTCGTCACGCGGTCGGCGACGCGTTCGAGGTTGTGCGCCACCCATAACAGCCAGTTGGCGCGTTCGATGCTCTTGGGGTCTTGGATGATGAACATCATCAACTCGTGGTAAACCTGATTGTAAAGCGCGTCCACTTCGTCGTCCTGAATTGGAATGGATTTTGCCATTTCAACATCTTCGTTCACGAAGGCGATCAACGCGCGGCGGAGCATGTCCGCGCCGATCTGCGCCATGCGCGGCACGTCAATCAGCGGCTTGAGAAGCGGAGCATCGCCCATGCGGATGTTGATGTTGGCGATTCCTTTTGCATAATCCCCCATCCGCTCCAACTCGGAAATGATTTCCATTGTGGACGCCAGCAAGCGCAAATCGCGCGCCATCGGTTGTTGCGTGGCGATGAGAACCATTAACTTGTTCTCGATGTCGAAGCGTTTCTGGTTGATCTGCTGATCTTCCTGAAAAACTTTTTCAGACGCCTTAACGTCCCGCTTCTTCAACGCCTCGACCGAATCAAGAATGGCTTGCTCCACCATCGAGCCAAGTTGAAGCACGTCCTCTTTCAGTTGTTGGATTTCATTCTCGAATGTTTTTCGGAGCATATAAGCCTCGTTTGATTTGGCTATTATACTGCCAGTTTTTACGCCGCCCATTAAACGGCACAAGAGCCGGGGAGGAGACCCGGCTCTTGTGCGCTGAGGAGAGAATGAAACTATTTCCTGATCGTCGGCTGTCGCTTTGCAACCTCAACCTGCTGGCACAGGTAGGCGCTCCGCTTACATACTGTATCTGTGATGAAAACTGCGATGAGCATTGATGTTGCGACGATCAGGAATATTTCCATGCGCACAGGATAGCATGGAGTCATCCACTTGTGCTTTGCAGAAGGTTTGCGGACGCAAAACAAATATGCAATGGTCAAACTAACGGAATTGAAAAGTAAATTGCGCTTCCCCGCCCCTCAATACTCTTTGCCCAAATTTTCCCGCCATGCGCTTCAACGATATGTTTTGCGATGGACAAGCCTAAGCCCGCGCCACTGCCCGCGCGGGATTTATCCACTCGATAAAAACGTTCAAAGATTCGTTGGACGTCTTCAAGCGGGATTCCGATTCCCGAATCCTTCACAGCGAATCGCGCCTCGCCCATGCCTGCCTCTCCTGCGGGGACGATGTCGGCTCCCAAAACGACTTCGCCGCCCGCGCGTGTGAACTTGACCGCGTTGTGGATCAGGTTCACCAACACTTGTTCGAGTCTCTGCGAATCAATTTTGACTTTCGGTAGATCGTTTTCACATTCAACGCGCAAGCGTGTCCCCGCGCGCTCGGCTTGGAGTTGCATCCGTTCGGAGGCGGAGAAAAGCAGGTCGGAGGGCGAGACAGGTTGAAGGTCCAGCACGAGGCGACCTGATTCGATGCGCGAAAGTTCGAGGAGTTCGGTCACCATCTGAGAGAGCGCGTCCACCTCCACTTGAATTTGGTCAATGAAACGGCGCGTGGCGGAAGGGTCATCCAACGCGCCGTCGTGGAGAGTCTCGGTGAGGGCTTTGAGCGAGGCAAGCGGCGCGCGGAGTTCGCGCGAGAGGTTGCTGATGAAGTCGCGGCGCACGGTTTCGAGGCGGCGGATGCGTGTGAATCGGGGATGACAATGAGTTGCAAATATTGATGGCGTATTGGCACTTCAACAGATTCGCTTTGCAGTTCGCCGGTTTGCTGGCAACGCCGCCACGCCTCGATGAGTTGATGGTGGCGGCTTTGACGCTCTCGAGTAAAATTCACAAGAGAAATTTTCGAGTCCATGGTTTCGTCAGAATCCTTGTTTTTGACTTTAAATTACCCTGGCTATGACATCGACGCTTCTTGATCGAAGAAATGAAGAAGGATTTATTTATGACATCAAATAATTACGACGCAATCATCATCGGCGGTGGGCACAATGGACTTGTCGCCGCGGCATATTT
>CASGHD010000197.1 GCA_949319575.1 uncultured Anaerolineales bacterium | reverse complement strand
CAAACTCGCTGCTCATACGTTATGTGTTTACATCAATCGCTTACTTGGCAAGCCAGACTTCCTCCAAATCAAGGCACTCGCTTTCCCGATTTAGCATAAGACCCTATTACTGTTGGGGATAGGGCTTATCGTGACCTGTTGGTGGCAGTGGGAGTGGATGGTAGAGAAGGCAAGGGAGATGTGGGTGCCGAGAGTGCGGGTGCATTCGCAGGTCGCAGATATGGCAGTAAGAGAAGTAGACGTGGAGCAGATAGAGATGGCACTGCAAGAAGCGGGGGTTTTTGAACCTGCCAACGTAATCAATTACAAATCAAATGGCGCGATGGCGGGGATGATGAGCGTGCGCAAGGTTCTCATTGTTTTGTCACCTGATGAGCAGATGTTGGGCAAGACATTTGGGGCAGGCGAGACCAGCCCGTACCAGAGCTGGGGCGTGAGTTATACGCCGACTGATGAGGAGGGTATAGCCGACATCACGCTATACCTGTATGTAAAGCCAGAAATTGTAGCGAGCGAAGAGCCGTCAAAACTAGCCACAAGGTACCAAGGTATTTTGCTACGCTCTATCTGGGATCTCACCCATCCCAAACAGCCACAGCACAAGGAGCTCGCGCGATTTGAGGGGATGAGCGAATATGTAAGGGGTAAGATAGAGGAGATGTGGTGGGAGGTGAAGAAATGAAGCGACTGCTTGCGGCGATACTCATAACTGGCTTGGCTTCTGTGACCCTGACGCCCAGAGAGGTGAGCGCGCAAGTGTGTAATGGCGGGACCATTACGGGGGCGACGGGAAATATTATTTGTTCACCAACTGGATGTATTGAGGGAGTTGATCCTGGTTGTAGTTGTAGCCTCTCGTGCGCGGGAGTGACATATGCGGTGGAGTATTGCTCGGATTACACAAACACGACATCGTGCAACGGCGCAGGGATCGAGTGGGACTGCGGAGGCGGGAGCTGTAGCTGGAGTGGACCAGTAGTAGGAGGCGGGGGTGGCGGGTCGTCGTGCCCAGGGGAGTGCAGGCAGGGATCAAGCTGTGGGGCGGGGTACAGTGGAGCAAGCGGGTGTAGTGGGAGCGGACCTGGGGGCGGATGCAAATCCAACCAGACCTGTTGCTCTGCCAACTCGTGTGGAGGCGGGGGAGGAGGGAGCGTGCAGTGCGTGCCCCCACAAGACTGCCCGCCAGGGACGATCAAGAGCGCCACGGTCGCGTCGTCAGTCTGTGATCCAGTGTGCGGAGGGACAGGCGGGGACTGTCTCTCAAACAAAAACGCCTGTTTTTGAAAAATCCGTGTTCACCCGCGTTTTTCTGCGTCCCATTGAGGAACTGACAGGTGGGTAGAAAGAATGGTAATCTCGTTTTTAGAGACTCCTCCTCGTCTCAAACTCCTGAAACTCCCCGGTAACATTCTCCCACTCCACCGTTGACTCATCCACTCGCGACATGCTGGGACCTTGCTTCATCGTCTCGATGAGGCGTTCCACGTTTTCGCGCTCCCCTTCTGCGATTGCTTCCACTGTGTCATAGCCGATGTTGCGAACCCAACCAGTTAGCCCTCCAAGTTGGCGCGCGTGATATTCCACGTGGGCGCGGAAGCCCACGCCCTGCACGCGTCCCTTTACATGAACGTGAGCGCGAACGAGATCAGTCATGGAGTAGTTTCTCCTGTATGGAATTGAGTCATCAACAACAATGGTCTATCGTCCATCGTCCATCGTCCATCGTCCACCGTCCACCGTCCATCGTCCATCGTCCATCGTCCACCGTCCATCGTCCACCGTCCATCATCCACCGTCCATCATTCATCGTCAAAAGACATATCACTTCCTCGTCTTCTGCCTCATCGCATTCAACCCCAGCGCCAGCGGAATCACCAACATCACGCACAACAACACCAGGTACGGGAACGTGGCTTGCAACGCGGTATTGGCAACATCCTGCCCGAGCGCAGATTGACGCCAGTCCGCTTCCAGTTGCGTCAATGTCAACCCGTAGACCAGTTCCACGCCGCTGTCGCAGGCCATGCCGTCCGCGTAGGCGGTGGCGAGGTCGACAAGTTTGGTAACGCCGAACGTGTCGCGCAGGAAGGCGACAAACGACCGGGCTTGGGCATACGCCACAAACGCCGAATCAGCTTGAACTGGGAAAGACGCGCATAAATCCACAAACGGGATCAACGCGTCGCGCGCGGCGGCGCTCGACAGCGCGTTATCGTATTCGGGCGTCGGGTTTGCCTCCACAAGCGTTGCAAACCCTTCGCGCAACCACGCGGGCGTGTGATCGTAGCCCTCGCCGAGGTAGCGATACATCATCACGTGCATCAGTTCATGCGGAATGCGCCACCCCATCAGTTCGGTTTGCTGATCGCCCGGTTCGATCACTGCCAGCGCCACATTGCTCGACGGCTCCGCCACACCCACCACCCACGAATCATAACCGGGGAACTGCATATCGGCTTGCGAAGCATAAATAAAAAGATCGACCGGCTGGGCAAGATCAACCGGGAAATATTGACCAATCGCATCCAACCCCGCGCGCGCGGCGCCCAGCATGTTTTGCGCAAACGCCTCATCGCCCTGCGTCCAGCGCAGGCGCAACCCACCCTCCTCCAACTCCTGCCAATCGAAACGGTTGTCGTCGTATCGAAACGAAAAAAATTCGCTTTGGAACGCGGCGCCGTCGCCGAGCACAAGATCGTACCGCCAGTACACCAGCGTGAACGCGCGCATGTTGGTCTGCCGCGCATCCAGGATGAATTGCGACGCGCCGTCCGGGTTGACCGTCAGCGGTTCCGAGCGCAGGACATTCAACCGGTGATCGAAAACGGTGATCGACGCGCTTTGCAACGGGCTGGGCGAAAGGATCACGGCGAGGAAATCGACTTGCCCGCCAAACCGATATACCGCCTCGACTCGTTCAAACGTGACGCCTCCCTGCCCCGCCGGCGCGTTCAAAGCCGACGAGTGGACCTGCCTCGCCCACCCCAACGCATACGCCAATGTGACGAAGATCAAAGCGCGCGCGAGTTTCACGCGCCGCTCCCCAATAGCACGATCAGAGGCGTCAACGTCAGCGGGCTGAGAAGCGTGCCGAGGTACACAATGGCTGTCACCAACGACGAATCGAGTTTGTATTCGGTGGCAAGGATGGTTGTGTTCACCGCCGCCGGCATCGAAGACTGGATCACCGCCGCCTGATGCGCCGCGCCGCTCAACCCGAACAGGAGGCTGAGCAACAATCCGACGGCGGGTCCTGCCAGCAATCGCAGCGACACGCTCAAACCCACGCCGCGCAGTTTGTCCGTCCACCGCACGCGCGAGAGTTCCACGCCAAGCAGAACGATCATCATCGGAATGCTCCCGCCCGCGGCAAGCTCGATGGTGCGCGAGAGCGCCATGGGCAGTTCAATATGCAACGCCCGGAACAGCGCGGCGAACGCCAGGCTGTACACCACCGGCACTTTGAACATGCCAAGAAAGGCTTGCTTGAAGTTCATGTGCCCGAGCGAGGCGATCAACACTCCGCCTGTGTTGTGAAGGATCGCCGTGGTGACGAAGAACAAGCCGGCATATTTTAGGGCATCGCCGCCAAACGCAAACGACACGAGCGGAAGCCCGTAGTTGCCCGTGTTGCCGAAAACTGTGGCGATGGTCACCGCCGCCAGGGTTGGGCGGTCGAGCTTGAATGCGAGACCAAACCCCAGCGTGATCCCCAGCATGATGAAAATGTATACCGCGGTGAAAGACACCACCTTCACGGCTTCGGTAAGATCGATCTCGTTTTGCACGAGCAGTTCAAAGACGAGCATCGGAGCGAAAATATAGAAGATCACCCGCCCAAGCGAGCGCGAGTCGATGGGGAATATTTTGCCGAGGGTAAACCCAGCCCCGCTCAGGAGCAGGATCGGCAAAAGATTATTGGCAAACGTGGAGGCGAGGAGGGAGAGCGGCATGGTTTTCAAACACAAAGGCTTGTACTGAGCCTGTCGAAGTGACGCGGAGAGCGCAAAGGGTTAATCCGTGAGGGCAAATTTGATTACCTTAGAAACTGTTTCTTAACTTCTTCTTTTCGACACGGACGCCACGGATTTCACTGATTTTCACGGAAAAGAGCTTTAAAAAGTTGTCTTTTTCCGTATGTTCCGTGAGATGCGTGTACAAAAGAACCAGGCTTCAGACTTAAGAAATACTCTCTTACACTTTCGGCTCTACCGTTTTTAACGGGAAACCCTTTTCAAACACAATGGCTTGCATTGCGCTTGTCGAAATGACACAACGGTCACAAAGAAAAAAACCAAGTAATGTGTAACTACACAGCCTGGGAACATGTCGCTGCGAGGCGCTCTTGGTTTTGCCGAAGCAGTCCCCCAACGCCGGGAGCTTGCTTCCCTTCGACAGGCTCAGGACAGGCGTCGGGACCCCGAAAAACATCGGGGCAGGCGAGCAAGAGCCTCCTCGCAACGACATGCCTGAGTAGTTACTTTGAATCAGCGTTTATCTGCGTTTTAAAACCATTGTGTAAGGTAATCAGAGGGCAAATATCATTTCCATAGAGGAGTCGGTTGTTAAACAGAAAAGTCACGGGGATTATAACGTCTCCGTGACTCAGTTTTGCCGTAGTCAGCCTGTTGGGCTATCCACAACCTTGGGCGTTGCCCTTTATTTCACGAGTCTTCCTCATCCCCCGCTTCATCTTCGAACTCAAGGTCCGTTTCAATGTTGAAGAGATCGAACTTGTCCAACTCGTCGGTGAAGGCAAGGTTTTCGAGCGCTTCTTCGAGGAACTCGATCTGGTCTTCATTTTCATCATCGGTCTGGTCGAGCAGGTTTTCGATGAAGGTGCGGGCATCCTCGCCGCCGATTTGCGAAAGCGACCAGATGACCGCGCCGGTCACATCATCGTCTTCCTCGTCTTCGACCAACTTCAACAGAATCGGGGTGGCTTCCTTGATGCCCAGCTGTCCCGCCGCCTCCACCGCGCCTTCGCGCACATTACGGTTCACGTTGGCAAGCGAGGCGATTACGCGCTCATCCCAGCGGTTATCGGCGGAGCGCCCCATAGCAAACAACGCGGAGGTCTGCCAGGCGGAATCATCACGCTTGAACGACGACTCGATCAACGCGGTCACTTCGGGACGCGAGGAAAACCCAATCGCTTCGAGCGCGCGCCGGCGGACTCTTGCATCGTCACTGCCATGCGCGACAGCCAGCAATTCATCTTCCACCTGCTTTTTGATATCGGGTGGCGCTTCCTCGAGTTCGCCGAGGGCAACGAACAAGCCAAGGTTGGCGGCGGCTTCAGCGCGGGTCTGCGCATCCGCGTCCGATTTGAGCATATCGATGTACGTTGGGACGAGGCGGGTATCGTCCGATTCGCGCAGGAGGCGCAAGGCTCGCCCGCGCACGGTGGATTCCGCGTCGGTGAGAATCGATTTTGCAAAATCATCGAACGAGACGAGGGTATTCTCTTCGGCAAGCGTCTCAAGTAGTTCGAGCACGCTCAACTTGCGCTTGACGCTGACGCGCGGCCAAATATCGCCGAGCGTTTTGAGTTCAAGCGCTCCCATATCGGAGAAGTGATGCAGAAACTTGGGGGAAAACTTCTTTTTCTCGTTGAGGAGCGCGTCGAGCACAAACTGGAAGGGATTCGGGTTTGGGTTCATGGGTTAGGGCACAACAATGCCGATCGGGTTGACGAAATCCATCACGTTGACGTAGATCATGAATAACAGGAGCACGGTCATGCCGAGTCCGTGCACGAGGTTTTCCACATTGGCGGGGACGCGGCGGCGGAAGATCAACTCGGGCAGGATGAAGATGATGCGCCCGCCATCCAGCGCGGGGAAGGGGAACAGGTTGAAGATGCCGAGGCTGATCGAAAGCCCGGCGATCAATTCAAGCGTGCGCACTGGCTGGTCGGCGGGATCGGTCGGAACCGGTTCGCCGGCGCTGGGGTTGGATGTCGCTTCCACATCGTGACTCACCGTCTGACCGATGATGTCGTAGATGCCCTTCAAGCCGATCACGCGGCTTTGTTCCGGAGTGAGAGTGCCGCGAATCATTTGCGCGGGGAGCGAGATCAAATTTCGGATGTTGAAATAGGTATACCGCGCGCCAAGGCTGAGCGTTTCAAGGGGCGAAGCAGACCGGACGAAAGGCACGCCCAGCCCCACTCCGATCATGACGCGGTTTTGCGCCTGGTCGAATTGTGGCGTGGCGACCAATTCCAATTCCTCTCCGTTGCGGCTCACGAGGAAGGTCACAGGCTGGTCTTGACCGGCGTCCACGATCACGCGCAGTTCGTCGTAACTGTGGATGGGTTGCCCGTTCCCGCTTACGAAAATGTCGCCGGCTTGAAACCCCGCCGAGTTCGCCGGGCTTCCTTCGACCACCGAGGAAACCAGCACACGCGTCGTATCGGGCGCGCCGACGCGATAGAAAATGAAACTGTAGATGAGGACTGCTGTAAAGAGGTTCATCAACGGACCGGCAACAAGAACAGCGAAGCGCTTCCACGGAGGCGCCGCCGCCAACCCGCCCGGCACGTTCGGATCATTCTCGCCTTTGGGTCTGACGAAGCCTCCGAGCGGAAGCCAGTTCAGCGTGAAGCGGGTTCCCTTCCAGGTGAAGAGGGTGATCGCGCCCGGCGTGGGAAAGCCGAGCCCGAATTCTTCCACTTCGATGTCGCACCAGCGCGCCACAATGTAGTGCCCGAATTCGTGGATGATGACCATGCCGCCAAAGGCAAGGAGGAAAACAAGGAGTGTGAGAATCGTTTCGTTCATGGGTATTCCTTCGTGCGGGGATTATATCGCCAATTGATAAGACGCCCTGGAATGCAAAGAAGTTTCTAATGCTTTTCATAGGCTGGGGTAGAATTTGGAACAATCACACAAAAGTAAGGGTGTTGAAACACCGCCCCAGCAAAAGGATAATTCAACATGACCGACAACAACTGCATCTTCTGCAAGATCGTTTCAGGAGACATCCCCGGCGCCATCGCGTATCGCGACGAACAGGCGACCGCCTTTCGCGATATCAACCCGGTCGCGCCGACGCATATCCTGATCGTGCCGAACCGTCACATCGAGTCGGTAGCCACTCTCGAAGAAGCGGACGAACCGTTGATGGGTCATCTCTTCACCGTGGCGCGTGGGCTCGCAGAAAAAGAGAAGATCGATAAAACAGGCTACCGGCTGATCTCGAATCACGGCGCGGATGGCGGGCAGACCGTGTTTCACTTGCACCTCCATTTGATCGGCGGGCAGAGGATGAAGCACCCGATGGGGTGATGAATAAGGTTGAAGGTTGAAAAAAACCTCCGAAATTTCGGAGGTTTTTTGTTCTATCTTTTATCCAGCGGGCTACCCTTCAGCTTGCTTTGCGGCTGGCTGGCGCGCCATGAATAATACCCAAGCCCGGCGCCAGCGAGTAACAGAAGTATTCCGAAGACGCCAAGGATCGACGATCTGCCGCCGCCTTCAGGTTCGGTCGGTTCACTCACCGTCACTGTTTTGGGTTGCGCACCAAAATCAACGGAAGCCCGGTCGCCTGCCTTGACGGTGAAGTTATAGCTCATCACCATGGTCGGGTTATAACTATCGGGCACCGCCATGCTGACGTTGTATTCTCCCTGCGGCACATCCTCGAAGCACGAACGGTCCGGCTCCAGCGTGTCTGGGTCAAATGTAGAAACAGTATCCTTGGTCTCGGCAAACGAACCGTTGATATTCGTCAGGCTGACCGCGCCGCCATCGATGCCGAATTCTGTTTCCTGCCGCAACGCGTCGCCGTTGGCATCGTTGAAGAGCAGGACGCACACGATCGTCGTCCCATCGATGGGCGTGGAGGTGGGCGTCGGTGATGGAAGCGTAGGCGCGGGTCCAGCGGTAGGCTCGATCGAGATCACACCGACAACCAGTTGCTGTCCGACAGTGAGCGCGCAATCCTGATCGAGGCGAGTGTTCAATTGGCGCAGTTGCGGCACGGTGATTCCATGCAAAAGCGCAACCTGCCCGCAGTTATCCCCATCCGCAACCGTATACAGGATACGACCATCCGCGCCCGGCGTGGCGGTGACGAATCCCTGCCTGTGCGGCGCGGCGGAAGCGCGCGTGAAAGGAAAGGTGAAGCCAACCACGAGAATTGAGAGAATTAAGAAGCCGAAAATGAGTATGGCTTTACGGTTCATCGGCGGGATTATATCAGGGTTGGTCATTGCATCAGATTCTGCAAATTGAACGCTTCCACTTCAATTGAAAATATCCCGCCAACCTATGATAAAATACCCCGCCGAGCGACGTACCCTTCGCTCGAATCTAAACTTTTTGGAAAGAAAGGGCTTAAACAATGAAAGTAATGCTGGTCAAAGATGTATACAAATTGGGGCGCGCGGGGGACGTGAAAAAAGTCGCGGATGGATATGGGCGTAACTTCCTGTTGCCGCAGGGGCTGGCTGTCCTTGCCACCGCGGGAGCGCTCAAACAAGTCGAAAAGATTCGCTCACAGGCTGAGATTCGACGCACCGAACTCAATAGCGAACTCAAAGACCTGGCCACCCAGATCGGCGCGGTTATTCTCAACTTTGCGGCGAAGGCCGGCGAGACCGGGAAACTCTACGGCTCCATCACCACACAAGATGTTGCCACCGCAATCCAGGAACAGACTCGTTACGAAGTCAAAAAACAACAGGTCGACATGCAACCGATCCGCAACCTCGGCGAGTTCAAAGCCCGCGTCCGCCTGACGATGGACCTTGTCCCCGAAGTGAAGGTCATTGTCTACCGCGAGGGCGAGGCGCGCGAAGCCGGTGAGGCAGAATCAACGGAGGCGGAAGCGCCAGTTGAAGCGCCTGCCGAAGCCGCCGAAACATCCGCATCGTAAGGAAAGACTCTCCGTTCATAACATCACCGGCATGTTCCCGTGGGATGGGGCGCTGGTGATGTTTTATTTTCTTTGGAACGCAAAGTTCGCCAAGAGTTATATAAATCTTTGCGCCTTTCGCATACTTAGCGGTAAAATTTTTTCGTAATGCAAACCATCGGTCAGAAACTCAAAGAAGCCCGCGAAGCCAAACGCCTCACGCTCGAAAAAGTCTTCGAAGCCACGCGTATCCGTGTGCCTTATTTGCAGGCGCTCGAAGTGGACGATCTCTCATCCATGCCATCGCCCGTGCAAGCGCGCGGATACCTGCGCAACTATGCCGAATTCCTCGGCTTGAACTTTGACCAACTGTTGGATGACATGCGCGCCGCGAACAAATCGTCAGGTGAGATGGTCACGCCAATGGATTTGACTCCCGCGCCGGCGATATCGCCCCCTCAGGTTTCTCCTCCTCAAGAAGCGACAATTCCCTCCCCATCCCGTCCTGTTCGCCGCAAAAAAGCAGACTCGACACCTGCCACCGATTCTTCCCCCTCCAAACCCACGCGCCGTAAAAAAGCCGAGCCGAAACCCGCGGCAACCTCTTCGCCTTCCAAGCCCCGACGCGAACGTAAAAAAATTGAACCCGAAGCAGAGCCAGTCATCGACCCACAGCCCGAGATTGTCGAACAACCAGCCGCGCTGACCGAGCCTGAATTGGTCATCGAACAACCTGTTGCGGCTCAAGCGGAAGAACCCTCCCCTCCCGATGTGAGCGACAGCCTGTGGCAATCGTGGCTGGATAGATTAACTTCTGCTGTTTCAATTCGAGGCAAGCGACAAACCAACTCTCAGCCTGAGACGGTTATTCCCCAAGCCGAAGATGAGATTGCTCAACCAATTGACACGGCTCACGATCATCCTTCAACGATCCAACCGGAGGACCTCCAGCCATCCTCTCTGATCTTTAAAGAGATCGGCGCTGAACTCCGCAATCGACGCGAGACCCTCAGCCTGCACCTCAGCGAGGTGGAGTGGAATACGCATGTCAAAGCGCATTACCTCGAAGCGCTCGAAGACGGCGCCATGGATAAACTTCCCTCCACAGTGCAGACGCGCGGCATGTTATCCAACTACGCATCCTTCCTCGACCTCGACGCGGACACCATCCTCCTGCGATTTGCCGACGCGTTACAGACGCGACATCGGGAGAATAATCCGCAAAAGCCTGGGCGGCAACCGGGCGAACCGAGTAGCTCGAACATCCCGCCGCTTCGCGCTTTCATCGCGGGCGATATGATCTTCGGCATCGGAAGCGCCATCCTGCTGGTGGGATTTCTGATCTGGGGCATCACCTGGATCGTGAACCGGCAAAATGAACAGAATATACAACCCACCGCGCCGTCCATTTCGGATGTGTTGCTTGCCACCACCGACCCATCCCTGTTCACGCCCACAGCCACACTGGCGTTGATCGAAGAGAACGAACCCACGGTTACCATTGTCATCCCAACCCAGAACCTGAACGTCAACGTGCAGGTGAACCTGATCGCCATCGAGCGGACGTACATGCGCGTGATCGTGGATGGGGAGGAAGTCTTCAACGGGCGCGTGATTCCCGGAACGGCGTATCCCTTCGAGGCGGAGGAACAAGTTGAGGTGCTGGTTGGAAGCGGCGCCGCGCTCCGCATTGTCTACAACGGGCGCGATCTCGGCTTGCTGGGCGGGTTTGGTCAAGTGGTGAGCAACATCTACCGCGAGGCAGAGATCGTCACCCCCACCGCATTGCCGACACAGCCGCCGACGATCACGCCTACGCCAACGGCGACGACGCCGCCCTCAAGAACTCCGATACCCTCCGCTACGCCGAGGATAACTGGAACACCGTAATGCGAGATTAATCTCGCAATATGATAAGGAAAACGATCTTGTCAAAAAACACCTTTCACCTCGTCTCTCTTGGTTGCGCCAAAAACACCGTCGACTCGGATTCGATGGCGCAACTTCTCGCCCGCGACGGTTATCACGCGGTGGATAATCCGTCTCATGCCAATGTGTTGATCGTGAACACCTGCGGCTTCATTGGACCCGCAAAACAAGAATCGTTGGATGTCTTACGCGAACTTGCCGGCGGCAAGAAAAAGAATCAAATCCTCATCGCGGCGGGATGCCTGACACAACGCTACGGCTCTGAAGTTGCGGAAAAAGTGCCAGGTGTGGACGGCGTTCTCGGCACGCGCCGCTGGATGGATATTGTTCAAGTGGTGGGCGAACTTCGCAAGGGTCCGCACCCTGAGCCGTTGTATCACCTGCCCGACGCTAAAACTGTCGGCACAGATGAACAGAACGCATTGCGCGCGTCGGTGGCGGGCGCAAGCGCGTACGTGAAAGTGGCGGATGGATGCCGCCGCCCGTGCGCCTTCTGCGCGATTCCCCTCATCAAAGGGACGGCTGTTTCGCGCCCTGTAAATTTGATCGTCGATGAAGCGCGTCTCCTGCGCGATGCCGGTGTGCGCGAGTTGATCCTGATCGCGCAAGACACAACTGATTACGGTCACGATTTGGGAATGAAAGATGGGCTGGCAATTTTGCTGGAGGAACTCACGACAAAAGTTCCCGACATGGATTGGCTCCGCGTCATGTACGCCTATCCCGGCTATGTGACGGATCGCCTGATCGATGTGATGGCTTCGAGCCAACAAGTCCTGCCGTATCTCGATATGCCGCTTCAACACGCGCATCCCAAGACGTTGTATCGTATGCGCCGCCCCTCGAATATTGACTGGGTGCATCGCGCGCTTGGAAAGATGCGCGCGAAGATTCAAAACCTTGCCATTCGCACAACATTCATCGTTGGATATCCCGGTGAAACAGATGAGGAATATCAGGCGCTGGTTGATTTTGTAAAAGAGATCCGCTTCGACCGTGTGGGAACATTCCAATTTTCGTTCGAGCCGGGGACGACGAGCGAGCCGCTTGGCGACCCCGTCTCTGCCGAGGTGAAGCAGGCGCGTTTTGAACAGTTGATGGAGCTGCAACAGGGGATTTCGATGCAGGTCAATCAATCGTATGTCGGCAAAACGTTGGATGTGTTAGTGGAAGGACGCGATAGAGGGATCGCCATCGGACGTTCGTACCGCGACGCGCCGGAGATCGACGGCTTGGTATTTATCGAGGGCGAAGTGAAGATCGGCGAGATCGTGCCGGTAAAAATCACCGGCGCGATGGCGTATGATCTGACCGGGGTTCCGGCGCAGGAGTTGATTCGGTTGTAATCTGTAACCGCGTGTAGATGCTCCACGAGTTGATTCGGTTGCAGGAAACAGAAACAGCCCGCCCCTGAGAAGGAGGCGGGCTGTTTTGATTCACGTCTGCTTATGCGGCTCTTGCGACAGCCGTCGCGGCGAGGAGGAGGATTCCCAGAATGAGGTTGATTTGGATGAGCCGGGTTTCGCGGCGGCGCAGGGATTCCAGTTCGTGTGAATTATCCATTTTCTTCGATTTGACGAGGGCGCGACGCAGGGCGGGGGTCACATCCCAGGTTTGGATGGCGGTGGCGACGATCACAAACATGCCCAGAAAATGTTTGGCAAGGATCGCCAGCGACCATTGCGCGCTGGTGGAAAGAAACCCGTCATAATGCGGGTTGACGCTCATCTGGAATAAGCCGGTCAAAACCAGCAGGCTGATGCTGAACCACGCGAGGGGTTCGAACCGTTTTTGGATGGCTTCGATCAACGCCAGTTGCGCGTTCGGGTCGAGCGCGCGCTTCATGGCGGGTAAGAGCAGGAAGGCAATTGCTGAAAGATTGCCCACCCACATGACCGTGGCAATAAAATGCAACCAATAGGTGAGTACGATCGCCCAGTTGGGAGGAGGCGTCATGGGGAGGGTGGTGGTTGTGTAGTTGGCGTTTCGGTTGGCGTTTCGGTTGGCGTATCGGCAGGCGGCGGTCCGCCGGGGGTTGGGGTTTCAGTGGGTACGATGGGCTCGAGTGTGGCGGTGGCAGGGTAGCAAGCTTCTGTCGCTTCGTTGAATCCCTTTTGAGCGGCGCTATCGAGTTCGCCAACCCCTTGCGCGTTAGTGTATTGGGTGTACGCGCCGCAGTAATCGCCTTTGGCGAGCAGGTCGTCGCCGTAGCGCATGGAGGCGTATTGATAGCGGGTGGTGGCATACATGGTGCCGTCCCACAGACCTGCCCAACCGCGATAGACCTGATCGAAGTAAAAGACGGCTTGTTGCCAATCTAACTCCCAGAACGACGCGCCGATGAGGTAGATGCGCGCGCCTTCGCGGAGTCCGTTGGCGTCGCGGTCGATGGTTCCGAATCGTTCTGCCAGTGTGATCTGGTAAATGCCGCCTTCGAGATTCCCCCCATTGATGAGGTTCACGCCGTAGTTGCGCAGGGCGAAGTAGTACATGCCATCCACGAGGGAGGTTTGATAGGTGGGGTCGAGTTTGCGCATTTCGTCGAGCGCGCTGATGGCGGCGGGCCAATCTTGCGCGGCGATGAGTTGTTGGGCGCGCGCGTATGCCTCTTCCGCGCCGCTGAAATCATGAGTGGGTACGGGCGAGGGAGTGACCGTCGGTGTGGGCTGGTTCATCAACACCAGCACATTGGTCAATTGTTGTTGCGCGTCGGGGAAGGCGGGGTCGTGTTGGATGATCCACTCGAGGCGCTGTTTGGCGTTTTCGTACCGCCCGAATTGAATATCCACGAGCGCGAAGGTGAATTGCTCGCTGAGTTGTCCGCTCATCACCGACGATTGGTAACTCTGGCGTGTGCCGATGCCAGAGCGGAATCCGGTCACGATCGCGATGGCGAGGAGGACGATCACGCCCAGCGCGTTGAACAGGAATCGTTTGCCGCGCCCGGGTTGTACTGCTTTTATGTTTGGTTGTGTGCTTCCAGGATCTTCAGACATTTGAAATTTTTTCTACCTCGAGAAAGATGCGGCGGCAGGTTCACTGCCGGCCTTGACGCAGTTCAACTGCGTCAAGCACTTGGGAACGGATGCTCAGAATGACATGTTAATTGTGGAGCGATTATATCAGCCTCGATTTTAGAGTTTTAACAACAATTTAATTTCCGACCAAATGATGGGCAGGCAGACAATTCCGCCGATGGTCATGCCGAGTAACGCCGTCAACACCGCGGAGCCGGGGATGTAGGCCGCCAGCAGGTAGGCTGTCACTCCGCCAATGACCGCCGCGATCATTCCCTTGGCCACCGCGCTCCACACCACGATGGGTTCATGCATCCGCCTGCTCAACCAGACGAAAAGGAAGATGGATTCGATCAGCAGCGCGATCTCGGCGAACGCAATGACCGGCGCTCCGATATGCTTGAACAGCGTGATTCCAAAATAGCCGATGCCGATGAACAGGGCGAGCCGCACAATGACCGCGTACAATGGGAAGATCGGTTCTTTGCGAGCATAAAACGAACGCGCCGCGATCTCGTGGATCGAGTACCCTGTGAGCGTGATGAGATAGGCGCGGGTTGTCCATGTAATGAGGGTGGACATGTCCGCGTCGAAGCCGAACGCGGCGCGGACAAGCGGATTGATCCCCGCCGCCATCACCGCCGCGATGGGAATCGTGAGGGCGATCAACACTCGCAGGGCGCGTTCGATCGCCAAACGGAATTCACGCCACTTGTCGCGCGAGGCGAATTCCGACAGGGTGGGGAGCATGGCAGTGGCGATCGCCGTCCCGAGCAGGGTCTCGGGCACTTGCATGATCATCCAACCGAAGGCGAGCGAGGTGACGGCGCCCTCCTGCCCGGTCAACGAGGCGAGATAGTCTCGGGCAATCACGATGAGTTGAATGCCTCCCATGGTGAGCAAACGCGGGCCGAGCAGTTTGAGCGCTTCGAGCAGTCCGGTGTTTCGCAGGTCGAGCGCGGGAGTCCATTGGAAACCGAATTTGAATAACGCCGGTATTTGCACGCCGAGATGCAATAACGCGCCGAGGATGACTCCGTACACAAGACCGGGGAGTCCGAAAATTGGCACAAAAATAATGGCCCCAAAGATTTGACCGACGTTGTACATGGTGGGCGCGAGCGCGGGCAAAATAAAATGCTGGTTGGCTTGCAGGCTTGCCATCACCAGTCCGCTGATCGAAAAGATGATTGTGCTGATGAGGTTCAGTCGCATGAGTTCAGCGACGAGCGCGCGTTGTTCAGGCGTGAAGCCGGGGACGATCACATGATCCACGATTTGTTGCGCGAAAATAAAAACCAGGACCGCGATCGAGCTGGTGACGAGAAACGCGAGGTTCGCCACGCGCGAGAACAAATCCCATGCGGCTTCGCGTCCTTGTGTGGTGAGGTAGTCGCTCATCAACGGGATGAACGCCATCGCCAGCGCGCCGCCAGAGATGAGCGCGAACAACACGTCTGGCACATTGTTGGCAGAGTTGAACACATCCAGCAAGCCGACATCGTCCGTGTAGATGCGCGAGATGATGCCCACCCGCGCGAAGGCGAGTATCTTATCAATGAGGAAGAAAGACGCGATCAAAATCGACGCGCGCGCTAGAAAAGATATTTTTTTTGTTTCTCGATCAAGGGACATAAGGAGGCAGATCCATGACTTTGAATTGTCCGTCGTTGTCTTGCGCTATGCGGTATTCGAATTGTGACACGGGCGGCATTTCAGTTTCATCCGCGCCGCAACACGGACCCCTCACGAACAAACTGCCGTCTGGGTTGTTGAATTCTACTTGAAAGACAAATGTGTCGCCTTGCAAATTTTTGAATGTTGCGGCGCGAACTTTCAGACATTGCAGTCCCGCGTTTTCACAAGACCAACTCCACAACGCGGCGTGATCCTCGGGGTCTGCCGCCGAGTTGAAAACTTGCAACTGCTCATACGCGCCGCCGTAGAACAGGTCGGCTTTGGCATATTGCTTTGCGTTCAACAGATCGAAGAATTGGATCAACAATATCTGCGCATCGCTGGCTGTGAAGGGCGACGATGTCGGCGCGGGAGTCGCTTGCGGCGCGCAACTTAGAAAAGCAACATCATGGAGGAAAGCATTATGAATAACTTCGACAGAAATTTTCTGACGACGCGAGGAGATTGCTTCGTCGTGGCGCAGGGCGCTCCTCCTCGCAACGACATTTGTGATGTGGAATTTTTCATCAAAAAGTTCCCTGGATGATTCCGCCGTCCACGTTCAGCAAGACGCCCGTGATGTACGACGCGGCAGGCGAGACGAGGAAGGCGGCGGCGTTGGCAAACTCTTCGGGACGACCCATCCGGCCCAGCGCGGTGGATTCAACCTGCATACGCTTCTCATCCGACGGGGAGGTCTGATTCTTCTCCGCCCGAGCCTTCATCAACTCTTCGACTCGTTCCGTCTCCGTCCAGCCCGGCAGAATGGAGTTTAGACGGATTCCCTCCCTGCCCAGTTCCAACGCCAAAGACTTGGTGAGTCCCGCCGTCGCCGCGCGGACGCTGTTCGAGAGGAGCAAATTTGGAATCGACTGTTTGACCGAATAGGATGTGATCGTCAACACACTTGCCGAATCAGATTTTCGCAGATGTGGCAACGCGGCTTTGATGAGACGGACATGACTCATCAGGCAAAGATCAATCCCTTTTTGCCACGCGGCGTCATCCAGCGAATCGATCGAGCCAGATGTCGGCCCGCCCGCGTTGGTGATGAGGATGTCCAACCCGCCGAACGCATCCACAGTTTGTTGAATCAACTTTTCAGGCACAGACGCATCGCTTACATCACCCGCGAAGCCTTCTACTTGTATACCTGTTTCCTTGTTTATCTCCCCCGCCACACTTTTTATCGTTGACTCATCCCGTCCATTGATCGCCACGCGGCAACCCTCTTTTGCGAGAAGCAACGCGGCGGCATAGCCAAGCCCGCGAGAGGAGCTTGTCACGAGCGCGCGTTTGTTTTTGAGGTGTAAGTCCATGAGTTCTCCTTGGGGAATGTAGGCAAGTATATAAGGAAACAAGTCGGTAAGTAAACAAGTAGACAGGTAAACAAGTAGACAGGTTGTAAGACACGGTAAACTCGTACCTGACGGAGAATCTGGAAAAGTCGTAACAGATTAGCACCTTAACAATTTCATACCAAAAGTACTTAATCCATAATGGGTGTGGATCGTTTTCGCCAGATGAGTAAGGAGGAGCGAG